>JANOVS010000245.1:0-40240 GCA_031417515.1 Hyphomicrobiales bacterium
CCAATTACGAATTGGCAAAATCCCTGCAATTGAATGGCACGCCGGCCTTCATCATTGATGACCAGGTGGTGCCGGGCTATTTGCAGCTTGATGGCCTGCAAGCGGCAATCGCCAAGGTGCGGGCCAATGGCGGCTGCAAGCTTTGCTGATGGCAAAATAATCCACAGCTGAACGCCATGCCGCCAAAGCCCATTGGACTGCATCCCATCGCCAGCCTATAAGCAGGGCATGGCGATGATTTATATCCTGAATGGCCCAAACTTGAACCTGCTCGGCACGCGCGAACCCGAGACCTATGGCTCCACCACACTTGCCCAGATTGAAGCCAGCTGCCGGACCCGGGCCAGGACACTCGGCCACACCATTGATTTCAGGCAATCCAATATCGAAGGCGAAATCATCTCGGCCATCCATGAGGCACAACACAAGGCCAAGGGCATAATCCTCAATGCAGGCGCCTACACCCACACCTCGGTTGCCCTTCATGATGCCCTTAAAGCTGTGGCACTTCCTGCAATCGAAGTGCACCTGAGTAATGTTTTCAAAAGAGAGCCCTTTCGCCACCACAGCTACATTTCGCCAGCCTCCCATGGCGTGATCTGCGGTTTTGGTCCCATGAGCTATGAACTCGCCATTGAGGGCCTTGCTGCACTTCTTGCCGCACAAGCCAAAACCACCCGCTGATATGTCAAAGAAAGTCTGACGATGCCCGCCAAAAAAACAGTTTCCAAAAAATCCGCCAACACTCCATCGTCAAAGACGGCTCCACGTTCTGTAGAATTGACCCTGATCGACAATCTTGCTGAAATTCTCAACTCCACGGGTCTCAGTGAAATTGAACTGGAACAAAAGGGTGTCCGTGTCAGGGTGTCCCGCGCCTTGATAGCGAGTTATCAAGCTGCTCCTGCCATGGCTCCTGCTGTTGCTGCACCAGTACAAATCGCAACGGCTGTGGCTGCTCCTGCCAAAGCAATGTCTCCCGGCGACAACCCAGGTGCCGTAAAATCTCCCATGGTCGGCACCGCCTATTTGGCCCCATCGCCTGATACGCCAAATTTTGTGACAGTTGGCGCGAACGTCAAGCAAGGCCAAACCCTGTTGATCATCGAAGCCATGAAAACCATGAACCAGATACCAGCGCCTCGTTCAGGCAAAGTCATGCAAATCCTTTTGGAGACTGGTCAGCCCGTGGAATTTGGTGAAGTATTGATGGTGATTGAATAAGCGATGTTTGAAAAAATCCTTATCGCAAATCGCGGCGAAATCGCACTTCGCGTACTGCGTGCCTGCCGCGAGCTTGGCATCCAAACTGTTGCGGTGCATTCCACCGCCGACGCCGATGCCATGCACGTCAAGCTGGCTGATGAAAGTGTCTGCATCGGGCCACCGCCTGCCAAGGACAGTTATCTGAATATTCCGGCCATCGTTGCCGCCTGCGAAATCACTGGCGCCGAAGCTGTGCATCCCGGCTATGGATTCCTCTCTGAAAACGCCCGCTTTGCCGACATTCTGAAAGAGCATTCCATCAAGTTCATCGGCCCATCGGCTGAAAACATCCGCACCATGGGCGACAAAATCGAAGCCAAGCGCACGGCAAAGTCACTTGGTATTCCGGTTGTCCCCGGTTCGGAGGGTGGCGTTTCAGAGATCAATGACGCCCGCAGGATTGCCAAGGACATTGGCTACCCCGTGATTATCAAGGCCACGGCGGGTGGTGGTGGCCGCGGCATGAAAGTGGCACACAGCGCCGATGACCTTGAAATCGCCATGGCAACGGCCCAGACCGAAGCCAAGGCGGCTTTTGGCAATGGCGAAGTCTATATCGAAAAATATCTGGAAAAGCCGCGCCATATCGAAATTCAAATATTGGGCGACGGTCAGGGAAACGCCGTGCATTTGGGCGAACGCGATTGCTCCTTGCAACGCCGCCACCAGAAAATCTGGGAAGAGGCCCATTCCCCTGCCCTTAATGCCAGCCAGCGTGATGTCATCGGCAATCGCGTGGCGAAAGCCATGCGCGACCTTTCCTACGAGGGTGTTGGCACCATCGAGTTCCTCTATGAAAATGATGAGTTCTACTTCATCGAAATGAATACCCGTCTGCAAGTCGAGCATCCCGTCACCGAAATGATCACTGGCCTTGATCTGGTTCAAGAGCAAATCCGGGTGGCATCAGGCGCCAAACTGGCGCTGACCCAGGCCGACATACAATTTTCCGGTCATGCCATTGAATGCCGTATCAACGCCGAAAACCCGGCAACCTTCGTGCCCTCGCCGGGCCGTGTTGACGCTGTGCATTTCCCCGGTGGACTTGGCGTGCGCATTGATAGCGCGCTTTATTCTGGCTACCGAATCCCGCCTTACTATGACAGCTTGATCGGCAAACTCATCGTGTTCGGCAAAACCCGGGCTGAATGCCTGATGCGATTGCGCCGCGCCCTGTCAGAATTTGTGGTGGAGGGCGTCGACACAACCATCCCGCTGTTCCAGCGATTGCTGCGCGAGAATGATATTATCGATGGCCACTATGATATACATTGGCTGGAAAAATATCTGGCCCGTACATCAGCTTCGTGACCTCAGGCAATGTCGACAATCACGCCACAAGTTTTGCTCAAAGCCTATGCTGCTGGTGTATTTCCCATGGCAGAAAGTGCCGACGATCCTGCACTCTATTGGATTGAGCCGGATGAAAGAGGCATTATTCCGCTGGACGGATTTCATGTCTCACGCTCCCTGCAAAAGCGGGTGAAGCAACAACATTTTGAAATTCGTATCGACAGTGCATTTGCTGAAGTCATTGCAGCCTGCGCTGCCACAACCAGCACACGCCAAGAGACATGGATCAACAAAAGGATCATTTCGCTTTATACGCAGTTGCATAAACTGAATTGCGCCCATTCGGTGGAAACCTGGCAAGATGGCAAGCTGGTGGGTGGCCTCTATGGCGTGAAAATCGGTGCAGCGTTTTTCGGTGAAAGCATGTTTTCCAAGGCCACTGACGCCAGCAAAGTAGCCTTGGTCCATCTTGTGGCACGCTTGAAATTTGGTGGTTTCAAATTGCTTGATGCACAATTTGTCAATAGCCATCTGACACAGTTCGGCGCACGCCCGATTGCCAAACCTGACTTTCAGAAACTGCTTGAACCAGCCCTTGAGGCAGATGCGGATTTTTCGAGTTTTGCCCAAGATGACAATCCGCTGCAGGTCCTGAACTTTGCAAACCGCTAAAACTTAATCCTGCGTCGGTGCCGCCTGCTCGCTGTCTTCTTGTGGCACTTCGCCTTCCAGCGGCTTGGGTGCTGCTTCAACGGGTGGCGGGGGCGCGTCGGGATCGCGGCAGCCTGTCAGCCACACATCAAATATCGGATGATCAACGGCATTAAGCCCCGGACTCTCAGCAAACATCCAGCCTGAGAAAATCCTCACGCGTTGGCCATCAGTCTCAACTGCATCCACCTGCACGAAACCATTGGTCTTCGGCTCTTCAGTTACCGGGCGATTGAAACATACCATGGGTTTGACGATGAGGTTGCCGAAGCTGAATTCTTCACCCACCTTGATCTCGAAATTGGTCGTCACACCAGTGATCTTGTCAAGACCTGAGAACAACGCCAGGGGATTCTTGATGCGTTCGGCAACCGCTGGATGGGGTGCCAATAACAGAAGCGAAACCGCCGGGATCAAGCGGCGCAAGGCCATCTGCCTCATTGCGGCGCAGCTCCGGGTTCGGCAGATTTTTCGCCACCTGATTTGCTGAACATCGCCTGGCTGATCAGCGCCCACATATCAACTGAGCCCTGGGTTACCGTCATTACGCTTCCTTCAGCCAGCTTGACGTCTGAACCGCCGGGATCCATGGCGATGAACTTGCCACCCAACAAACCCTCGCTGGTGATTTTTGCAGCCGTATCATCAGCCAGCGAAATGCTGGGTTCCAACGTCATTTCAACCCGCGCCATGTAGTTCTCGGGATTAAGGTTTTGCCCGGTTACCGTGCCAATCTTGATGCCAGCCAGTCGCACATCTGTGCCAACATTGATGCCTTCAGCATTGTCGAATTCAGCAATGACCTTGTATCCCCCTGCCGAACCGCCACCTAGCCCAGCGGTTTTATAAGCAAAACCAAAAAATCCGATGGCCAGCGCAACGACAGCTGCGCCGACGATAGTTTCTAGCGTTGAGTTGGATTGGGCCATGGTCTGGAATTTGCCTCAGTCAGGTTGCCAAGCCGTATAACCAGCTTCAGCTTTCTTTGGCCGTTGACCACCAACGATTGACCCTGGTGGACGATAGGCGCGCGCTGAGCCCGTCAAATTTTCAACATGGGGCAATTCCCATTCCCGCTGGCGCAAATCGGCATCTGTGGGAGGACTGTCAACGCGGTGGTGCATCCAGCCATGCCAGCCGGGCGGAATCTGCGAGGCCTCAGAATAACCTGCATAAATCACCCAGCGCCGTTCCGGAATTGAATCAGGGATAGCCGACTTGGCCCGGTAATAACGGTTGCCCATATCATCGCTTCCCACATATTCACCTTTGCGCCACGTATAGAACAAAGTGTTCCAGCTGGCACCATTCCACCATGAAAAAAACTGTTTGATAATGCGCATGAATCTCTGTTGCTGCTTTGCCCGGTTTGACGGGAATATGGCGGAACCAGTGCAATCAGTCCAGCAGCAAAACAGCCCGTGTTGTCACGGCTTGAAAGTGCTGCGTTGACTGTTTTACTTACCTGCGCCGAACACGAAAAGCGGTTTGTCAGGATCATTTCCGCGGGCCATTACCTTGACACCGGCAGTTGTTGACAACTGCTGGTCAAAAATTTCTACCAACTCGCGGCCTGCCCGCAAGGTCAATGGCACGGCATAGAGCGATAATCTTGTGCGTGCGATTTCCGATGAAAAACTCATCAAGTATACTGGGCTGCCATCAACCACAAAATTTGACCGATAAACCCGCACAACATCGCGGCGGCCGGGTTGGGTCGGGTTGTCGCGTGTCAATGTAAGTTTGGCCTTGAGACCCTGGTGCAACAACGGTCGTGGCGGCAGCGTCTTGAGGGTAGCGTTAACGTCGAGATAGGAAATGGCATCGCGCCATTTCCATTTCGGCCAAACCTTCCAACCCTGTCCCAACAGCGTCCGTTCAAGAACGGTCAGTTCCCCTAGCCACTGGGCAGCAAAAACCTCTTCAGCAGGCCCGGCAAGGTCAATGCGACGTCCAGCAAGGTCGAGCCACTTGCCTCTCGTCCACTCTGCCACGGTGACCTGTTGCAATTGCACCGGCCGTTCAAATGCAGCAAGTTGGGCGTCCTGGTTCTTGCTGATATGGAAGGCACCACTGAGTACCAAAACCAGCGCAGCAACTCCCATAAGCCATAGCGGCTGAATGCGCCGGGCCGGCAAAGCTTCAATGACCATGCCAAAAAGTGCAGCGAGCACCAAAGCCACCAGCAATCCGCCAAGAATATCGCTTAGCCAGTCTGCCCCAAGGTAGATGCGTGAAAAACATATGGCGATGACCATGATACTGCACGTTGCTGCAACCACGGCCTTGCTCCAGCTTCCCATGGCATGGCTTGCCAGAACTGCAATCAAACCAAACACCAGTGCGGCCATCAATGCATGGCCACTGGGAAAAGTTCCATCCGTCATGACGATGCCAGCCAATGGTCCTGTGACAGGCGCCGACCGATCCACAATCAAACCGAGCCCCGCTGAAAGCAGTTCACCGCTTAGTATCAAGGCCAAGGCAATCAGCCCGGCCCGCCACAATCGCCAGAAAAACAACCAGACAACCAAAACTGCGCCAACGCTCCAGATTACAGGTCGGTCCGCCAGCATGGAAAGCCCGACCATCAGCTCGTCTGCAGGCGCATTGCGCCATTCCGCAACCAATGTGGCAACTGAAAGATCAAGGTTGGAAACCGCTTGCCCCACTACCAAGCCGAACAACAGGTCAACCAATGCAAAAACACAGATGAAGGCCAGCAAGACAAAGACCACGATGGCCGTTGATCGGGCGTTTTCAGGCGAAATCGCCCGTCCAAATCGTTGTATTGGACGGCTGCGGCGCGCCAAGGCCCACAATGAAATCCATTTCAAAACCCGGTCAAAGTAGGGTCGAAAACTGGCTGCCAGCAACCGGATTACCCATCCTGCAACCGCCAGAATTGCCAGCAAAACAAGCAATACGATGAGTAATCGACCCGACAAATCACCAGCAAGCGCCAAACCCTGGCCAATCAGGATGCCTGGAAAAACATGGGCAGCGCCCCAGAAAATGCCGGAAGTGACATTCACAAAGATAAAAAACGGCTGGCTCATGCCCAGCATTCCAACGATACCCGGAACAACGGCCTTCACCCCAGGGACAAACCGGCCAACGGCGATTGATTTTCCGCCATGCAACCGAACGAAATCCTCACCCCGTTGCACCAGGCCGGGATAACGGTTCAGGGGCCACATGGTTTTGAGACGCGTGCCAAAAAGCCGACCAGCCCAATAGGAAAGTTGGTCGCCGATGATGGCTCCCAAACAAGTGGCAATGATGACAGGCCAAAACGGCAAATGCCCCGAACCCACAAGCATGCCTGCCCCGACTAGCACGGCTGTAGAAGGAACAAACAACCCGATGATCAGAAGTGCCTCACCAAGTGCGATGAGAAATATCACGACAATTGCCCATTCGGGATTGGCAGAAAAGTAGTCGAGATAGGGTTGAATATATTCCATATGCTGATCTGTTTCCGTCCAATTCTGCCGCACTATAGCCGTGCAAACCGTAAACAAAATCCCCATTTATCCAAATTTGCCAAAAGCCCAAATAATTTCGGGAAAGCCTTGCATCTTCCTTGAAGGCTCTGCACTACAATAACGCCATGCCAACGCCTCAAATAACCTTGTTGCTGATCATCGCCGGATTTCTGGGAGGTATTGCAAACTCTATGGCTGGAGGTGCATCGCTGTTCACCTTTCCGGCCATGCTTGCCGCAGGTTTGCCGCCGATTACAGCCAATGCCTCCAACACATTTGCCGTGGTATTTGGAAACATCACTGGCGCATGGGCTGAACGCCGCCTGTTGCCGCCATTTACAACCTCAATGTTCTGGTCAATGGGATCTGCACTGTTGGGCGGTCTATTGGGTGCAATTCTTCTGGTCACCACCCCTGAAAGTCTATTCACCGCCGTTGTTCCGGCTCTCATCGGGTTGGCAACACTGATTTTTGCCTTTGCCAAGCCTATTCAGACCTGGCTTGCCAAACAAATCAGCGCGGGACAAACTGGTGCCATGCGCGTAGGCCTGTTGTTGCCAGCCAGCATCTACGGTGGCTATTTTGGTGCCGGACTGGGAGTCATACTGATGGCCGTCATCCGGGCCACCAGCCCTTGGGAACTTCGAAGTGCCAATGCTTTCAAAAACCTGCTGGGCGTATTGACTAATGCCATGGCGATTGCCCTTTTTATCTGGTGGGGGCTGATCAGCTGGCCTGAAGCTGGCATCATGCTGATGGCTTGCATTGCTGGTGGATTTGCTGGCGTCAAACTTTTGAAAATCATTCCACCAGCAAAGGTGCGCAGTTTCATCATTGCCGCTGGCTGCCTGATGACTCTTGTATATGCTTTCAAATACTGGCTTTAAGTGTTTGAAGATCAGATTCGCTGACCACCTTGCACGCCGAACCAACGATCATATAAATTGTCGTAAGCACCATCTTCGCGCATTTTCAGCAGCGCTTCATTGACCCGCTTGCGCAATTCGGAATCGCGTGGAAACAGGATGCCATAATTTTCCTTGCGAAAAATCTGGCCGACAACCCGCACTTTTCCGCGCCCGTTATTGGCCGCATAGTACAAAAGAACTGGCGCATCAAAAACCACGGCGTCGAGCTTTCCTGCTTCGAGTGCAGCAATGGCCTCCTCGATTTTTTGGAATTCCTGAAGTGTCGAGCCATGGGAAGAAATGTAGATCGCCGAAGTGGATCCCGTCGTCGCGCCTACCCTTTTGCCTGGTAAATCTTCGGGCCCGTTGATGCCGCCTTGCAATTGTTCGACGGTAAAACTTGAAGTGAGCTCAGCTTGCCAATAGGTCAGGAACAACAGGCTAATGAAGATTGCGGCAACGGATAACAGCCGACCAATCCTGGAATTCAAACTATTGTTTTGTTGCCCTGCAGCAGCAGAAAGCGCCCAAGCCATGGCCTGAAAAATTCCAGGAAAATATTGGGACGAGAAAGCAGGTTCTTTGTGCCTGCGCTCGGCAAACCAAACCATATGCCCGGGAACAATGATCAGGAGCGCCAACAGGCCCAACAAATATGGCATGGCCCCACGGGTAAAAAATCCAAGGATTTTTCGCATGCTGAAATCGTCTTCGGCTTCATTCTGCACCATCACCTGCAGGCCACTTTCAAACATCGGTTGCGAAAAATCAAACTGCTGCTCACGGGCCGCCGTGATTGATATGGCAGCGATGCCAACTTGCGCTGCCCCGGTTTCCACTGCCGCCAAAATTTCTTTTACATTGCTGGTTTTCTTCCATGTGAACTCCACCCTAGCGCGTCTCGCGAGTTCTTGCCAAAGGTCAGCGGAAAATCCACTGAAGTTACCACCATCTTCAATAATGAAAGGTGGTAAAACCCTTGTCGCAACAACAACTTTCGTTTTGACAATGGCTTCAACAGTCGGGCTGGCAGCTTGGTCCTGTGACAGTGCCGCACCCGACATAAGGTTCAGCAAGCAAAAGCCATAAAAAGCAGTTCTAAAAAAACTCGTCATTCAAAGCATACCCGTTCATATGCCTTTAGAACAGATCGGATTAGTTTTGGGAAGCGACCTCGTTGCATTCTCAACAACACGCTTGCAACCCAAGGACTAGCCACAATGGGCATTCATTGACCAGGTGCTGCCGTTGTAAGAAGGCTTATTGTCCAAGACCCCGGTTTTGCCTTCAGGACAGGCAAAATAACGCAGGCTTGATGTGGCAACAGCAACCGCATCCTTTTGTTGTTTGGCGTTCATGCCCTTGACGACCATGGCAAACACTCCACCGCCCGAAGGTGCAAAATCCAGGTGATAGGTTTTGCCGTTGTAGAAAATCGGTTCAGAACGCGGCTTGGCTATCGGTACCACCGGTGCCGCAGGTTTTTCAGCAGTCACCCGCACCCCGGTGTCACGACTGCTGCAGCCGATGAGAACCAAGGCGATGCAGGACAGGACAAGGCCCGATTGAATTGCTTTCATGGCACGCCCTTAGCCTTCCCATCTCGACGGGGCAAGCAGAAGCTGGCATAGGCGTTTGCATGATGACACAAGAATTTGACGCCGCCTCAGCCCTTTCTGCCCGCGCCACTACCGCCGACGAGGGCGCCATTATCCGCATGTCCCAACGCACGCGGGAACTGCGCAATGCAGGCAAGGATGTTGTTGCACTGACCCTGGGTGAACCAGATTTCGACACCCCGAAAAATATCCGCGATGCAGCAAAGCTGGCATTGGACAATGGCTTCACCCACTATGCGCCGGTTGCCGGAATACCTGAACTTCGCGACGCCATTTCGCGCAAGTTGAAACGCGAAAACGCTCTCGACTATGCCGCCTCCAACATCGTTGTCGCCAATGGCGTGAAACAAGCCATCAACAATGTCATACTATCCGTCATTGGGCCCGGTGATGAAGCCATCATGCTGGCACCATTCTGGGTTTCCTATGAGGCCAGTGTGAAACTCGCAGGCGGCGCTCCCATCATCTTGCCATCTACTTTCGCCGAAAGCTACAAGGTTCCAGCCAGCCGTATTTCAGCTGCTGTCACACCACGCACCAAACTGCTGATCCTCAATTCACCCAGCAATCCAACAGGCGCTGTCTGGTCAAAAGACGAGTTGGAAGGCATCGCGGATATTGTTCGCGCCCATCCCACAATGTTGGTTTTGGCTGACGAGATTTACGAATACATCCTGTTTGAAGGTCAGTTGACATCGTTCGGCACTTTGCCGGGGATGCTACAGCGGACTATTACTTTGAACGGATTTTCCAAAGGCTTTGCCATGACAGGCTGGCGTCTGGGCTATGCGGCAGCACCAGAACCTGTGGCCAAAGGCATGGCGCGCATGCAAAGCATCATTTCAGCCGGTGCCAATTCTTTTGTACAGCATGCTGCCGTGGCTGCATTGGATGGCCCCCGTGATGACGTCAAAATCATGTGCGAGACCTATCGACATCGCCGCGATCTGGTTCTCAACAGGCTGTCGGCAATCGACGGTTTGAGGATTGGGAATATACCCGGAACGTTTTATGCCTTCCCAGACATTTCAGCTTTTCTTGGCCGCAAGTCCGGCAATCATGTGATTGAAACAGCATCAGATCTTTGTGACTACCTGCTTGATGTTCATGGGGTTTCAACAGTGCCAGGTTCAGCCTTTGGCTGTGCAAACGCCATTCGGCTGTCTTTTGCCACCAGCGAAACGGAACTTGAAAAAGCCCTGTCCCGGATTTCCCAAGGTCTGGCCCAGCTTCGATAGAAAATCAGATCAAGGCGAGCGACGCCAACTCACGGCGCATCGCCTCGGGCATGGCTTCTGGGGACGATTGCCCCGCCTTGAGATCCAGCGGTGCATCTTCATTCAAGAGATAGCGCCAGCCCTGAAATGCCCGGCGCGGTGTTGGTCGAACCGCAATGACCTTGGACTCGAACACAATTCGACAACGATGAATGCCATCGACATCTACCACCACTTGCAGGTCGGCAATCGGTTGGCGGCACATGATCATGCCACGCATGACCCAATAGAGCGAACCACCTGCCAAAATCTCTTCGCGCTTCTTTGGAAACATGCGTGTTACGTGGTCCCGGGCCGCACCGATCTTTGCCGCTTCCGCCACCCAATGGCGCAATTCGTCAATCTCACTGACACCGACACAGAGTTTGATCAGATGCAAAGGCATGTTTATGGGTCACACAAAGGAACTGGAAGCTTGTTGTTTCAGCCTCTATAGTCGCTACAGTCCCTACAAGGAACCGTCGTGAGCGAGATGTTCACAATCTGTAATGCAACCAGTCCAGAGGTCTTAAAATGTCAGACGTAGCCAAAGTCATCGAAATCAGCGCCTCATCCACCAAATCCATCGAAGACGCAGTGGAAACAGGCATCCGCCGCGCCGATGAAAGTCTGGATCACGTCGAAGGTGCTTGGGTGCAGGATATCAAGTGCATTGTCAAAAACGGCAAGGTGGCCGAATGGCGCGTCAACATGAAAGTCACATTCCTGCTTCACCCCAAGCAAGACTGACCTCACATTGAAGTGAACGCCCAAACGCATCCGAGCCTCAGCTGTTTATGGCGGTTTCCGCCGACAGAGCGGTGAAGTAGCATCGTTCGAGACGTTTGAAAACATAACTCTGTGACGACTTCACGCCGATGTTGTGGCGGATCATCAGGGCAGTCAGTTCTTGCCCGAGTTGCAGGGAATTCGGGCAGTACTTGTTTATGTTGAAAGGCCCGCTCCGTTGGGAAGCAGGCCCTCAATGTTTCGCAGTTTTTGAAAGTTACTCAGGTACCAGTCTTGCTGATATAGCAGGCAACACCACTTGACTTGAGCTTCGCACAGGATTTCTTGGCACTGGCCTGGTCGTCAAATCCGCCGAGACGGATGCGATAGAAAACTCCCTTGGCACCTAGGTCTGCCTTGACGACATTCGGCTTTTCGGATTTCAGGATCCTGTAACGCGCCTGCATTTTCTTCCATGTCGCCCAGGCAGCGTCTTCACTGCCAGCCGACGAAAGTTGCACGGCCCAGGCACCGGTGATTGCCGGCGTTGCGACGTCGTCAACGATTTCTTCGCTGGCAACTAGAACCTGCTTTTTGGATATTTTTTTTGCAGGCAGTTCCGGAATCTTTTCTTCCGCTGTCGCCACCGGAATATCCGGCACTTGTTCGACTTCCACGACAACTTCCTCTGCTGGCTTTTTCAGGGAAGCGGCTGTCAATATGCCGTCTGCCGCAGAAACAACTGGCAGCTTTTCAGTGAACAGTTTCTTGCCAGGTTTTTTGCCATTACTTGCAGCAATGAGTTTTTCAGGAAGTTCAACCGGCTTGGGCAGGCCCACTTTGGTCACCAGGGTTCCACCAGCCAAGGCTGACACGGAACCAGTGAGGATGGGATCAGACTCCATCCCAAGGCTTTCAACCTTGGCGGTTTCATCACCCAGAAGAATGAGTTGGGCCCGCGCTTCACCGAACTGCGGATTCATCGCAAGCGCTGCGTTGAATGCCCGCTTGGCATCCTGTGGGCGCTTCAACTGCAAATAGGTTGTTGCTGATCCAAAATAGACGATGGCAGGATTGGGATGCTTGAAGCGCAGGGCCCGTTCATAGTCCGAAAGAGCAAACAACAACTGGCCACTGTCGCGCAATGCGTTGCCGCGATTGAAATAGGCCTGCGGAAATTTCGGATTGAGCAGAAGTGATCCCGTAAAATCCTCGATGGCGAGGGGCAGGAATGCCAGTTTCAATTGCGACAAACCACGATTGTAAAGTGCGGTGGAACGCAGGGATGGCGACATTGCATCAAGATTGAGCGCCGATGCATAATCATCGACTGCCAAAACGTGTCGCCCTTTCTGTTGATAGGCCCGCGCACGATTGAGCAGCGCATTGGCCAAAACCTCAGGCTCCAACTCCCGTGATTCAATGGCCGACGAGAACTGCACAATGGCAGTATCAATGTCACCTGTTTGAAGTGTGGCATATGCCATGCGTGCTTTTACAGCACTCTCGGCGGCGGATTTGGCGTAGGCAGTGCCACATGACGTGGCAATCGCGGCAAGCAACGCGGCACTAACAAACGCAAGTTTTACACAACGAACTTTCATAGTTCGTCATCATGATCTGTTAGGGTTAAAACTCTGTTGCCGCCGCAAAAGTTTTTGGTCAACAAACCCTTAAGAAATCACGACTCGCGAAGTGCCCTTGATACCTGGTCCGTGAGTGGTCTCAGCATGTAGGAAAGGGGTGATTGCGCCGTTGTCTGGATGAAGGCTTCCGCCGACATGCCAGGTTTCAGCTTGTTGTTGCCCAGCTTTTTTAGTTCTGCCGCCGTGATCACCAAACGCACAGCATAAAAAGGCGGTGAGCTGGCATCAATGCGCGACGTATCAGCTGAAACCTGCTGTACCACAGCACCAATTTCCGGCGTCAGCCGTGAATTGAAACTGGGAAACCGCACTTGAGCAATCTGTCCAACACTGATCTGATCGATGTCATTTGGCGAAACCTGCGCCTGCAACACCAGATCGTCACCTTCAGGCACAATCAACATCAGCGTTTCACCAGGCCCCACAACACCACCTTCCGTGTGAACAGCCAGTTGGTAGATCAAACCGGTGATTGGTGCCTTGATTGTGGTGCGGGCGAGCCGCGATGAAAGCGCCACGCGGCGTTCCTGCAATTCGGTGATGCGCGCTTCGGTTTCACGCAGGTCCGTCAAAGCCTGTGTGCGAGAATCTTCTGACAGCTGCAGGATGCGCAATTCAACTTCACCGATGCGTGATTGCGTTGTCGCCTTGGTGGCCAACAGTTCTCCCCGTTGCCCTTCAAGACTGGCCGATTCCCGTTCCACCGAAAGAATGCGGCTGTTGGGCACCAGTCCCTTGGCTTGCAGTTTCTTCAATCCAGCCAATTCTTTTGCGATCAATTCAGTTTGCCGCTTGTTGGCATTAAGTTGTGCACCAAGGCCGTCGATCTGTTCTTTCAACTGGGAGATTTGTTCTTTCAATTGCAAGCTGCGACTTTCAATGGAATCGAAAGCCGATTTCAGCAACTTGTTTTGTCCGCCAATGGTTGCCGCGAGAGTTGGTTCATCCCTGCGCTTGGTAATTTCTTTGTTCAGCACCATCACAGAAAAACCATCGCGCTGCGCTTCCAGCCTGGCCCGCTTGATCAACAATTCGTCGAGGGCACCATCAGTAATGCCCAATTCCGTCTTGGCATCCGTGAAATCCAGCACAACCAGATCCTGGCCTTCAGTCACCCGGTCACCATCCTTGACCAAAATGCGCGAAACAATGCCGCCTGCCTGATGTTGTACTTTTTTGGAATAACTTTCGACCACGATAGTTGCCTGGGCGATAACCGCACCATTCAACTGCGCGAGCGTCGCCCAACCACCCATCGCGCCCAAAACCAGGAAAATCGAAGAATATCCCGAGAGGAGCGTGTAACGCAGGGACTTCTTGGTGTTGAACGGTTTCATGGTGAAATTCCTGACCTAGTTCCGTGTGGTTGGCACTGGGGGCTGCGGCGGCAAGCCTTGCGGTTTGCGCTCTTCAACGTGGATGTTTTGCGGTGACTGTAGTTGTGCATGAATCTGTTGTACCGGTTGTTGGGCTGATGGCGCACCTGGCGTGCCTTTGTTGTTCTTTGTCACCTGCTTCAAAACTTCATCCCGCGGGCCATAAGCCAATGTCTTGCCGTCTGCCAAAACCAGCACATCATGAACGGAATGCAAGGCGCTGGGACGGTGGGCAACCACCACCACAGCAGCGCCCCGCTGCAAGCTGGCACGAATTGCGTGATCAAGTGCCACCTCACCATCCGCGTCCAGGTTAGAATTCGGTTCGTCCATCACAATCAGCGCCGGATTGCCAAACAAGGCCCTTGCCAATGCCACACGCTGACGCTGCCCTGCCGACAAACGTGCCCCGTTTTCACCCAGCGGCGTGTCATACCCCTGCGGCAATCGCATGATCATGTCGTGGACATTGGCCAATTGCGCGGCCTCAACAATGGCTTTGGGTTCCGGGTTGTCAACAAAGCGCGAAATGTTCTGGGCCACAGTGCCATCGAACAGTTGCACATCTTGCGGCAGATAACCTTGTACGCGGCCCCGTTCATCCGAACTGCGCTGATCCGGCGTTGCGCCATCAAGGCGTACGGCACCTTGGGTCGGCGCAATGATACCAACAAGCACACGCGCCAGCGTGGATTTTCCAGCACCGGTGGGTCCGATAACGCCCAGTCCCTGCCCCGGTCTGACCTTGAAATTCAGGCCATGCAAAAGCGGCTTTTCCTGGCCTTGGATAACAACTGTCAGGTTTTCCACATCCAGATTGGCTTTCGGGTCCGGCAAGGCCATACGCTGTGGCTCAGCGGGAACAGCGTCGAGCATTTTCGAAAGTCGTTCAATGGCCTTTCTGAACCCCAAAAACTGCTGCCAATTGCCCACTGCCTGTTCAACCGGTGCCAGACCACGACCCATGATGATCGATGAAGCAATGATAACACCCGGTGTGATTTCACCCTTGATGGCAAGATAGGCGCCCAGCGCCAATAATGCCGATTGCACCAGCAAGCGCACCACCCGCGATGCAGAACTGAGACGGCTCCCGGCATCGGAAGCCTGGGTTTGATGGTCCAATGCCTCTTGTTGCAAGGTGTCCCAACGTTTACGCAACACGCTGCGCATGCCAAGCGCATGCATGGCTTCAGCGCTGCGGCGCATTTCGTCCGCCAACACAGAGGCGCGAATGGCGGCCTGCGATGCATCACCAACCGGTTTGCGGGTCGATCGCTCAGTCATTACAGCAAGCACAAATATCATGACCGCGGCAACAAACGCGGTAATGCCCAGTGACGAATGCAATTGGTAAATCAGGAACATGTAAACAGGCACCCAGGGCATGTCAAAAAATGCCAGCAGGCCTGTGCTTGATAAAAACTGCCGGATCGTCGTCAAATCCGCTAAAGGCTGGCCACCAACATTTGGGGCGCGGCGCAAGGCCAATTCAGCCGTCGTGTCAAACACCCGAGAACGCAAGCTCTCCTCAAACCGCCGACCAATCCGCACCATGATGCGGCCCCTGATGTTTTCGAGGTAGCCGTAATAGATATAAAGCACAAAAACGATGGCGGACAACGCCACCAGGGTCGGCACACTGCCAGACGTCAAAACCCGGTCATAAACCTGCAGCATGAAAAGCGGCCCGGTCAACATCAGGATATTGACGAGACAGGAAAAAACGAAAACTGAAATGAATGTGCCGCGGCTGAGCATGATGCCCGCCTTGACTTCACCCCTAACCGACGGCTGAGCAGCCTGCCTTGCATTCATCTGGACCGCCCCAATCTTTGCTACGATGCAACACGATAAACTGCTTTGCAGTATAATTCAGGTTAATTTTGCAGCAAAACCACCGATTTATCGTGCAACTGTCGTTCCTTGCATCGCCAATGCGGAATATCAATTGACGGATCACCCCGGAACCTGCCAATTTGCCGTCGTTCGGTGCTTCGAAGCCAGTCGGTGAGAAGCCTAAGAGGGAATGTGGAGAGGACGACCCAATCGGGGCCTCGACCACAACTGCCCCCGCAACTGTGCGCGGTTTGGTTTGAGCATATGCCACTGGGAAACCGGGAAGGCGTTCAAGCTTTTAGACCGCGAAGTCAGGAGACCTGCCGGACAAACAGATGAGGCAATAATGCTTCGTTTCAACAGGGTCTCCACGGAGGGTGACATGACCACACGTACAGTTTCGACGAGCGTTTTCGTTTCGCAACGCATTGTTTTGGGCTTTGTCTGCTTTTTCATGGGCTCGTTCCTGGTGTTCGGTGTCGGACTTGCGCAGGACGACCGTTTGCACAACGCTGCCCATGACACGCGCCACGCCATTGGCTTTCCCTGCCACTGAACTGATTTGAAATCATGATCGCGCGGGTACTGCTCGCAGTAATTCTTTCGGGAATTGCGGCTGGTTTGGTCATGGGGTTCATCCAGCATGTGCGGCTGACGCCCCTTATTCTGCAAGCCGAAAAATTTGAGCACGTAGCACATGGCCACAATGCTGATGTCCACTCCCATGGCGACAAAGTGTGGTCACCCGCCGATGGTGCGGAGCGAACACTCTATACAACGCTCACTGCGATTCTGACCGCAACAGGTCTTTCCTTTCTGTTGGCAGGCATATCGCTGACTGGAAACCGTCCGATAACCTTTGCCAATGGTTTGGCTTGGGGGCTCAGCGGATTTTTTTCCGTATCATTTGCACCTGCGTTAGGACTACCGCCAGCGCTGCCCGGCATGACCGAAGGAGTGTTGGAACATCGACAACTCTTGTGGCTGGGCACAATCTTGTCGACGGCACTGGGGCTTTGGATTTTAACCGCAGGTAAAACATTGACCACCGTCATACCCGCACTGCTACTGCTGTTGGTGCCACACTTGTTTTGGATGCAAAAATTCACAACGGAAAAAAGTGCCGTTCCTGCAGCACTCGCTGCACAATTTGTCACGTCCAGTCTCGGTGCCAATCTCATCATGTGGTGCGTGATTGGCCTCGCACTTGGCCACTTCCTCGAAAGAACAAAAATCCATGTCGACTAAAATTCCAACTACCGTCATCACAGGTTTTCTGGGTTCCGGCAAAACCACGCTGGTGCGCCACATTCTGGCGAATGCAGGAAACCGCAAACTTGCCCTCATCATCAACGAATTTGGCGATGTCGGTGTCGATGGCGATATTCTGAAAGCCTGTGGCAACGAGAATTGCACAGAAGACGATATCATCGAACTTGCCAATGGCTGCATTTGTTGCACAGTCGCCGATGATTTCATTCCGACCATGCAAAAACTGCTCGCCCGCAAAGACCGCCCTGACCACATCATCATCGAAACCTCAGGCCTCGCCCTGCCCCAACCCTTGGTGCGGGCGTTCAACTGGCCGGAAATCAAGGCACAAGTCACCGTCGATGGCGTGATCACCGTGGTCGATGCAAAAGCCTTGGCGGAAGGCCGCTTTGCCGATGACGAAGCAGCCTTGGCCGCCCAACGCGCCGCCGATGACAGTCTCGAACACGAAAACCCGATTGAAGAATTGTTTGAAGACCAACTCAACGCCGCTGATCTGGTGATCGTCAACAAGCAGGATTTGTTGAATGAAACCGATAAAAAATTGGTGTGTGACCAACTCAAAGCACAAATCCGCAAATCCACAAAGTTGGTGCAATCAACCCAAAGCAAAGTCGATCTTGCGGTATTGCTGGGCCACAGCGCCGCTGTTGAGGACGACCTGCACAACCGCCAATCCCACCACGAAATGGAAGGTGAAACACAGCACGATCATGATGATTTTATAAGCTTCGTTGTGGAATTGCCGGGCAGATTGGACAGGTCAGCACTGTTGCAACGTATCACCAAAACCATTGAAGCCCATGATATTTTGCGCCTGAAAGGCTTTGCGTCTGTTGCAGGATCAGACTCACGTTTGCTGGTACAGGCTGTGGGTCCAAGGTTGAGCAGCTATTTTGACCGGGCTTGGAACGCAGGCGAAACACAATCAACGCGACTTGTGGTGATTGGTGGGAAGCATATGGATCAAGCCGCGATTGAGGCGTCATTGAAGGGCTGATGCACCTCCTTGCCACCACATCGGGCGTTATCGACGGAGGTGCCACCGCTGTTGATCTCAAGCAATCGCCAGGCGATATCGTCATTCTCTCCGCAGCAGACAGCGAGTTGGCAGCCTTGGCCGCAGCCTGCGACCAATTGCCGGCGACATTCCCAACACTCCGCCTTGCCAACCTGCTGCAATTGCAACACAACTACTCTGTTGATCTGTACACGGAACAAACCCTCGCACACGTCAAACTCGTTATCGTCCGCCTGCTCGGCGGCAAAGCTTACTGGCCCTATGGTATTGACCGATTAACTGGACTGGCAACAGAGACCGGATGCAAACTGGTTTTGCTGCCGGGCGGAACAGCATACGATTCAGAATTGCAATCACTGTCGAACATTGAACCTGAACAATGGGAAGCCTTGCGCAGCTATTTCGCAACGGGAGGTTCAGAAAATTTTTCAAATGCACTGAACTATGCACAATTCATATTGGGGAAAGGCCCAAAACCCAATTCTCCGGCAATCTTCGCAAACGCGGGTTATGCTGGCTTTACAGATCTCTTGATTCCCAAAGGAGACTCAATCTCAGTCATTTTCTACCGTTCAGTGATAGAAGGCGGACAGGGTGGCGCATTTCATTGGTTGTTAGACAATCTTCTGCAGTCTGCGGGACAAGCGGTTTTTCCCATCTACGTCACCAGCCTCAAGGACAAAGAAAGCCAAGATTTTCTGCGCAAACATTTTGCAGTTAATCCACCTAGCGTGATCATCAATGCCACTTCGTTTGCTGTTGGCGATCTCGCAAATGATGTCCTTTCCCAACAAGGCTGTCCGGTGTTGCAAGTCACCCTCGCAGGCTCAAGCAAAGAGGAATGGCAGGAAAGTAAGTCAGGTTTAAAAACCAAAGACCTCGCTATGTCTGTGGTGTTGCCGGAACTCGATGGCCGCATTTACGCAGGTGTGATCTCGTTCAAGTCAGACAAACATTGGCACGAGCGAACACAATGTCGTATTGTTACTTACCAAGCAGTGCAAGATCGCAGTAAGCGCATTGCTGAACTGGCGGCAAATTGGTCCAAACTTCGCACAACGCCAGCCGAAGACAAACGCATAGCCATCATTCTCGCAAACTACCCAAACAAAGACGGCCGCATTGCCAATGGCGTTGGCTATGATACGCCTGCTTCGACAATCAAAATTTTAACAGCATTGAACGCGCCAAACATTCCCGAAAATGGCAATGCGTTGATCGAAGCCCTGCAAGCAAATCGCACCAATGCCATGAGCGAAAAATTGTCTGCAAATTGCCTCACGATCTCGCACTACAAAAGCCTTTTCAAAGCGTTGCCACAAACTCTTCGCGACGACGTCACGGCCCGCTGGGGTGATCCGTCGTCTGATCCCTTTGTCAAACAGGCTGCCTTCCAATTGCCCTTCATCAGCTTCGGTAATGTTGTGGTCGGCATTCAACCGGCGCGTGGTTACAACATCGATCCCAAAACCACTTATCACGACCCAGCACTCGTGCCGCCCCACGGTTACCTTGCGGCCTATCTCTGGCTGCGTCATGTCTTCGACGCACACGCCATCATCCACAACGGCAAGCATGGCAATCTGGAATGGTTGCCCGGGAAATCCGTTGGCCTGTCAGAGAATTGTTATCCTGATGCCATCCTTGGGCCCATCCCCCACATCTATCCGTTCATCGTCAATGATCCCGGCGAAGGTACAGCCGCCAAGCGCCGCACCGCAGCCGTCATCATTGATCATCTGACGCCACCTCTCACTCGTGCTGAAAACTATGGCCCGTTGAAAGATCTGGAAGCGCTTGTGGATGAATATTATCTGGCGTCCGGCCTTGATCGTCGCCGCTTGTCGCTGCTCAAAGACAATATTCTGAATCTGACGCGCCATCACAAACTCGACAGGGATGCCGGCTTCACTGGCGATGATGATGCGGATTTGCAAAGGCTCGACACCTTCTTGTGCGATCTGAAAGAAGCCCAAATCCGCGATGGCCTGCACATCCTAGGTGAAAGTCCAACAGGTCAACAGGAAACCGATTTGCTGGTGGCCCTGACGCGCCTGCCCGGTGGCGAAAGACCGTCTATTATTCGCGCATTGGCAGATGATTTAGGATTGGCGTTTGATCCACTGGATTGTGAGATGGGAGAGACTTGGATGGGGCCAAAGCCTGCAGAATTGCGGGAAGTTTCGAGTGATCCCTGGCGAACAATAGGCGATACTCTCGAACGACTGGAATTGCTCGCATCTCGACTCGTTCAAGCACCCCCTCCCCCTTCGGGTACTCCCCCGGCCAAGAAGCCGAGGGAGAAAGTTAACTTTTCTCCCTCCGCCCCCTTGGGCTGGGGGAGTACCCCGAAGGGGGGAGGGGGTGGCTCAACAGGCTCCGTTCTCAACTACATCAACCAAACTCTCCGCCCCACTCTCGCCTCTTGTGGCCCCAATGAAATCACCAACCTGCTCCGCGCCCTGAACGGCCAATCTGTCCCTCAAGGCCCCTCCGGTGCACCCACCCGCGGCAGGCTTGATGTGCTTCCCACCGGGCGGAACTTCTATTCCCTCGACAACCGCACCCTGCCGACCCCCGCCGCATGGACATTGGGTAAAGCCTCCGCCAACGCGCTCCTCACACGCCACTTCCAAGACACGGGTCAACATCTTAAAACTGCTGGATTATCCTGCTGGGGAACCGCCAATATGCGTACCGGCGGCGATGATTTGGCACAAGCCATGTGGCTGATGGGTGTCAAACCTGTGTGGGATACTGCAAGTTGGCGCGTGACAGGTTTTGAAGTGCAACCCCTCGCTGCCATTGGCCGCCCCCGTGTTGACGTGACCCTCCGCATCTCCGGTTTTTTCCGCGATGCTTTCCCCGTTCAAATCGAACTGCTCGACAAAGCCATCAAAGCCGTGGCGGCGCTTGAAGAAGACGCTGATGACAACCCCCTCGCCGCCAGCTTGTCCACTGCCCGCATTTTCGGTTCAAAACCCGGATCCTATGGCGCGGGGCTGCAAGCACTCATCGACGAAGGTATCTGGTCGAGCAAAGCCGACCTCGCCGCCGCCTATGTAACCTGGGGTGCTCATGTTTATGGCACCCACGAACAAGGCCGCAGCGACGAAACTTCGTTCCGTGAACGCCTCACCCAAATTGAAGCTGTCATTCACAATCAGGATAATCGCGAACACGATCTCTTGGACTCTGATGACTACTATCAATTCGAAGGCGGCATGAGCGCTGCCGTCGAAACTGCATCAGGTAAAAAACCGATGGTTTATCACAACGACCATTCCCGCCCTGAACGCCCTGTCATTCGCACGCTTGACGAAGAAATCGCCCGTGTCGTCCGCTCCCGTGTGGTTAACCCGAAATGGATCAATGGCGTGAAGCGCCACGGCTATAAGGGTGCGTTCGAAATTGCAGCCACGGTCGATTACATGTTTGCCTTCGCCGCCACCGCCGATGCCGTAAAATCCCACCACTTCGATTTGGCATATCAAGCGTATATTGAAGACGCAGATACGCTCAAATTCATCACCGACAACAATCCCGCAGCTCTGCGCGAAATGTCCCTGCGTTTTCAGGAAGCCATCACCCGCGGATTGTGGCAACCTCGTTTAAACTCAGTGCACGAACGATTGCAGGAACTTTCAAAATGACCGATGAAACTGAAAAAGACTCAAATAGTATTTCTGGCCGCCACAACGAAAAAATGGCGAAGAAAAAAGCCGCCCGCGACAAGATCATGGCAGGCAAGACGATTGAAAAAGGCCTTCTCATCGTTCACACTGGCAAAGGCAAAGGCAAATCCACCGCCGCCTTCGGCATGGTGTTCCGACACGTAGGTCACGGTATGAAATCCGGCATCGTGCAATTTGTCAAAGGTGCCTGGGGCACAGGCGAGCGCACGGTGCTGGAAAAATTCCCGGACCTCGTGACAATAAAAGCCATGGGCGAAGGCTTCACCTGGGAAACCCAGGACCGCGACCGCGACATCGCCCATGCCAGAGCTGGCTGGGAAGAAGCCAAACGCATGATCGCCGATCCAGACTTGCGACTGGTCATGCTCGACGAACTCAACATCGTGCTCCGCTATGACTATTTGCCGTGGGAGGAAGTGCGCGATGTACTCGCCGCGCGACCGATGGACAAACACATCATCATCACCGGAAGAAACGCAAAAGAAGAACTGATCGAAATGGCTGACTTGGCCACGGAGATGGAGCAGTTGAAACATCCGTTCAGAAGTGGAGTGAAGGCGCAGGCTGGGGTGGAGTTCTGATCAAAATTCCAACCAAGTTGGAAAGCGATTGTAGGATATTCATTTTCAGGCAAACGAATTCGAAGTAGAAGGTGTGACAGTGAGAAAATTGATGGCAGTTTTCTACATTTTGTTTGCAGGGTCAGCACTCGGGCAAACAGCAAGTGACCTGACTAAATTCTGCAAATTGCATGACATACAACGCGACATTTTAGAGGTTTGCCAAAAATGGGAAGTAGCAAGCGAAACATTTGAATTGGCAGAAGCGACCTGCAATTCCTCAAAGTGTGATGACTTTCAAAAAGCTCATCTCACGTTTCTTGGAAACCAAATGCAAACAGCAACAAATGCGATGCTAGAAAAACATGCAGAGTTGACTGGTAGTTGGCGACGGGTGGAATACGAACAACGCCTAAGGAGCGCAAGAGAGCAAAGGATGTTGGTAGTAAGGTCGATGACTTTCGGCATTCCTCTTATTGCTTTTGCATTTATCTACTTTTGGCTGGGTCGCTGGCAGGGTATTCATCAACGTTTTGTCAAAGCGCGGAAGAACGGTATTGCGATTCAATTGAAGCGAGACTTGCGATTAGGTGGCGTTATAGTTCTTTCTGTACTCATCGCTTTGTTTATCTGGTCAACAATGCGCTAGTACACAAAGTGCGAAGTCGGAGTTGGAGGTGAGGTTTTGAAAAACGGAAAATGTGTGTTACGGTAATTGGATGGAATTTCGCACCAAACTTGAAATGCAAATTATTCAGCACGAAGTGCAGTTGCACCTGCAGGGACTGCGTGATCTCGGTTTCAATGTGCCGACTTTGCAAAAACCGCGCATAAGTACAGCAAATTCGATGCGAGAACTTTCTCAAGCCGGATTTGCAGAGAATCCACATGAACCGTTGGAAAGGCCAAAAGCAAAGTGAGGCCGCTTCTGGTCGTCTTGGCTGGACCGAACGGGTCTGGAAAGTCGACACTATGCGCAACACCTCATTTTTCGGCGATGCTGGCGGAAAATCACACTACTGTTATCAATCCCGATGAATTGGCAAAGAGAGCGCCGCCCGGCGCAAACGCATTAATTTGGTCTGGCCGGGAAGTGCACGGCATCATTGCTGATATGATAGGGACCAATTCTTCATTCTTGGTTGAAACAACACTTTCTGGGCGCAACCACTTTCGTACCGTTGAATTGGCCCGAACTGCGGGCTTCTTCATTGCGTTGCACTTCGTTTTTGTTTCAAATGTGCAAAAATCCAAGAAGCGTGTGAGTTTGCGAGTGAGTGCTGGTGGACACGACGTTCCTGAAGTTGATCAGGAACGACGTTTTGGCAAGTCCTTGTCGAACCTGGCAACTTTGCTTCCTTTAACCGATGAAGCTTTTGTCTACTGCAATGACTTCGATTTAGGTCATGAGTGTATTGCTGAATACCTCCGGGGAAGGTGCATTCGGTGCGAACCAACAGCACCGGACTGGCTTCCGAGATAGCGGGTGATCTACCAGTTGTTTTACATGTAGAACGCCGTAAATCGACTTGTTCGAACGCACGTATTGCACTAGTTACTGGAGCAGCAGCGCCCCACCAACGGGGCTGGAAGCTACTTCGGTGCGACGGACCCTGACGGGCGTCTAGTCCGGAAGCTGCCTTTCCCCGCCGTTTCGGCGGCGTTGTGATGTGGAAAGGCAGACTGAATGACCGAAAAACTGGGCGTAATGTTGTGTGGCCATGGCAGTCGCAACCGGAAGGCTGTGACGGAATTTGCCAACTTGTCAGAGCATCTGAAAAAGCGCCTGCCGCATTATCCTGTTGAATTCGGTTATCTAGAATTTGCCACGCCCATCATCCGCACCGGACTGGATATCTTGAAAGAAAAGGGCGTCACCCGCGTGCTCGCCGTGCCCGGCATGTTATTTGCAGCGGGCCATGCCAAGAATGATATCCCCTCCGTGCTCAACGCCTACGCCGCGCAAAACGATCTGCACATCGACTACGGCAAGGAACTCGGCATTGATCCAAAGATGATGCGCGCCGCTGCTGACCGCATTCAGGAAGCCATCGACGCGGCACCAAAGCACGTTGAAAAACACGAAACACTTCTTCTCGTCGTAGGTCGTGGCGCATCGGACCCCGACGCCAATTCCAACGTGGCCAAGGTCATGCGCATTCTCTGGGAAGGCTTTGGCTTCGGCTGGGGCGAAGTGGCCTATTCCGGCGTTACCTTCCCCCTCGTCGAACCCGCCCTCGAACACATCACAAAACTCGGCTTCAAACGCATCATCGTCTTCCCCTACTTTCTGTTCACGGGCGTGTTGGTGCAGCGGATTTACATGGCAACCGATGCCGTGGCCGCCAAACACCCCCACGTCGAATTCCTGAAAGCCCCCTACCTCAACGACCACCCCGCCGTCGCCGAAACCTTCGTGGAGCGCATCGAACAAATCATCACCGGCGACATCGCCATGAATTGCCAGATGTGCAAATACCGAACCCAGGTTTTAGGCTTTGAGGCGGAAGTTGGCGCAGTGCAGGAAAGTCACCACCACCATGTTGAAGGCATGAGCGCCAAAGAGTGCAAACACTGCGACACCACAGGAAACTGCACAGGCCTCTGTCAGGACGGTCCTTTCAAACTGGCGTCCAAACCAGAAGCCCACAGCCACTCACATGACCACGGCGACCACACCCACGCGGTTTATCCGCATGCGGATCATCCACTGGGCCCAAAGAGCATGTTGAAAAAGTAATGGACTACCTCCGCGATCCCGCAGCCATCTATGCTCGGTCATTTGAAATGATCCGGGCCGAAGCCAACTTTGTGCAGATTCCTGAAAATGCGAGGCACATCGCAACGCGGATCATTCACGCCTGCGGCATGGTTGACATCGTTGAAGATCTGATCATCACGCCAGGCTTCGCTGAAGCAGCAACCAAAGCGCTCAACAACAAGGCACCAATTTTCGTTGATGCCGAAATGGTGCGCCATGGCATTATCTCCCGTCAAATAACAACGGGCAACGACATCATCTGTACACTGAACGATCCACCCGCGCGCGAGATTGGCATGGCAAAGTCAATCACCCGTTCCGCTGCCGCCACCGTGCTTTGGTTGCCCCGATTGGCAGGTTCAATCGTCGTCATCGGAAATGCGCCAACGGCGTTGTTTGCCTTGCTTGAAATGATTGATGCAGGAGCACCAAAACCCGCAGCCATTGTTGGTTTTCCCGTGGGCTTCGTCGGTGCCGCCGAAAGCAAAGCCGAACTCGCCGCCAATCCCCGCGGCATTCCTTTTGCAACAATCAGGGGCCGCAGGGGCGGTTCTGCCATGGCCTCATCAGTGATCAACGCCTTGACGGGAGATACGCCATGACCCCTTGGCTCAGTATCATTGGTATCGGCGAAGATGGTTGGGACGGTCTTTCAGCCAAGGCCCGTCAATCCATTCGGTCAGCAGTACATATCATTGGCTCCGCCCGCACCCTCGCCATGTTGCCCGCGACAACTGCACAACATCAAGAATGGCCACAACCCTTTTCCGCAGTGGTAGAACAACTAATACCACTATCAGGCAAAGCCACTGTTGTCCTTGCCACAGGCGACCCCATGAATTTCGGTGTCGCCCGCAAAATCCTGACTTTCATTCCAAAGTCTGAAATCAACATCATCACTCACCTCTCGGCCTTTTCGCTGGCGGCAGCTCGCTTGGGCTGGTCCCTGCCCGATTGTGATTGCTTCACCATTCACGGCCGCCCTGCCGCCAATGTGGAAGCTTTCATCCAGCCTGACGCAAAACTCTTGATCCTCACCGAGGATGAATCATCCATCGCCGAAATTTGCCGCAGGTTGTTGGCGCGCGGTTTTGAAACGTCGCGGGTCACAGTCCTTGAGAACCTCAACGGACCGACCGAACGACTGACAAGTTTTACAGCAAATCATTCTCCGGCAATTGAGTGGTCGCCGCTGAACACCCTTGCCGTACATTGCCATGCCTCGCCCCACGCCAAAATCTGGTCGCGTCTTGCTGGACTTCCCGATGATGCATTCCAGCACGATGGCAAGATTACCAAACGCGAAATCCGGGCAGCTACACTGGCCGCACTGGCACCCGCGCCTGAGCAGATTCTTTGGGATGTCGGAGCAGGCTCAGGCTCAATCGCCATTGAGTGGATGCGCTCGACCAGGGGATGCCAGGCCTATGCCATCGAACAATTGGACGACCGACGCGCCATGATTGCCGTCAATGCCGATGCCTTGGGCACACCGCGCCTCAAAATTATAGCGGGCAACGCACCAGATGCCTACAAGGATTTGCCCGCACCACACGCTGTGTTCATTGGCGGCGGTATCAGCGATACTGGAACATTCGAAATGGCATGGAAAAATCTCCGCCCAGCGGGCCGCCTCGTCGCCAATGTCGTGACCATCGAAGGCGAAATGCATCTCTATGACTTGCAGGAAAAGCACGGTGGCGAACTGGTGCGCATGGATGTTTCAACCCTCACCCACATCGGCAGCTTGCGGGCCATGCGGCCTCGCATGAGCGTGCTGCAATGGCGGATCATCAAACCATGAGCAAAACTGGAACACTGTACGGCGTTGGCGTTGGCCCCGGCGACCCGGAATTGATGACCGTGAAGGCCTGGCGGCTTGTCAGCATGGCCAAAAATATTGCCTTTCTGGCAGCGAGCGGAAGCGAAAGCACCGCCCGCGCCATCGCAGCCCCGTTCTTCGCCGATGATGTTATGGAAATCGCCATTGACATGCCGATGCGTATTGAGCGCGAACCTGGCCAGGCCGCTTATGACAAAGGTGCGGCACGCATTGCCGAAGTTTTGCAACGTGGTGAAGATGTTGTGATGCTTTGCGAAGGTGACCCATTTTTCTATGGCAGTTTCATGTATATATTCGAGCGGCTATCACCCCGTTTCACAACTGTTGTTATTCCCGGCGTCACTTCCATAACAGCTTCAGCCGCAGTGATTGGAAAACCTTTGGCAGAGCGTGACGAGATTTTGAAAGTCTTGCCTGCCACGATGGATGAAAATCAAATGCAGCTGGAATTGGCCACTGCTCCTGCCGCTGCAATTATTAAAGTCGGCAGACATTTTGCCAAAGTCAAACGGGTGCTCACAGCCTTGAATATTCTGGATCATGCAACTGCTGTTGAGCATGCTACCAAAGACAACCAAATCATCCGTGATGTTGCTGATATTCCGGAAGCGATATTACCCTATTTCACCACGATCATTGTGAGAACGTGAATAAATTGGAACCCGCCATTTTCATATTGGGGCCAACCGCCTTGCCCCTGGCCCAAACCATCAAATCCAAGATTGGTGGAAAGATTCATGGACCCGCGCAGGCTGGCGGTGTCGATGAAGTTTACCAGAAGGCCACAACGGCCATCGCCTATGCTTTTCAAAGCCAGCAACCAATCGTTGGCATTTGCGCATCGGCAATTCTGATCCGCGCAGTTGCGCCATTTTTGCGCAGCAAACTGACGGAGGCACCTGTTGTTGCAGTTGCCGAGGATGGTTCATCTGTAGTTCCACTTTTGGGCGGTCATCATGGCGCAAACAAGCTGGCTTTGAATATTGCTGAGACCATAAAAGGCCACGCCGCCATTACAACGGCGAGCGATGTCATTTTTGGAAATGCCTATGATGAGTTTGCATCAGGCCTAGTGCTCGGCAATCCGGAGGACGTGAAGGCCGCCACCGCTGCAAGGTTGCGCGGCGAAGAAGTTTTTCGTCACAATACTATTTACAATAAAAAAGGTGATGACCGAAACATTATTTACCATCCAGCGACACTGGCAGTTGGAATTGGTTGCGAACGCGGCACTTCTGTGAATGAAGTGAATGAACTGATTAAATCGACTTTTGCAGCCCATGACCTTTCGACCAAGTCCATTGCGGTTTATGCCTCGATCGAACTGAAGGAAGACGAAGCGGCTTTGTCCTCCCTCTACAATGTTGTTTACTTCACCCATGACGAATTGAACGCACAAAGCTCCCGTATCGTCACACCCTCGGCCTATGTGGCGGATACTGTTGGGACGCCAAGTGTTGCCGAGGCGGCGGCGTTGGCAGCTGCGGGCGATGAAGCGACACTGATTGTTCCTAAAACCAAAAGCAAACGCGCCACCATTGCAATCGCCGAAGCACCAGAGCCGATTTTAGAGCCACCCGGCAAACGACGCGGAATGGTTTCTGTGGTTGGCATTGGTCCCGGAACACGCACGATGCGCAGCCCTCAAGTGACAGCAGAGCTTGCAATGGCCAGTGATTGGGTGGGCTATGATCTCTATCTCGACCTATCTGCCGACATCAAAACCAACCAAATCGAACACCGCTTCCCCTTGGGGGGCGAAGAAGCCCGCTGCCGCCACGCCATTGAATTGGCAAAGCTTGGAAAACACGTCGCCCTCGTCTGCTCTGGCGATGCCGCAATCTATGCCATGGCCGCCTTGGTCTACGAATTGATCGACCGTGAACCCTGTCGCATCGCCGTCGAAGTTCATCCCGGCATTTCGGCGTTCCAAATGGCTTCGGCAAAAGCCGGGGCCATGATAGGTCATGACTTTTGCTGCATCTCGCTATCGGACTTGTTGACCCCCTGGGAAACCATTGTGCAAAGGGTAACAGCCGCAGCCACCGGCGACTTCGTGATTTCATTCTATAATCCACGGTCATTGAAACGCACTGACCAGATCATCAAGGCATTCGAAATTCTCAAACCCTATCGCAACCCCGATACACCCGTTGTACTGGCGTCAAACCTCGGACGCCCTGAGGAGAAAGTCCGTGTACTGAAGTTTTCTGAATTCGACCCCGAAGACGTCGACATGCTCACCCTCGTGATGGTGGGTTCCAGCCAGTCCAGATCAATCATCCGCGGCGATGGCAAGACTTATGCCTACACACCGCGCGGCTATGCCAAGAAAATGAGTTCCCTCACATGACCGTACATTTTATCGGCGCTGGTCCCGGCGCCGCCGATCTCATCACCGTGCGCGGCTTGAAATTGATCCAGAAGTGCCAAGTCTGCCTTTATGCAGGCTCCCTGGTGCCGGAAGAAATTGTCAGGGCGGCACCTGAAGGTGCAACAGTCATCGACACGGCACCTTTGCATCTGGACCAAATCATCGCACACATCAAGGAAGCCCACGCCAAAGGCCAAGACGTTGCCCGTGTCCATTCCGGCGATCCCTCAATCTATGGCGCAACAGCGGAACAAATGCGCAAGCTCGATACCTTGAACATTCCCTATGACGTAACACCCGGCGTGCCAGCCTTTGCTGCCGCTGCTGCCGCATTGAAGGCCGAACTCACGCTGCCTGAAGTGTCGCAATCCGTCATCATCACCCGCACCACCATGCAAGCTTCTGCCATGCCAGAAGCTGAGGAGTTGGAAAAACTCGGTGCATCAAAAGCCACGCTTGCCATTCACCTTTCCATCCGCAACCTCGCCCATATCGAGCGCAGCCTCAGCCCCCACTATGGTCCGGATTGTCCCGTCGTCGTGGCCTACCGCGTCACCTGGCCGGACGAACAATTCATCCACGGCACCCTCGCCGACATTGCCAAAAAAGTCCGCGCCGCAAAGCTCACCCGCACCGCACTGGTGCTCGTCGGCCATGTTTTCGGCCACACATCGTTTCGTGATTCAGCGCTCTATGATGCCTCCCACGAACATGTCTTGCGCAACCGGAAAACCGCCAAGAAGGCCAAAGCTGTTTAACTTTTCCTACAGGCTTCCCTGCCAAACAGCTGGCAGGAGAACTCCCTATGACATTGCCTGCCCCAACACCCGCAACCGAATTGGAAAGCCTGGTTCAACAAGCATTGCAGGCAATCGCCATGCCCCATCCTGAACCCGCTGAATCCGAAATCGATGTCAGCATGCGCGAGCGGTTCTTCGAAATCCTGCCACTTATCCTGGCCAATCTCTATGGCAAGACACCGGTGGCAGCCCCCCTGTTTGACCGCACCACGTTCCTGCGGGTGATCGTCGGCATGGACGACAATGACAGCGGCAAACTGGCAATCCGCACCGAAGACTTTATCAGGCTGGAAGGCCTGGCCCGCCAACAAGACGGTGCCAAAGCCTATTTCCTCACCAGGCCATCACTCGCCGTCATGTCCACCCTGACACCCCATGGCACATTGGGCGAAGTGCTGGAAAAAGTTTTGAAATACTACGCAGCTGGCCTTCCCGCTAACAACCTGCGCCGCATCACCCGCAACCTCGGCTCCTACTACATCACCCGCATGTCGCGGAGTTAGAGCAACAGCGCCTTTTAGGCCGTCGCCCGCTAAACCACCCCCTCCCCCCTTCCTCCTTCGCCAAGGCTTCGGCGGACGCAGTCGGGGTACTCCCCCGGCCCAGAGGCCAAGGGAGAAAGTCTATTCTCGCTCGGCCTCTTGGCCGGGGGAGTACGGCAAAGCCGGGAGGGGGTGCGTCAGCAAGCTCTAATTTCAAAGGCGCAATTCTGAACTTTGATAAACATACATCCAATCACTTCGAGTCAATCACTTTGCACTTGCCACCATCTTCTCTGCGTCGAATGCGATTGCAATTTTCAATCGCTTTTTTCTCTGCAAGTTTTTTGACTGAATACCCAGCAACAAACGAACAGGAACCGGGATGATAGCCGGGATCATTGCCCAATGTTGTAGCGAATGCTTTGCGACCTGGTGCCTTTTTGTAGTTGTTAAAATTCTTTTGGCAGTTCGTTAAATCTGCAAAAGCACTTGATGGCATGAAAGCAGCCAAAGCCAAAATCACTGCTGCTCTTGATAAAGTAGTTGCTCGAAGCATTATGGTTCCTCTTCTTTTGCTGCCAATCTCATTCAGAAAGTTAACACGTCTTGTAAGTCATCAATAGTTAAGCATCACCCCAACCTCCCCAACGCCTCATCCACCTTCACCTTCCGCTCAACCAACCCCGCCCGCAGTTCCCGGCTCTCTTCCAGCACCTCCGCCGGAGCCTTGGCCACGAACGCCGCATTATTCAACCGGCCGTCAATCACGCCCATGTCCTTGGCGATTTTTTCCAGTTCCTTCAACAACCGGGCTTTCTCCGCGCCAAAGTCGATGACGCCTTCCAGCGGCAGGGCCACTGTGGCTTCGTCCAGCACCATCTGGGCTGAAGCCTTTGGCACTTCATTTTCAAAGGTGATCGACGACAATCTGGCCAGCCGCATGATTTCGGCTTCCCAGGCGTTGGCGCGGCGGCGGGCTTCATGGCCTGCGCCTACCAGCACGCAGGGAATCCTGGCACCAGCGTTGACATTCATTTCCGCCCGCACCGAACGCACTTCGGAAATCAGGCGGATCACCCAGTTGATTTCCGCATCGGCCTTGGCATCGCCCAATCCCTTGTAGGAGGCCCATGGGGCATCGATCAGCATTTGCGAACGTGTGGCCGTCTTCTGCCAGAGTTCTTCGGTGATGAACGGCATGAAGGGATGCAACATCAGCAATATCTGGTCGATCACCCATGCTGCCGTGGCGCGGGTTTCAGCCCGGGCTGTTTCATCATCGCCTGTCAATATCGGTTTGATCAATTCAACATACCAATCGCAGAAAATATTCCAGACGAATTGATAGGCCGCTGCGGCTGCCTCGTTGAATTTATAGTCCTCAATCGCCTTGGTCACCGTGCCTTGGGCCCGCGCCACCTCTCCGGCGATCCAGCGGTTAACCGTCACCCGCGCCGCCACGGGATCATAATTCTCATCCAGCGCCACACCATTCATTTCGGCAAAGCGGGCGGAATTCCACAGCTTGGTGGCGAAGTTCCGGTAGCCCTCGACGCGGGCTTTCGACAATTTGATGTCGCGGCCCTGTGCGGCCATGGCGGCAAGCGTGAAGCGTAACGCATCAGCGCCAAACTCATCGACGATTTCGAGGGGGTCCATGATGTTGCCCTTCGACTTCGACATTTTCTGGCCCTTTTCATCGCGCACCAGCGCGTGAATATAGACCGTGTGGAACGGCACTTCCTTCATGAAATGCGTGCCCATCATCATCATGCGGGCGACCCAGAAGAAGATGATGTCGAAACCTGTGACAAGCACATCAGTTTTATAATGGCGTTTCAGTTCCGGTGTTTCATCCGGCCAGCCCAAGGTCGAGAATGGCCAAAGAGCGGACGAGAACCAAGTGTCGAGCACGTCTTCATCGCGTCGCAATCTTATTCCTGCACCTGCTTGGCGCTGTGCTTCTGCTTCGGTTTCAGCGACGTAGAATTTTCCGTCCTCGTCATACCAAGCCGGAATTTGATGACCCCACCAGAGCTGGCGTGAAATACACCACGGCTGAATGTTGCGCATCCATTCGAAATAGGTCTTGTCCCAGTTGGCGGGAACGAATTTGGTTTCGCCGGTTTCAACAGCCGTGATGGCTTGCTTGGCGAGTTCGGCAGCATTCACATACCACTGTTCAGTCAGCATAGGTTCGATGACAACACCCGAACGGTCGCCATGCGGCTGCGCGATGATCTTGTCTTCCTTGCCGCGATAGAAACCCAGTTCCTCGATTTCTTTCAACACCAATTCACGCGCCTTATAACGGTCAAGGCCGTCGTAATGTTTCGGCACATTGTTCTCAGGCGTTGAAATCATCCGCGCCTTTTTGTCCATCAACACGATCAGCGGAATGTTGTTGCGTTTGGCCACGTGGAAATCGTTTTCGTCGTGCGCACCTGTGATCTTCACCGCACCCGTGCCGAATTCCGGGTCAGGATATTCATCGGCAATGATCGGGATCAAGCGTTCGGCAATCGGCAGGCGCACCAGTTTGCCAACGAGATTTTTATAGCGCTCGTCAGACGGATGCACAGCAACCGCACCATCACCCAACATGGTCTCAGGCCGGGTTGTTGAAATAACGACTTCCGAAATCCCATCAACCGGGCCATCAGCCAGCGGATAGGCGAAGGACCACATGGCCCCCTTTACTTCCTTGGTTTCCACTTCAAGATCGGAAATGGCTGTTTCAAAAACCGGGTCCCAATTCACCAGGCGTTGGTCTTTGTAAATCAGGCCATCTTTGTGCAGCTGCACAAACACTTTAACCACGGCTTTCGACAAGCCTTCGTCCATGGTGAAGCGTTCACGCGACCAATCACAGGTCGCACCCAAACGTTTCAACTGATTGATGATGGTGCCGCCGGATTCTTCTTTCCATTCCCACACGCGCTTTAAAAACGCCTCGCGGCCCATGGTCTTCCGGTCAGTTTTGTTTTCGGCTTTCAACAAGCGTTCAACCACCATCTGCGTGGCAATGCCCGCATGGTCGGTGCCGGGTTGCCACAACACATCGCGGCCCCGCATTCGTTCAAACCGCACCAGAATATCCTGAATGGTATTGTTGAGCGCATGGCCCATGTGCAAGGACCCCGTCACATTGGGGGGCGGAATGACGATGGTGTAGGGTTCCGCCTTGGGACGCCGACCTGGCTTGAAATAACCGCCCTCTTCCCAAGCCTTGTAAAGGCGGGCTTCGAGTTCGGCAGGTACAAAGGTTTTTTCAAGCATGGCAGCCACTGACAGTTAAAACAGGTCTGCCCTATAGCGATTGCCAAGCCGGAAGGGAAGCGAGCGACGACTTACCGCCCGCGCCGCGCAACGCGCTCGATTTCTTCACGCACCAGTTCTTCTACCAGCGTTGGCAGATTGGCATCCAGCCATTGCTTGATCATGCCGCGCAGCAATTCGCGGGTCATGTCTTCAATCGAACGATCCCCGGTTGCCCGTGCCAAAAGCGAGTCCGACAATTGCCGGAAAGCCGTTTCAGCAGCAGCTTCAGCATGGGGTGAAAGCAAGGGTGTCTGCAAAGCCGGATATTGCTGATGTGGCTCTTCGCGATAGGCTTCCTGATAGTAAGCCTCACCATTGGCTTCTGGCTCATAGGCTTGTGGCGTTTCTGAACTGTGGCCCCAGTGATCTGCGGCATGCTGGTAGCGCACATCTGATTCAGCATCATCGAAATGGGCAGAACGCAAGGGCACTTGGTGTGCCCTTTCAACTTGTGTTCTCATATGGCGATGGGGTTCATCGGTCCGCGTCGGCACATCGAGGATGCTGGAAAAATTACCCCGTGGTGCGGTTGGTGCAGGCAAAGGCTTGGCATAAACCGGAGCCGGAGCCGGAACTTCTACGGCAATTTCCTTGGCAGCTACCTTGGCCCGAATACGTTCGCGCAATGTCGAAATTTCGTCTTGCACTGAATATGAAAGATCATTGCCGCCCAGATTCACGCGCATTTCACGCAACGCCCCGCGCATCAAGGTTCCCCGTGATTGCGATGCCATGGACGAACCCAATCCATCCATGTCGTCATCCACCGACTTTCGGATGGAGGCTAACAGATCCTCGACCTTCATGCTTACTCAACTCGCCCCAAAACTTCCGCAACGCCCCTCAATCTGGGCGCTCCAGCTAAATTATTCATTAACCGAGTTTTACCAAACTGTCATCAGGTGCAAATACATACATGCACCAATCATTTTGCGCTTTATTTAACTGTCTCAGCTTCGAGGCCAATCCACTTGTTCTTCACATTGTCGTAATTTTTGCGAACATCATAATAACCACCCAAGCCAAGGTGCCTCGCGGTCAAATGGCCAATCGAAGCAAGGATTTGATAGGAGGCCACCAATTGGTCATGCTCGGCGTTGATCTGCGTCAACTGGGCATTCAGCACCGATTGCTCAGAATTCAAAACGTCAATCGTCGAGCGCAAACCCCCAAGATATTCCTGGTTGATGCCGTCGAGCGCTGCATTGGAGGCTGAAACCTGGGCCTTGGCCGACACAATGGCTTGACGTGAAGCAATCAACACATACCACGACGATGTAACCTGCTGGCGAACCGTGCGCGTGGCGCCAATGATTCTAATCTGCTGCTGGCTTGCCGTATGTTTGGCTTGGCGAACCGCCGAATATTCCGCTCCGCTTTGATAAAGCGGCACTGACAGCACACCCTGGATTGTTGCCGAACTGGATCGTTCAAGCCCTTCCCGTGGATCAAGGGTGTAGTTTGCCGCAGCATTGAGCGTCAATGTCGGCAAAAGATCGCCTTTGGCGATTTCTATATTATGCAAAGCGGCGTCATGCACAAAAGCCGCCGCCAACACGGCTGGATTGCTGGCTTGGGCGATGCTCAGCGCTTTTTCGAGGCTGGCTGGTATCTTGGCCAATTTGTAACCCGTCAGCTTGCCAGGTTTATTGCCGACGACCGCCACATATTGCGCAATGCTGGCCTCAAGATTGGCTTTCGCCAGAGCCGCACCCGCCTGGGCCGCACTCAATTGGGCCTTGGCCTGCGAAACATCTGTGCGCGACACTTCGCCCACTTCAAAACGTGCAGCGGCACCTTTGACTTGCTTGTTCAAGTTGACAACGTTGCGCTGCCTGACCCGCAAAACCTGGCGATCCCTGACAATCGCGGCATAAGCGCTTACCGCTTGAAACAACACGCTTTGTTCCACCGCCAACAAATCTTGCCGGCCCGCTTCAACCCGGGCTTTGGCAGCCTTGATTCCTTCAACTGTTTTGAAGCCGCGAAACAACGGTTGCGAAAGTTGAATATCCAGGCTTTGTGAAAAATTACTGGTGGTTTTTGATATATCAGTATCAGACCAGTTCTGCGTGGCGGCCCCTTCAGCCACAATCCTCGGACGCCAACCAGATTTTGCCGTTGGAACCAGTTCGTCGGTTGCCCGTTGACGTGCGCGTTCCGCTCTCAAATCAGGGTTTTTCTGATACGCACGGCGCAAAGCATCATTCAACGACTCTGCCTGAACTACAACAGAAGTTGCAGAAACAACGAGGGCAGCGACACCTGCCAATATCAATGACTTCATCCTAATCCGCATATTCGTCACAGCATATTACCCGCGCACTTGCACAACTGGAATCGACTAACTTCCGATCCATACCTCAATCCGATATATATAGAGACTGAAACGGGGCTTCCACCCATGAAATCAAAAACCTGAGTTTCATCCACATCCAACTTGCAACTGTTGCATCAAACACACAGTTGCTGCGATCAACTGTAGCCGCTCAACCTCAAATCAATTCAGAATTCCTTAGGACCACGGTTGTAACCATGGAATCCTTCGACTATACACCGCGCGAAGAAAGGCCTCGTGGCGGAGTGGTTACGCAGAGGACTGCAAATCCTTGCACCCCAGTTCGATTCTGGGCGAGGCCTCCAAAACAACCCCAAAACAATCTAAGACAAGCCAATGCGCCGCGCCAGCCGCGGATATCTGCGCTTCAACCATCCCACCACCCGCACTGTTGCAACCCGCCTGAAGCGACGCACCGGTGGAAAGTCGATGGAGAGAATCAGCAGTCCCAAGGGCAACATCCAAAAACCCAGGATCGGCAGAAAACCCAAAAACCCGCCAAACACAGCGACAATACCTAATCCAACGCGCAAAAGTCGGTTGGCGGGAACCGGAATGCGACGACCGAGAAAATTGACAGACTTCAAGTGGTTTTCCTTACTCAGATTGGCAGATATGGTGGTACGTCCGATCAAAACCAAGCTTTCAAATGCCGAATGGCCCAATAACATCAGACTATTTCGTTGGTATGACAAATAATTGCAAAAAGTCTTTTACCGGGCAAAAGCCTCTGCTATAGCACCGCCAATTCCCTGATAGCTCAGTTGGTAGAGCGTTCGACTGTTAATCGGAATGTCGTTGGTTCGAGTCCAACTCGGGGAGCCATTTACCAAACACATTAAGCTGCCATGCAGCTCCACGCGGTCAGCATGATTTGACCTTGCCCAAGCGATGGGGCAATTGTGTTTCCACACAAGGATCAAGACATGGACATCAAGGCTGACACCATTGCCGCTATCGGCAATACGCCACTCATCAAGCTGAAACGCGCCTCGGAACTGACGGGCTGCACAATTTTAGGCAAAGCCGAATTCATGAATCCCGGCCAGTCGGTGAAAGACCGGGCCGCCCTGTTTATCATCCGTGATGCGATTGCCCGAGGCGAACTGAAACCCGGCGGCACGATTGTTGAAGGCACCGCTGGCAATACGGGAATCGGCATAACCGTTGTCGCCAATGCCATGGGCTTCAAATCCGTCATTGTGATTCCTGAAACCCAATCCCAGGAAAAGAAAGATGCGCTGCGTCAACTTGGTGCAAAACTGGTGGAAGTGCCCGCCGTTCCCTATAAAAACCCCAACAATTACGTGAAATATTCCGGCCGCTTGGCCAAGGCCTTGGGTGGGGTTTGGGCCAACCAGTTTGACAACGTGGCGAACCGCGAGGCCCATATCCAGACAACCGCACCAGAAATCTGGAATCAAACCGATGGCAAAGTCGATGGCTTCGTTTGCGCCGTTGGCTCTGGCGGAACGCTCGCAGGCGTCAGTCTTGCCCTCAAGCAGCGCAACAAGAACATCAGAATCGCCCTCGCCGATCCCATGGGCGCCGCCCTCTACAGCTATTATAAAACCGGCGAACTCAAGTCGGAAGGCTCCTCGATTACCGAAGGTATCGGCCAAGGCCGCATCACCAAAAACCTCGAAGGCATCATCGTTGACGAAGCCTTCCAGATCAGCGACGAAGAAGCCATCCCCATCGCCTTCGACCTGTTGGAGCATGAAGGTCTTTGCATGGGCGGTTCCACGGGCATCAACGTGGCAGGCGCCATCCGACTAGCCCGGCAAATGGGACCGGGACACACGATTGTAACCATCCTCTGCGACTACGGCACACGCTACGCTTCCAAGCTTTTCAATCCGGAATTCTTGCGGTCAAAGGGACTGCCGGTGCCTCATTGGTTGACAGACACATCCGCCGTGCCAACCGTTTTCGAAACCGCACCGTGATGACAACCCTGTTGTTTCGAGATGACGCTTACTTGACAAGATGCGATGCCGTAGTCGTCGGCCTGAGCGAACGCGGCGGCATTTTGACCGATCAAACCGTTTGCTATGCCACGGCTGGCGGCCAACCCGGCGACACGGCCACCATGTCATTCGATGGCCATGCCATCAACATTTCAACCACGGTTTATGACGAAGCCAAGGATGTGGTCCATGTGCCAACAGAAGGTGCAAGACTTCCGGCGATCGGTGACACTGTGACAATTTCACTGGACTGGCAATTTCGTCACAGGATTATGCGTTGCCACTCGATGATGCACCTGCTTTGTGCTGCCGTTCCGTTTCCTGTTACAGGCTCTTCGTTGACCGATGATGGGGGCCGTATCGATTTTGATATTCCCGATGGTGAAACACCTGACAAGCTGACATTGGCGGCCAAGATCAACGACTGGATCAAGCAGGATCACGTCATTACCACCCGCTGGATCACCGATGCTGAGCTTGATGCAAAGCCGGAACTGGTACGCACCCTGCTGGTCAAACCACCACGCGGCTCCGGCAAAATCCGCCTCGTGCTGATAGGTGAAGAAGGCAAGATTGATCTCCAACCTTGCGGCGGCACCCATGTCAAATCCCTCGCCGAAATTGGCGAAATCGCCGTGGTAAAAATTGAAAACAAAGGCAAGATCAACCGTCGCATTCGCCTGCAACTGGTGAACCCATGATCAGCAATCTCATTACAACCGAATGGCTTGCAGAACACCTGTCGGATAAATCCATTCAAATCATAGATGCCTCGTGGCATATGCCTGCAAGCAAGCGAAATGCGGCAACTGAATATGCTGCTGCCCATATTCCGGGATCCCGTTTTTTCGATTTGGATGCAGGTTCCGCCCCAGCTACCTCCCTGCCCCACATGCTGCCAACCGCTGAAAAATTTGCCCATGACATGAAGAAGCTCAGCGTCAGCGACGCCAAGCATGTGGTCGTCTATGACTCCGCCGGTCTGTTTTCCGCTGCCCGCTTATGGTGGATGCTGAAAGTTTTTGGCCATGCCCGCGCATCAGTTTTGGACGGCGGCTTGCCCAAATGGCAACGTGAAAACCGTGCCTTGGAAAGTGGCGAAGGTCCATCGACTGATGCCCGCCATTTCACGTCCCGTCTAGCCACCGACAAGGTCAAATCCCTGCAGGAAGTCGCGACGGCCCTGCAATCAGGTTCCGCACAAATCGCCGATGCCCGCTCGCCCACCCGGTTTCGCGGCGAGGAAGCCGAACCCCGCCTTGGAGTAAGGCCCGGCCACATGCCCGGTGCCCACAATGTTCACTATGCCAGCTTGCTCAACCCCGACGGCAGGCTGAAAAATCCAGCCGCCCTCCGCTCAACATTTGAGACGGCTGGAATAAATCTCGCCAATCCCGTCATCACCTCCTGCGGCTCCGGCGTCACCGCCGCAATCCTCACCCTCGCCCTCGCCGAATTGGGCCACAAACAGACCAGTCTATATGACGGTTCTTGGGCCGAATGGGGTGCGAGTGACCAGGCTGTGGCCATCGCAGGGCAAAGAATCCAAGTTAACGGCTGAGTTCTCCAAGGATTGAAGCGAGATAGTCTGTGTCCCATCCTGCGTGTTTTCTGCGCAGTTTAATGGATTGTTTGTCTGCGGTTGAGCGGACGAGGTTGATGGCGAAGTGCC
>JANOVS010000246.1:0-4993 GCA_031417515.1 Hyphomicrobiales bacterium
CAAATGGATGGCCCCCGTGCGCATTTCGGCATTCTCCCAATCATCCGGCACATTGGGGGGGCGATCTTTCAAGGTGGCTGATGTGATGATAACGCCATCCGCAGGCCGCAGCACCGCCAAGGCAAATGGTTCCGTGGGGTCCAACCAGTGGCAGTGCAACCCCACATCGACTTGCCATTGCCCCTGATGATCGACGGCAAACCACTCGACGAGCAGGGGATTAGCCGCACCCGTCAGGCGCTCCAGCATGGCAAGCCAGCCGCCCACCATCAACTCGCCGCGCCGTTTCAAGGAGCGTGACATGGCTTCGATGCGTCCCCGTTCACTGGTGGAAAGTTCAGCCGCTTCATCATCAAGTTTTGCCGCCAATTGAGAGGCCAGTTTGGCCATGGGTTTTTTCAAAGCCATGAGCGTGGTGGCGAGTTTCTGCGACGCCTCAGCCAGACCGTCGATCAAGGGCAATGTTGCAGTTTCAAGCGTAAAGCCCGTCTCTTCGCCATCCCGTGCCATTACCTGCTGGCGCACCAATGCGAAAAACTCTTCAGCCACACCCTCCGGCCTGCCATCGTGAATGCGCCTGATGTGGCCTGCCCCCGGCAAATAACGCGCCGCACGGATGATTTCATCCAGCAATCCGGATGTGTTGTCGTCATCACTCACCAAATCGCCCAAGCGATCGGCCAATCCCCGACCACGCCGCCGCTCGGTTTCCGGCCCCCGCAACCAACGCCGCAATTCCGCTGCTTCCCTTGCTGTGAGATGCGACGAAAATGCACCATCTGCAGCATCAAACAAATGATGACCTTCATCAAACACAATGCGCTTCAGGCCGCCGGGAGCGGCTTCTTCTTCTTCCGTCACCGCCAGCCCCAAGGCATGATCAACTGCCGCCTGATGCAGTACCAGCGCATGATTGGCGATGACCAGCGAGGCATTGCGGGCGGCCCGTTGTCCCTTTTCGATGAAGCAGCGCTTGTAGTGCGGGCAGGCCACATAGATGCATTCGCCGCGCCGGTCCGTCAGGCCCAATGATTGCGGCGAAGGGAATTTGATATCGCCTTCAAAGCCAGTTTCAGGAAACAGGCCCAAGATCCACGAAGGAAAATCCCCACCGATCAAATCACCATCCCGGCTCACCCTTGCCCAGCGTGCCAGCAGGGCAGCCAGCAAAGCGCCGCGTGGGCCTTGGGCTTGCAAACGGCCGAAAGTTTCCTGCATGTTGAGCAGGCACAAATAATTTTCGCGGCCCTTGCGGATGACGATTTTGTTTTGGCGTTCCTGCGGGTCTGGCAACAGCCGCGTGGTTTCCTGGTCAAGTTGCCGTTGCAGATTTTTGGTATAGGTGGAAAGCCACACAGGCCTGCCATTTTTCCGCGCCCACACCCAAGAGGGCGCGAGATAACCCATGGTCTTGCCAAGACCTGTGCCCGCTTCTGCCAGCAGGATATTGTTGAAGGCGGGCGATTGCCGAGGTTCAAAGCCGTGCGTGGCCACGGCGGCATATTCGCGCTGCTGGGGCCTTGATTCTGACTCACTACCAAGCGCATCCCGCAGCATCTTCTGCGCTTCTTCGGCAGTTACAGGCAGTTGATCGCCCTTCGGGGCAGGGCCGGACTCCTCCCATTCATCCACCCGGTCCCATACGTTGAGACCAGAAGCAAAGGCTCCCACATCAAGCTTGGGATTGGCGGAGAGTAGCGCCTTCATCACATAAGGTGCCCAAGGCCAATTGGCCCGTGCCAGGAACGTCGCTTGCTCTGCCGTCTCGCGCAAGCGCGCTTGCTTGGGATTGGCCAAGCGGGCCAGCAGCTCAATTGTCACCGCTTTCAGGGCGGCCTCGTCCGATGCCTGATCCCCCAACACCAATGCCCGCGCCAAACCTCTAGGCGTGGGTACAGCGGATTGGGCGGGGCAAACAAATGCAAAAAGTTCGGCAAGGTCCAGATGGTGCGGCGCAAATGCTGCCTGGGATTTTTCTTTACCAATATCGGCAGCCTGCACCAGCCTGCCAATCAAAAAGCCCGCATGGCAAAACACATGGGCCTCCCGCGACAAGGCTTGCAAGGCAAGCCGTGCGTTAAGCGGTGCGCCATCAACGGCAGCACCCTGTCCAAGCATATAGGCAGTGGGGAGATTCGGTAACACGCCTTTCCTTTGCCAGATTCTGGGCTAACATCAAATCTGCTGGGTTAACCTTTGTTGAGGAGACGTTGCTTCATGGACCAGAAAATCATCAACCTGTTCGATCGTTACACCCACGGCGGCATGTCACGCCGGGACTTTCTCGAAAAACTTACCCTGATGGCAGGTTCCACTGCCGCTGCCACCACGCTGCTGCCAATTCTTGAAAACAACTATGCCCATGCTGCAATTGTAGCGGAGGACGATCCTCGCTTGATTCTGACGGAAGGCGAAATCGCCCCCGGCATCAAGGGCTTGCTGGCAATACCAAAAGATGTGACGGACAAACTGCCGGGTGTTCTGGTAATCCACGAAAACCGCGGCCTCAATCCCCATATCAAGGACGTAACCCGGCGCATGGCCTTGGAAGGCTTTGTGGCCTTTGGCGCAGATTATCTGGCACCTGCTGGTGGCACTCCAACAGATGAAGAAAAGGCCAAGGAGATGATTGGCGCATTGAAATCGGAAGCCATCGTTGCCTATTCACAAGCCGCAATCAAGGCCTTGCAAGGACATCCGCTGGGCACAGGCAAAGCCGGTGCCATGGGCTTCTGCTGGGGCGGAGGGGCAGTGAATGCATTGGCGGTTGCCGATCCGTTACTTGCTGCGGGCGTTGCCTATTATGGCAGGCAAGCCACAGCCGCCGATGTGCCGAAAATCACAGCCCCCCTGATGCTGCACTACGCCTCCCTCGACGAACGCATCAATGTCGGCATCGCCGACTTTGAAATCGCCCTGAAAGCCGCTGGCAAGCCCTTCGAACTCCACATCTACGAAGGCGCCAACCACGCGTTCAACAACGACACCAACGCCGCAAGATACAACAAGGAAGCAGCAGACTTGGCTTGGGGAAGGACTGTGGCATTTTTGAAGAAGCACACGGGTTAAACATTTGGAGTGCGGGTTGTTGGACCGTTTTTGATGTGCTCACGGCACGATGGAACTGACAGCCCACTTCTCGACCATGCGTCTGTAGTCCAGATAAGTCATTTCACTAGTTTGCAGTCCAATCTTGCGGCAGAGGCGCGGCACCGCCTTCTGGAATTTTTGGTATTACTTTTTAATGGTGTTGCCACCGGGCACCATGCCATCCTCGTTTTCACGCCGCATCCAGGCCGAAAGTTCTATAAAGAGCTTTGGCAAGGACTTGTGGTGGCAATGGATGTCTTGTCCGGCAATATCCGAAATGAATTTTTGATACTCATAGGGACGGCTTTCGAAAATGATGCACTTCTTTCGCCGTTGCGTTGCATTGCCAAATTTCTTCGCCGCGAGGAACAGGCCGAGTTCCAAAGGCATGTTGAAACGCGGGAGTGCTGATTTTTCATCCAACTCAATTCTTGAGATATCGTGAATGCCATAGTCGCATTGTTTGATGATCTGGCAGATTTTGTCAAACCGGTTTTCGCTGCTGTCATCGGCTTCCAAGGCACAACGCGGAGTAAATTCAGAGCGAACTACTGCAAAAACCATGGCATGAAAGAAGGGCTTGAAATCTTCGGAAAAAGGACAGTTGATAAAAACGTCCTGATTATTCATTTGCTTTTGGCAAAGGTAAATTTCGATGAATCGCTTTGAACATTTGCAGTCTGGCCACTTGTAGACCTTAACGAAGCAATCGCTTCATCGAGTTGTTTGTCTGTAAAATGTGTGGCACGCCCACGCGACCTTAGAATAACCACGCCATCATGGGCAACACCAGCCACCGCGTAACCGTCTCTGCGAAGTTTCCGGATGCGATTTGAAGTGGCCTTATTCATGCCATTCATATTGCCACAAGCGCCTTGAATTTCAACTGCAAAATCATTAACCGCTGCACTTGTCCGGCAACTTTGCTGTGCCCCAAGTCAAGAGCTCCAACATGTCCACCACCACCGCCGCCCTCCGTTCCGCCGCCCTTGAATCCCGCGCCTGGCCGTTTGAGGAGGCGCGGAAAATCCTTAAGCGAGTGGAGAAATCCGGGCAGAAACAAGTTTTGTTTGAAACCGGCTATGGCCCCTCTGGCCTTCCCCATATCGGCACCTTCGGTGAGGTGGCCCGCACCACAATGGTGCGCAAGGCCTTCAGCCTGATGTCTGATCTGCCAACCCGTTTGCTGTGTTTTTCTGATGACATGGACGGCATGCGCAAGATTCCGGAAAACGTGCCAGACAAAAATTTCCTGCTGCCGCATTTGCACAAGCCCTTGACGTCGGTGCCGAATCCATTTGGTGGCGACTACGAAAGCTTTGGTAATCACAACAACGCGATGCTCCGCCGCTTTCTCGACACTTTCAAATTCGACTATGAATTCGCCAGTGCCACCGACTACTACAAGTCGGGCCGCTTTGATGACATGCTAATCCATGCGCTGGAAAAATTCGATGACATCATGGCTGTGATGTTGCCGACCTTGGGTGCGGAACGTCAGGCCACCTATTCGCCCTTCCTGCCAATATCCCCGATTTCGGGCCGCGTGATTTACGTGAAGATGAAATCCATCGACGCCAAGCAGGGCACCATCACATTCCCCGATGAGGATGGCACGGATATCACACTCGATGTGCGCGGTGGCCGCACCAAGCTGCAATGGAAGCCTGACTTCGGCATGCGCTGGGCAGCACTCCATGTGGATTTTGAAATGTTCGGCAAGGACCATCAAACCAATGCGCCTGTTTACGACAAGATTTGCGAAATCCTCGGAGCGCCCGCTCCCGAGCATTACGTCTATGAACTTTTCCTCGACGACATCGGCCAGAAGATTTCAAAATCCAAAGGCAATGGTTTGACTATCGATGAATGGCTGACCTACGCCGATCCCAACTCACTGGCC
>JANOVS010000247.1:0-2111 GCA_031417515.1 Hyphomicrobiales bacterium
ACCGAATTGATTTATTTCAGTGCCGTATCCATTAAAAAATGCTACCGCATATTCCCGTTGAATCGGTTCTTTGAACACTTCGGCCACGCGAAAGATGGCAAAGTCGGGGCGAATGAATTTATTTAAGTTGAGCATGGGAGGATAGTACAATGCATTATGCACTCTGCCACTGATAATACCCTGCATATCTTTGGGCACGGCCATGCCTTCACTATACATCACCACGCCAGGTCTTACTTTATCAGCTGCATCCTGCAACTCGCGGCTCGATTCTCCTTTGGTGTCAAGCACTACGCCATCGGCTGATGTTTCTTTGATGAGATAAGCCAGGCCCGTCAGGTGACCTTCATGGCGTGTGCTTTCATCCCATGGGTTGTAGGCTACAAAAAATTTTGTTCCCTGTGCACGGGCCGAATCAGCAACCGCTCGGATTTGTTTTAATCCTCCCGGAAGATCGCGATACAAATCAAACTGATTGCGCTGATCGACACCGAGTGTGGGCCACGTAGGCCAGATGCACACTACATCATCGCCACCAAAGAGTTTCTTTCCGCGTTTTATAAATTCATTCAGACGAAACTGTGCTTCATTACCATCATAAAATTCTTTGTCCCACCCCATCAGCAAGTGCATGACATAGGCTTTGTTGATCCACACTAAATCCTTACGCTCGAACAAGGTGTTATCAAATTCATTGACATCATACAGATATCTTTTTTGAAAAGCTTCGCGCACACCGGATTGCCAAGCGCCCGAATAGTAGTCGGCATAGAAATGATAAGAAACCGAACCGCCTGGAGCAATCACCGTCACAAAGCGTCTGCGTGTGGCTTTCACCAGGGTGCTAAGATCACGTCTTACCAACGCAAATAGTTTTTGGTTGCCATGGAGTGTCAAGCCGGTATAACCCAACTCCCACGCATTGTCGGGCACGATCACGTTTACCGGATTCTTGCCCGGCAAAAATAAATGAGTGCGTGAAAGACTATGATTTCCAAGACCCGTGATATAAGCCTCATTTCCTTCTCTGCCTAAAGGAACTACATTAGAAAGACTGACGGTGTCTTTCGATGTATTTGTAAAGGAGAGCACACCTTTGATTCCTTTACCAGGGAATAGTTCTTGCTTAAAGGAAATTTGTAATGAGGTAGACTGATTTGATGCAAAAGGAACGTTGTTAATCTCAAAGGATACTAAAGGCCGATTGATACTGTCGGCTTTGCCACCATCACCTTTTACTGAAGTGACACTCAGTTTTTCAATCATTAACTCATGAGCATGCTGCTGCGCATGCGATCGTTGTGTTAGTGTGAGAAATATTAAAAAAAATGCAAAGGCAAGTTGACGGGTACTGGAATCAGTGCGAGGTTTTAGCATCAATGGTCAATCGTTTAATCATTTCTGTACTGAGGGATTCTGAGTAAGCTCCGTAGGCATCCACTAAGATTCCTTTTATGCCAACGGGTGATTGGATGGCAAAAAGAATGGAGCTGTCATCGGGATTGTTCATTCCTTCAAACCGATATATCTCATCCACATGAAAATCGGCAGGCTTCAGCTGCACCTGGAGCGACTGACATTCAATCCACTCGGACCGTAAATTGAAATCATGCTCGTAACCCCGCCTTTTTAAATCGGTTATCGCTTCGGTGAGTGTTTCAAAGTTTTTCATATGGATCATTGTGGATTCAATTTACAGGCATGTATTTGAAATAAAAAGCTATTTTTAGAGTTCGATCCCAGCATGAAACGCCTCCTTTTAGTCATCCTCAGTACTTTTTTCTTATTTTCCTGCGCCTCATCGGGTGAGAGGGTGGTGAAACCACGCACGCATAAGATGTGGGCGAAAGGAAATCGTTATGTGATTGATATACCGGTTGGCTCCAGACATATCAGGATGTTTGAGAGGAAAAGGACGAGGATGGTGAGGATGAAGTAAGCTCAAAGCGGAAAGCTAAAAGCGGAAAGCTAAAAGTATATTAAAGGTTAGTTTGGAACTGACTTAACGCTTTCTATAAGCAGAAAGCTCAAAGAAGAAAGCTCAAAGCTTAAAGTATGTTAAAGGTTAGTTTGGAACTGACTTTACGCTTTTCGCTTTAAGCTTTAAGCTT
>JANOVS010000248.1:0-8210 GCA_031417515.1 Hyphomicrobiales bacterium
TGAATACCATCTGCTCGAAGATCAAGGCAGAAAACGTGACGCTTTATGTGGCGTCATTTGGTTCCGGCGTGTCGACAGCAACACGTACCCGTCTGCAAAATTGCGCCACAACGGGCGTTGGTTACTACACCCACGCCGAGACATCGTCTGACCTTACAGCCTTCTTCGATCACATCGGTGAAGACGTGATCAATAAATCTGTTTACGTCTCCAATTGATACCAACGGGGAGGCCAAACCCCTCGACCAGCGGGCTGCCGGAAGGCGGCCCGTTTTGGTTTTGTGCTTTTTCATTGCGCCACCCATGAAAAAACCCCATTTTGAAGAAATGAATCAATCGCCGGGATATATCGGCGCCCCACGCCAGTTATTGAGGCCCTTTGACATGACGCCGATCAAGACCATTGCCCTATCACTTCTATTTGCCACAACTCTTTCCCTGTCACCCGTTGCGGCAAGAGAGATTTCACTGTCTGGCAATTTCCTCGCAAGTCGTTCGGCGGCATTGTCGAGAGACAATCAGGCGGCGGCCACGTTCCTCGGTGCTGCCCTGCAGCAAGACCCCGGCAATCCCAACATGATTGAACGGCTGTTCCAGATTGAATTGGCCAACGGCAACTTGCCAGCTGCAGAAAAACTTGCAGGCGAAGTCATCGAATTCAACAGCCAGCACCGAATGGCCCGCATCGTTCTGGCGATGCAGGAGTTTGCGGCAAGGCGTTATGACAAGGCGAGGGAACATCTCGCAGAATCAAATTACACCCCTGCAGGTGAATTGACCGCGACACTCCTCAGTGCCTGGTCCTATGCCGGCGAAGCATCGCTGAACGCAGCCCTGACCGAACTCGACAAGCTGGACGCCAATGAAAGCTTTGCCAATTTCAAGAATTTTCATGCGGCATTGATTGCCGACTATCTGAATTCTTCCATTCGCGCCGAAGTCTTTTACAAGAAGGCCTATCAGGACGCAGGCTCAAGCCTGCGCGTCACACAATCCTATGGCAGCTTTCTCGAACGCAACAATCGCCCCGATGAAGCCCGCAAGATCTATGAAGCGTTTTTGGCCGGTGGTGAAAGCAACAGTCTTGTCGAGGCTTCGCTGAAGCGTTTGGGTACAGGTGAAAAAGCCGCAAGCCTCATTGCCACTCCGCCTGCTGGTGCCGGCGAAGCCTTGTTTTCACTGGCTGCCGCCATGAATGATGATCAGGGCATCGATACAGCGCTGCTGTTTGCCCAACTCGCCTTGAACTTCAGCGATGACAAGCCTGTTATGCTGACCTTGTTGGGCGATATATTTTCAACGTCGCGCAACTATGAACTGGCCAATGCGGCCTATGGCAAGATTGCACTCAATTCACCCCTGCGCATTCACGCCGACACGGAAATTGCCGTGAACCTGCAACGATTGGACCGGGGCAAGGAATCAATCGAGCAACTGCGCAGCATCGTCGCCCGTGATCCAACAAACTATGCTGTCTGGGTAACACTCGGCAGCGTCTATCGCAGTACCGATGAATACGCCAAAGCGACGGAGGCTTATGATGCCGCCCTGAAATTGGTGGCCAAACCAGAACGCAGCCATTGGACAGTTTTCTATTTCAGGGGCATTGCCAATGAGCGGCTCAAAAAATGGCCGCTGGCCGAAGTGGATTTCCGCAAGGCGCTTGAATTGGCACCCGATGAATCGTCAGTTCTCAACTATCTCGGCTATTCGCTGATCGACAAGAATGAAAAGCTTGATGAAGCCATCGCCATGGTCAAGAAGGCCGTGGAGTTGAAACCCAATGATGGTTACATCGTCGACAGTTTGGGCTGGGCCTATTACCAGCTCCGCGATTTTGCCAACGCTGTTGAGCAGCTTGAACGGGCGGTTGACTTGAAAGCCGGCGATCCCATCATTGCTGAACATCTGGGTGATGCCTATTGGCGTGTGGGCCGCACACTTGAAGCCAAGTTCCAGTGGCAACATGCCAAGGACAACAAGCCCGAACCCGATGACCTGAAGCGGATTGAAGGCAAACTGAAAGATGGCATGCCGGAACTGCCACCTCTCGTGAAGCCCGCCGACAATTCAGGCACGGGCTCCAGCAACGGGTGACCGTATTTACCGAACGCGCACCTGCCAAAATCAACCTGGCGCTTCATGTCTTGGGGCGGAGGTCGGACGGCTATCACGAGCTGGATAGCATCGTGGCCTTCGCTGATGTTGGTGATGTGTTGAATTTTCGCCGGGCTGACAGGACCAGCCTGACAATTGATGGCCCCTTTGCCGCCGGACTTTCGACAGGTCCTGACAATCTTGTCTTGATGGCCATGGCTGCGTTGCAGGCTGTACTGCCGTTACCTCACATCAATATCAACCTGACGAAGAACCTTCCCGTTGAATCCGGCATGGGTGGCGGGTCCGCCGATGCAGCGGCCATGTTGCGCGGACTGCTGCGAATGACAGGCCGTGTGTTGCCAAGCGACCAATTGCAGCAAATCGCATTATCGCTGGGAGCAGATGTTCCGGTTTGTTTGCGCGGCAAACCCTGCCGCATGCAAGGCATTGGTGAAACCATCACCGATCTGCCGGACCTTCCCTGGAAGGCTATCGTACTCGCCAATCCCTTGCAGCCCTGCAACACCGCCAATGTCTTTCGCCACCTCGGATTGGCCAAAGGACAAAGCCATGGCAGCAAACTGGATGGGACAGCACCCGAGACATGGCGCAATGACCTCACTTCACCCGCTCTCAAAACCTTGCCGGAAATTGCAAGCGTTCTCAAAGCACTGGAAGCGCCAAATCAACTTCAGGCGGTGCGCATGTCAGGCTCGGGTGCCACATGTTTTGGCCTTGCTGCATCACTTGATCAAGCTGAAAACACTGCCGCCCATCTGCAGAAGGCCCATCCAGATTGGTGGATCAAGGCTGCTGGACTTCTGCGTTAAGGGTGACCGTCTCAAACTTCATGATGACCATACCGACGGCCACTTGAAACTACACTCTGCATTCGAATGAACGGTTTCAGAAAATCCCCTGCATCCCCCACCTCCGTCGCTTCGCGCCACCTCCTCCCCGCCGAAGTGGCGGGTTGGAGGGTGAACCCATGCACCAACCTCAAACTTCGCTGCCCTCCAACCCGATTCTTCATTGGGGAGGAGGTGGCGCGAAGCGACGGAGGTGGGGGATCACTGGCCGTTGGTATCACTTCTGGCACTGCGAACAATAAAACGTTGAGCGGCCGGATTGCACAATGCGTTTGATCGGCTTGCCACATGAAGCATTCATGCAAGCCCTGCCTTCCCGGTCATAAACCAAAAAGCGCTGCTGGAATTCACCCTTTTGACCATTGGCATTCTGGAAGTCTTGCAGCGTTGAGCCACCTGCCAGAATGGCCTCGTTCAAAATTTCCTTGATGTGCCGTACCAAACCCTCAAGCCGCAGGTCCACGGATTTTCCTCTGGCCAGGGTTTCAGCTTTTCGCAGAGGCGAAAGCCCCGCCCTGAACAACGCTTCACTGACGTATATATTACCAAGCCCCGCCACCACATGCTGGTCCAGCAAGGCGGCTTTCAACGGGGCTTTCTTGTTCGCAAATTTCTCCGCTAGATGTGCGCCATGGAACGAATTGCCAAGCGGCTCGACGCCAATGTTGCTCAGTAGTTTGTGTTCGTCACGCCGGGAGGTGTCCACCATTTCCATGAAGCCAAATCGCCTGGTATCGTTGTAAATGATCTGCACGCCGTCATCCAGCGTGACCACCACATGATCATGGGGACCAAGGGCCTTGGCTGCCTCATGATAAAACGCTCCCGGTTCAAATGCCCCACCATCAGGCTGCACCACGGTGAAACGGCCCGTCATGCCCAAATGCCAGATCAGGCTTTTGTCATTATCACAATGCACCAGAATATATTTGGCCCGCCGCTCCAGTGATACAATGCGTGATCCCTGCATGGTCGTGGCGTAGTCCACCGGAAAGGCAAACCGCAAATTGGCCCGCCGCAATTCGATACGGGACAACACCCGCCCGACCAGCGCAGGCTCCAATCCGCGTTTGACGGTTTCAACCTCAGGAAGTTCTGGCACCTGACCCCCATTCATCTTCGGGCCAACTGCCCATGGAATTTCAGGGCCTTATAGCCTAAACAAACGCCATGACACACGCATCTTCACCAGACCTTGCACATGACTCCTCTGGAATCGAAACCAAATTCGGATTTCGTGAGGTTGAACAAGGCACCAAGCAGGCTTTGGTCAATGATGTATTTGCCAAATCCGCTGCCCGCTACGATCAAATGAATGATCTGATGTCAGGAGGCCTGCACCGCCTGTGGAAAGATGATTTTCTGGCGCAACTGAACCCGCCCCGCAATGACCGCCCTTACAAGGTGCTCGATATGGCAGGCGGCACCGGCGACATTGCCTTTCGCATCGCAGCTTTGGGGGGGATGGGAACCCATGTGACCATCGCCGACATTTCGCCTGAAATGGTCGGCGAGGGAAAACGCCGCGCTGAAGCCTCTCGTCTTGCCCACAAGGTTGATTTCACTGTCGGCAATGCGGAAAGTCTGGCCTTTCCCGACCAGAGCTTTGATGCCTATACGATTGCTTTTGGCATTCGCAATGTGCCAAAAATTCCACTGGCCCTGAAAGAAGCCTACCGTGTGCTGAAACCCGGCGGCCGCTTCATGTGCCTTGAATTTTCACACATGGAACTGGAATTTGTTCAAAAGATTTATGACGCCTATTCTTTCACCGTCATCCCCGCCGTCGGCAAGGTTGTCATGGGTGATGGTGCACCCTATCGCTATCTCGTCGAATCGATCCGCACATTCCCGAAACAACAGGCCTTTGCCGATCTGATTGAAGGCGCAGGCTTTGCCCGTGTGACCTGGCGCAATCTGACAGGTGGCGTGGTTGCCATCCATTCGGGCTGGCGCATCTGATGGCCTTTGCCGTTACCAACATTGCAAGATTGCTGCGGGCCGGATTCACCTTGGCGCGGCATGGTGCCTTGTTGCCGCCTGAGCAAACTGCGCAATTACCTGCCGTGGTACGCGGCCTGCTGAGACTTTGCCAAATCGGCAACAGTGCATCTGTCAATCAGGGCAACAAGCTTTCCGCAGCCCTTTCAGCCCTCGGCCCCAGCTACATCAAGCTCGGCCAATTTCTGGCAACCAGGCCCGATGTCATCGGGGCAAAACGGGCCTTCGAATTGAAAGTGCTGCAGGACAAACTGCCACCCTTTGCCATGGCGACGGCCAAGGCGATTGTTGCCGCAGAACTTGACAAGCCGGTTGAAGAGCTTTTCTCACAGTTCAGTGAACCCGTGGCGGCAGCATCTGTTGCGCAAGTCCACAAGGCCGTTACCCACAGCGGCAAAACTGTTGCCGTCAAAATTCTCAGGCCCGACGTTGAAAAGCGCTTTGCCGCCGATATTGAAAGTTTTGGTTTCGCCGCACGCATGATGGAACGCCTGGGTGCCGAGGGGCGGCGATTGCGTCCCGTTGCTGCCGTGTCCATGCTGGAACAGTCCATGAAGCTGGAACTTGATCTGCGCATGGAAGCAGCGGCTTTGTCTGAGATGACGGAGAACACCAAGGACGATGCCGGGTTTCGCCTTCCGAAAGTCGAATGGGCCCTGACGTCCAAGCGGGTGCTCACCACCGAATGGCTGGATGGAACAAACATGGCCGATGTCGAGGCCTTGCGCTTAAGTGGTCTCAATCTCAATGCCATGGCCGACACCATCATCCAGAGTTTTCTCCGCCACGCCATCCGCGACGGATTTTTTCATGCCGACATGCATCAGGGCAATCTGATGGTTGATGCCAAGGGCAATCTTGTGGCCCTTGATCTTGGCATCATGGGCAGGCTGGCCATGAAAGACCGCGTGTTCCTTGCTGAAATCCTGCACGGCTTCATCACGCGAAATTACTTGCGGGTGGCTGAAGTGCATTTTGATGCCGGCTATGTGTCCCGGACCCAAGATGTGCAAAATTTTGCCCAAGCCCTCAGGGCGATTGGCGAACCCATTCTCGATCTGCCTGCCGACCAGATTTCCATGGCAAAATTGCTGACGCAGCTTTTTGCAGTCACCGAGCAATTCGACATGCAAACCCAGCCGCAATTATTGTTGCTGCAAAAAACCATGGTGGTTGTCGAAGGAGTAGCGAGGACGCTTAACCCCAACCTCAACATGTGGGTGTCGGCAGAACCTGTGGTCAGGGGCTGGATCGAACGTTATCTAGGCCCCATCGGCAAGCTGGAAGAGTTGAGTGGCAGTGCCAAATCGCTGGCACGGCTGGCCCTGCGCCTGCCGCCCCTGTTGGATGAGGCACAAAAGGCCTCGCAATTATTGTCTGAAATGGCCAAAGCCAAGCCACCCGAAAACAACACTTGGCAACGCTGGCAGGCTGTGGCCCTTTCAGCTGGTGCCATGGCCCTGATTGTTATCGCGGCGAAAATGGTATGGTCATGACAAAATCCATTCTACTTATTATTGGCGGAGGCATCGCAGCTTACAAGTCGCTGGAATTGATCCGTCTGCTGAAGAAGCAGAATATCGCTGTGCGCGTCATTCTAACAAAAGCCGCCGAACAATTTGTAACGACCCTGTCCGTGGCCTCCCTGTCGGGCGAAAAAATCTATACCGACCTGTTCTCCCTCACCGATGAAACCGAAATGGGTCACATTGAATTATCGCGCTCCGCCGATCTGGTTGTGGTCGCTCCAGCCACCGCCGACCTCATGGCAAAAATGGCTTCAGGCCTCGCCAATGATTTGGCGTCAACGACACTTCTCGCCACCGACAAGCAAGTTCTAATCGCACCCGCCATGAATGTCCGGATGTGGCATCATGCAGCCACCCAACGAAACATCCGTGTACTGACGGACGATGGAATTTTGTTCGTTGGCCCAATGCCGGCGACATGGCTTGTGGCGAATTCGGCCTTGGCCGCATGGCAGAGCCAGTCGAAATCCTTGCCGCCATTGAAGCAGCCCTGGCACCACAGCCGAAAACCCTAGCCGGAAAACATGTGCTGATTACTGCTGGCCCGACACGCGAGGCGATTGATCCCGTGCGTTATGTTTCCAACCATTCCTCTGGCAAGCAGGGCTATGCCATTGCCGAGGCCGCGCTGAAACTGGGTGCGCGTGTAACGCTGGTGTCTGGACCGGTGAATTTGTCTCCGCCACCGGGGGCCAATGCCATTCTGGTAACCACGGCCGATGAAATGCTGAAGGCAGTTGAACAAGCCTTGCCCGCCGACATGGCGATTTTCGCGGCTGCCGTGGCCGATTGGAAGGTGGCCAAGGCCGCATCTGAGAAAATGAAAAAGCCAGGTGACGGCTCATTGCCATCCCTGTTGCTCAGCGAAAATCCCGACATTCTGAAAACGATCGCGACTTCCAAAAACCGCCCCAAACTTGTCGTCGGTTTTGCCGCCGAGACTGAGAAAGTCATTGAACACGCCAAAGCCAAACTGATCAGGAAAAATTGTGATGTCATCGTTGCCAATGATGTGCGTGCCGAGAATAACGTGTTTGGCGGTGATGCCAACACCGTTCATCTCGTGTCTTCCAACAATGTGGAAAATTGGCCAAAGCTGACCAAGGCCGAGGTAGCAGATCGCTTGATGAGCAAGCTGGTTCAACTGTTGTGAAAGTCCAAATCCTCCGGCTCCCCAACGGCGCAGATTTGCCCTTGCCTTCCTACGCCACACCGGGTTCTGCCGGCATGGATCTCCGTTCAGCCGAAACACTCACATTAAGGCCCGGTGCCCGTGCCCTCGTCGCTACCGGCATGGCGATAGCACTTCCCGAAAATACCGAGGCCCAAGTTCGCCCCCGTTCCGGCCTTGCCGTCAAGCATGGCATCACCGTGCTCAATGCACCCGGCACCATTGACAGTGACTATCGCGGTGAAATCAAGGTACCGCTGATTAATCTGGGTACGGATGACTTTGTCATCGCAAGGGGAGACCGCATCGCTCAAATGGTGGTGGCCCCCGTGGTGCAGGTGACGATGACGGAAGTTACATCTCTGGATGAAACGACACGCGGCCTTGGCGGCTTTGGCTCAAGCGGAAAATTTTAGATGATCGTTGCGGTGAAACACCCCCTCCCCCCTTCGGGGTACTCCCCCGGCCAAGAGGCCGAGGGAGAGAGACTTGTTCTTTTCTCCCTTGGCGCGAAGCGACGGGGGAGTACCCCGAAGGGGG
>JANOVS010000249.1:0-36672 GCA_031417515.1 Hyphomicrobiales bacterium
AAGTGAAACACTGCCCTCCAACCCGCCACTTCGGCGGGGAGGAGGTGCCCGAAGGGCGGAGGTGGGGGACGCGGCCATTTCTTGAACCTGTTTGATAAAATGCACAAAGTTGTTGCAAGTGGCCGTTGTATTATTCCCCAACCAACTTCATCGCCAACCGGGCAAAATCTGAAACCTGCAATTGCTCCGCCCGCTTGGTGGGATCAATGCCAAGTTCATTCAACACGCGCTCCGGATTTTCGAAAACCGATTTGAGGCTGGAGCGCAGCATCTTGCGGCGTTGGCCAAATCCAGCAGCCGTGATTTTTTCCAAGGCATTTACCGGACAGGGAATTTCTATTGTTTGGCGCGGCACAAGTTGCACAATACTCGACGTAATCTTTGGTGGTGGTGTGAAGGCACTGCGATTGACATCGAAAAGCCGTCGCGCCTCACAACGCCATTGGGCCAAAACCGACAACCTGCCAAAATCCGAAGTGTCGGCATGCGCGGCAATTCGTAACGCTACCTCTTTCTGGAACATCAACGTAAAGCTCTCAAAAATCGGTGGCCAAGGTTCAAGCGACAGCCAGTCAATCAACAGCTGGGTGCCAACATTATAGGGCAGGTTGGCAACGATCCGAGTTGGTCCAGAAACAAGGTTCCGCCAGTCTGTTTGCAGGGCGTCCCCTTCAATCAGTGTCAACCGACCTGGGTAATGGTCGGCAATTTGTTGCAAGGCCGGCATGGCCCGTGGATCGCGTTCGATGGCGATGACGTGCTTCGCACCTTCCGCCAAAAGCGCCCGCGTCAACCCACCAGGTCCCGGACCGATTTCCACTATTGTGGCATCTTGCAAAGGTGCCGCAGCCCTTGCTATGCGACGAGTCAAATTCAAATCGAACAAAAAATTCTGGCCGAGCGATTTTTTTGCGGCAAGCTGATGCTGCTCAATTACTTCGCGCAAGGGCGGCAATCCGTCATCACTGTTTTGAACAATCATCACAAAGATTGTGCCGTGCTGGACATTTGCTGCGCCAATGAAATGGCGGCAACCAGACTGTCGCTTTGGGCCTTGCCGGTTCCCGCCAGATTAACCGCCGTGCCATGGTCAGGCGATGTGCGAATGAAAGGAAGCCCCAGCGTGACGTTGACACCGCCATGGAAATCCAGTGTTTTCACCGGGATCAAGGCCTGGTCATGGTACATGCAAAGGATTGCATCATAACTCTTTCGCATCTCCGGAAAAAACGCTGTGTCGGCGGGCAGGGGACCTGTGATGTTGAAACCTTCATTTTGTAGGTGGCGTATAGCCGGAATAATAATGTCAAGTTCCTCGCGTCCCATGCTGCCGTTTTCACCCGCATGCGGATTGAGACCTGTCATTGCAAGTCGGGGCGATGCGATGCCAAATTTTTCAATCAAAGCCGCACTGACAATGCGCGTCTGGATTAAGATCGCTTCCGTCGTAAGTGCCGAAGGTACGTCCTTCAATGCGATGTGCACAGTTATAGGTACCGCTCGTAATCCTCCACCCACCAACATCATGACATCTGAGGCAGGTAGCCCCCTTAGCCTTGTCAACGCAGCAAGAAAATCCGTATGGCCCTGATAGTCAAATCCCGCAGCATAAAGTGCTTCTTTCTGAATCGGATTGGTCACCATGGCAGATGCTTTTCCGGCAAGGCAAAGCACCACCGCCTTTTCGATCATCGCCATCACCCACAAAGCTGTTGCAGCAGTAAATGCACCCGCTGAAACGGGTGCAGGCAGGGCATGATGAATGATTGGCAAGGCGCGTTGAAAAACACCAGCCACTTGGTCAAGTGATGAAATTTCTGAAATGGGCACTGGCACGTTGATCGTTTCTGCAACACTTGCAATGTGCCGGGCATCGCCCAGCAAGGCGAATGCCATCTCGGTTTTATCGCGCAATGCCAGCCAGGCTTTGAGCGTGATCTCGATGCCAATGCCCCCCGGTTCACCCGGAGTCAAAATCATCGGTTTAAAATTTTGCGAAATCACGGCGCGTAGGCCGGGTCACGATACTCGATCAAAAGACCCTTGCGCCAAAAGCCTTTATATTTGGACTGAATGGAAGCGTAGCGCTCATTTTGCAAAGAACCCTCAACCTGGGCCCGGGTTGGATAAGCAACTTTTGGCTTTGGAGGCACGATTTTTCGCACACCGCAAAACGCCAGAAGTTGCAAACCATTTTGGGCCCGCATGGGGCCGATGGCTGTTCCAACCTTGGTTTTGTTCAGTGCGGCACGCAAAGGCTTCGGCAATTTTGAGCCGTCTGCCTCGAGCATCTTGCCTACCTGAACGTTGAATATGCCGGAAGCCGCAGAGCGCGCCGATTTGCAGCCCCTGAAGCGTTGTAAATATTGGTTGGCTTCAAGGGCCCGTGATTGCAGCAGTTCACTGGTGACGCCATCGGCCCCCCCATCAATGGGAAAATTGATTTCCAGCAATTCATAAACTGTGATGGGTTGCATGCGCGGATCGCTCATGAACTTGCGCAGCTTGCCGTCAATCTCGGCCTTGTAAGTCGCAAGTTTGCTGTCAACTTCAGACTTCGAAACCGAAAAGTTTTCCTTTTGTTTGCCATTAATCAACCGGCTGAAGGCAATCTGCCCGGCCAAATATTGCTTCATGGCTCCGATCGTGATGCCTTGCGCCTTGAGCTTGCCCCTGAGACCCGGCAAATCTGTTTTAAGCCCCTTGGCCACAGTGCCAAGCCGATCTTCAATTTCCTTGTCAGTAGCTTGGGCACCAAATTTCTTGGCTTCTTCAACCTCGGCCAAATCGTCAATCAATTCGTTGAGCGCAAAACGCCGGGCGACTTCTCCACTGCCGTGGTTCTCGCCCAATAGTTTCCAGAGGTTGATGCGCTGTTCAACATCATAGCTGGTCAACGGCTGGTCGTTGATGGTGACCAGCACTTTTTGATCAGCAGCTTGCGCTGCGCCAGCCAGCACCATGGCGAGCAGAAAGATTGAAGTGTGAAAAGACAGAAACTTTGACACGTTAGAATCCTGCAGAGACTTTGGTGCCGCCGAGCGTGGCAAGATCAATCGACATCATGACGCGATGATCAACCGTTCCGCTGTCAGCCCGTTTTCCACTATATGCAAATTTGAAATTCATGCAGTCACAATCAAATTCCACCCCGGCCGTTTGCGACAGGAAGTAACTGTTTTCCAAATCATAACGCATGCCACCAAAAGCAAACCAACCATCAGTCAAACCAATGCGCACATCTGCCTCGGCCCATCGCTCGTCAACCAGTCGACCATAAGCGGGTTCCGCAGCAATATCGAGATAGCCAGCATTGACCGAAAACCTGTCAAAAGTGAGGCTGCCCATGATCTCCTGGCGGTTGATTGCAGACAAGTAATCTTCAGCCCGCACTTGATAGGAGAAACTGAGATTGTCCCACGGTTGAAACAGCAACGCACCAACCAGATCAGAACTGCTGCCATCAAGGCCAGAGCCGCTCACAAAACTGTTGTTGCCAGCGATATGAAATGATTCACCACCACTCACTTTCAGCAACCCGCCATTGCCGCCCAGGAAGGAGTAGGTAAAGCCGAGATTGCTGCGCACACCACTTTCATAGCGGTCAAGCCCTGTGAATCGATCCTCCAGAAACAGGCTGGAATTATCAAAATTCAAGGTAATGGCGTCTTCATTGCCAATGCGGTTGCGTTCCTTTTCATCACCAGCAGCAATGAACTGAAACACTGGCGAGAAAACACTTTGGCCATATTCATGCGATGCAATGAAGGGCCAGCGCACATCAACGCCTGCCGAAGGCAACACACGGGCAAAGGATTCTTTTTCACGCAAACCGCCCAGCACCGCTGCATCAGGCACATTGTTGCCGACATAAAGATCACTGCGCAAATTGGCGAAGGGTGTAATCAGTTGACCACCGTCACCGATGTAACGCGATTTCCAGCTGATGTTGGCCATGGCGCGTGATTGGTTGGTGCCGTGGTTCACATCGGTAAAGGGTGAGCCCGGATCATCGCGCATCAACGAATAGACCGACCAGTTGAAGCGCAGGTCACCACCCAAAATCTGTTGGTTCAAATAATGCTCGCCGCTGGCATAGGGCAGGGCCGTGGGCAAAGTGTCGTTGCTGACATTATCAGTCAGGGAAGAAAAATTCAGGGCCTGGGCTGAAACATAGTTCCGTCCCCACAACCCACGCAAATAGACTTGGTTTTGGGCAATTTGTCCGCTGCCGTAGTCACTCAGAAAATTGCGGTCACTGGCAAGCGTGCCATTCCATCCCCAATCCCAGTCATCATTCAGCTTGAAGTCGCCAGCAGTCTTGATGGCACCTCGCCAGCGATTGTCTTCAGCTGTTGCCTTGGGTGACAATTCATAAACGCCATAACCCCGAATATTAAATAACCCCGTTGCCGTCCGTTGGCGATATTCAACATCGGCAACCGGCCCCTGTTTTGAGGTCAACATTGGCCGGAAAGTTAAATCTTTGTCGGGTGCGATGGCCCAAAAATACGGAGCAACTAGTCCCACGCCATAGTCGCTGCCAAAATTGACATCCGGAATCAGCCAGCCACTGCGACGCTTCACGCTCGGATCAGCATGTTCAAGATAAGGCAATCCGGCAACAGTAACGCCGCCAATCTTCAATCTTGGTTTCACATGGTAAAGCGTCTTGGTGTCGCTGTCATGGGTCGTTTGATCCGAAACCAGTTCCCACAGCGGGTCGCCGGATTTCGTTTCGCAACCTTTGCAAGCCGTATAATGGGCGTCTTCAAACACCGTGATATGGCCATCGCGGCGCGTGGCATAGCGCGATGTAATGGTCACGTCATTGGTTAGCAGGGCTTTCAGATGCCGGGCGAAGCCATCACGAAACTTGTTGTGCAATTCCAGCGATGCTGCATGCATGATATTACCATTCGGCTCGCGCAAAACCACCGAGCCATTGGCCTTGAAAGCTCCCGTGTCCTGATTGAACGAAACCAGCGTGGCGTTCAGCGTATAGGGGCCATAGGTGATGACAACAGCACCCGTGGCGACAGCAAGTTTGGTGCGTGGATCATAGGTCAGTTTGTCAGCAGAAAAATCGGCAGCGGTGCCAACAGCAGGTTTGTCTGTGATGGGTTTGATGAATGGTTTTTCTTCAAGTGCAGCAGCGGGTCCAACATGCAGAAACACAGCAAAGGCCGCAGTCGACAAAGCAAAAACACCGCGGTGCAAAAGCTTGCGCTTTCGCTCCCCAGTCTTTTCCGCCGCCTCCCGGTTTGTGACTTGCAATATGTGTTCCCGACCAATCACAGTTTGTAACGGTTTATTAACGGATTTCGCAGCCCAGCGAAACCCCCTTGGTAATTATTGCCGAAGCCGCTGTTCAAGGCTTCAAGTGAGTCGAATTTCAGGCAAGTTTGCCATCCGATTATTGCTTGGTAAACAGGAAGTTAATGGCATCATCACGGCTACATCATTGCCCAAACCGCAACCTCCCGCTATTCTCTAACAATGGCATCGAGAATCTTCGTATGCTTTCATCAGGACATTTTCATGAAAATCAGCTTTCAGCGTGCAAGCCAACCCAAATCAGGAACATGGGTCTTGCCCCTGGCCGAATGGAGCAAGTCCAGTCCCAGTGCTGCATTTTCCACAATGAAGAATCTTGCTCAACTGATGAAACTCGGCAATTTCGAAGGTAAGAAAGACCAAGTCCTCGAACTTCTGGCGCCATTGCCTGGAATTGACAGGTTGATATTGATTGGCCTCGGCAAAACTGAGGAACTTTCACGCAACGCCATAGAATATGTGGGCGGCAGCATTGCCGGATTGCTTTTCGCCGCGAAATCCAAGTTTGCAACGATTTGCGCTTTGCCAATCGAGGCCGCCAAAATCCCGTCGGCAGAAGCCGCAAGTTTGCTGGCTTCGGGTGCCATATTGCGCAGCTATCGTTTCGATGCCTACAAAACCAAAAACAACACAGCGCCTTTGCTTGCAGCACTGACAATTGAAACCAGCGACTTCACCGCAGCCCGCAAATCTTTTGAAGTTCAACGCGCCATTGCTGAAGGCAATCACTTCGCCCGCGATCTGGTCAATGAACCGGCCAATGTGTTGACACCGCCCGAGTTTGCCAACCGCACAAAGGCCTTGGCGAAACTTGGGATCAAACTCGACATCCTCACGCCGCCTCAAATGAAAAAACTTGGCATGCATGCCCTGTTGGGTGTCGCTCAAGGCTCGCCGTTTGAGGCCCGTTTGGTTGTCATGCGCTGGGAGGGTGGCAAGAAGGGCGATGCGCCCGTGGCCTTCATTGGCAAAGGCGTAACCTTCGATACGGGTGGCGTTTCGATCAAACCCGCCGCCGGCATGGAAGACATGAAAGGCGATATGGGCGGCGCTGCCTGCGTCGTCGGCCTCATGCACACTCTGGCAAAACGCAAAGCCAAAGTGAATGTGATTGGTGCCATTGGCCTTGTGGAAAACGCCATCGATGGCAAAGCGCAACGACCCGGCGATATCGTCAAATCCATGTCTGGCCAAACCATTGCGGTGCTGAACACCGATGCCGAAGGCCGCCTCGTTCTCGCTGATGTGCTTTGGTATATCCAAGACAAATTCAAGCCGAAATTCATGGTCAATCTGGCAACTCTCACCGGTGCCATCATGGTGGCCTTGGGCAAAGAACACGCGGGCCTGTTCTCCAACGACGATGAATTGGCAGCACGGCTGCACGCCTCAGGATTGGCCACCGATGAAAAAGTTTGGCGCATGCCGCTCACACCCCAATATGACAAGCTGATTGATCATGAAGTCGCAGACATGAAAAATATTGGTGGCCGATTGGCGGGTGCCATCACTGCCGCCCAGTTCCTCCAACGTTTCGTGAACAAGGTACCTTGGGCCCATTTGGATGTGGCGGGAACTGCCATGGACTCCAACAAGTCACCCATCAGCCAAGGCTGGGCATCCGGCTGGGGCGTGCGCTTGCTCAATCATCTCGTCGCATCCCACTACGAGAAATCACACCTGGAAAAATAATGGCCGATATCTGGTTCTATCATCTCGAACGGGAATCCGCCGAAAAAGTGCTGCCGGGTTTACTGGCACGCGGCCTTGAGCGTGATCTGCGCATGGCCGTGCAAACCATCGACAGTGAGCGCGTGAAGGAAATTTCCCAAGGCCTTTGGGCTTACGAAGATGTGGCTTTTCTTCCCCACGGCATTCCGGGGGAACCTGATCCCGAAGAGCAACCCATTTACATCACGGCATCAAGTGACAATCCGAACGCCGCGACTTTCCGATTCTATGTCGATGGCGCTATCCCTGCATCAATAGATCGTCTGGCGCGCGCCTGTATTCTTTTCAACGGCAATGACGAGACAGCACTTCAACAAGCCCGTGAACTTTGGAAGCGCTTCAAAACTGAAGGCCACACGATTGTTTATCAAAAACGCGACGAATTGGGCCGTTGGGCAGACCAGGCAGCAGCAAAGCGTGAGCAGGCTTAAAAAAATCTGGCATTCATGACCAAATGAGCACCAATCGCTGCTGCGTAACCAAGGGCCACCGCCCAAGTCCATTTCAAATGGTTTGAAAATGTGTACTTGCCATGGGCAAGTCCCATCAGCGCAACACCGGCGGCTGAACCGATGGACAACATGCTGCCGCCGGTGCCTGTTGTAAGCGTGATCAACAACCATTGGCCATGGCTCATTTCCGGGTTCATGGTGAGCACGGCAAACATCAGCGGAATATTATCAACAATGGCCGATAGCACTCCGATGATGATGTTGGCATTCGTCGGTCCCAAATCCGTATAAAGAAATTGGCTGGCCAATCCGAGATAGCCCATGACGCCCAAGCCGCCCACGGCGAAGATGATGCCGAAGAAAAACAGCATGGTGTCCCATTCAACCCGGCCAATCTCATGGAATGAATTCAAAACCATATCCGAATTGTCGCGGCGTCGGCCTTTTTGTTGCAGGAAATATGACCACATCTGCAAATATCCAAGCCCGAGCATCATGCCAAGGGCAGGGGGAAGACCCAGAAAATTCCGGAACGAAACGGCCGTGACGATGGTCAACGCAAATAAAACCATGACGCCCCAGGCACCGGGTTTCATCCGCTGTTTTTCAATCACAGCTTCCGGCGCATCCACTGGCAATCCAAAATGCATAAGCGTTGCAGGCACCAGCCAATTGATGACTGATGGCACAAACAAAACGAAGAACTCAAAAAACTCCAGCTTGCCCTTCTGCCACACCATCAGCGTTGTGATGTCACCAAACGGACTGAAAGCCCCGCCGGCATTTGCCGCAACCACAATGTTCAGGCAGGCCATGGCAACAAATTTCGGCGATGATTTACCAATGGCCAGCACAACTGCGCCCATGACAAGCGCCGTCGTAAGGTTGTCGAGAATACCCGAAAGGATAAATGCCATCAGTCCCGTGAGCCAGAACAGCTGCCGATAACTCAAGCCGCGTTCCGTCAATCTGGCCCGCAAAACTTCAAACACCCGGCGTTCTTCCAAGGTGTTGACGTAAGTAATGGCCACCAACAAAAACAGGAACAATTCGCCATATTCGTAGAGCATGTGCTGGGCTTGAGATTCGGCAGATGCCGATTGTCCCTGCATCGCATAGCCAATGCCGATCAAGGCCCAGATCAAACCTGCCGCCAGCAACACCGGCTTGGATTTCCGCATCGCCGTTGCTTCTTCAAATACCACCAGCACATAGGCCAAAATAAAAATCCCGATGGCCGCAAAACCAAACCAGGTGTTGGTCAAGTCAAGGGCGGCATGCGGCTAAGCCATTGCTTAGCTCTTCGGAAAGTTCCAGCCAGTTGTTTTCATTGGCCACCAATTCATCGGCAAAGCGATTGCGCAGCTTGGCATAATCAGCAGCTTTTTGCGGCGTTTCACTGTACAGCGTGTGATCCGCCAAGGCTTCATCCAGCACGACAAGTTTTTCCTGCAATTTCAACATCTTTGCATTGAGATCTTGAATCTGTTTCTGAAGTTGTTTGGCGGGGCGGGAAGGTGGCTTCGGTAGCGCAACCACCACTGGTTTATCGACAAGAATTTTCTCGACATTTCCGCCGCGGCGTTTCGCCAAAACAAATTCCGTATAATCGTCCATGTCACCGTCAAAATTTCGAATGCCGCCACCATCAACCAATAACAATCGGTCCGCACAAGTTTCAATAATGTAACGATCATGGGCCACCAGAATAACCGCACCTTCATAATCATTGATGGCGCGGATCAGCGCTTCGCGTGAATCCATATCCAGATGGTTCGTCGGTTCGTCGAGAATGAGAACGTGGGGACCGTGGAATGTAGCCAACAGAAACAACAGCCGCGCCTTTTCACCACCCGACAGGGTTTCACATTTTGAATCGGCCAGTGTTGAGCCAAACCCAGCAGCCCCCAACTTGGCCCGCCGCACCGACACCGGGCTATCTGGCAACAACTTGGTAATATAATCGAAAGGCGTGTAGTCTTCGCGTAGATCATCCATTTGATGTTGGGCAAAAAATCCGATGCTCATGCGCGGTGCCGTCACAAAACTTCCGCCCGAAGGTTTAAGCTTGCCGTTCAACAATTTCGCAAAGGTTGATTTGCCATTGCCATTGGCCCCCAGCAGCGCAATCCGGTCATCCGGATCAATGCGCAAAGTCAGATTGCGCAAAATCGGCTTGCCCGGCTCATACCCCACCGACACCTTATCCAGATTGATAAGAGGCGGCGATAACAGCTTCTCCGGATTGGGAAAACGGAAGGGCACGACCCGGTTATCGACGATGTCGGCGATGGGCTCAAGTTTCGACAAGGCCTTCAAGCGGCTTTGCGCCTGACTGGCTTTCGACGCCTTGTAGCGAAAGCGGTCCACATAGGCCTGCATGTGATCGCGCTGGTCTTGTTGCTTCTTGCGCAGCTTCACACTCAGAGCCTGCTTTTCGCGGCGTTGTCGGTCAAAGCTGTCATAGTTGCCCAAGTAGTATGTGAGCTTTGCTGCATCGAGATGCACAATGCAGGTCACAACCTGGTTGAGCAAGTCGCGGTCATGGCTGATCAGGATGATCGTATGCGGATAAGTTTGCAGAAACGACTTCAGCCAGATGGTGCCTTCAAGGTCGAGGTAGTTGGTAGGTTCATCCAACAACAACACATCAGGTTGGCCAAACAGTGCCGCCGCCAAAGCCACGCGCATCCGCCAGCCGCCAGAAACCGCCGAGCATGGGCCTGCCATTTGCTCATCAGTAAATCCAAGACCCGCCAGAATGGCCGCAGCGCGAGCTGGGGCTGAATGAGAACCGATATCCGACAAACGCATCTGGATTTCGGAAATCCGATGGGGATCGGTTGCCGTGTGGGCTTCCGCCAGAAGCTCTTCCCGCTCCACATCGCCTTGCAGCACGACATCCAGCAATGTTTCGTTGCCACCGGGTGCTTCCTGGGCAACCGTGCCGACCCTGGCATTGCGGGGGATGGATGTTGATCCCGCTTCCGCCGAAAGCTCGCCCAAGACAATTTTGAACAAAGTGGATTTGCCAATGCCGTTGCGGCCCACCAAGCCTGCCCGGTGGCCCGTCGGCACGGTTAAGCTGGCATCTTCGAGCAAAACCCGGCCGCCAATCCGATAAGTGAGTCCTTGAACCTGTAACATGGGCGCTGGATAGCTGGATAAACGGCGAACAGCAATTCCATTGACACAAATATTGTTGCAGTGCACAAATGCCGGAAAATCCGACATTGAAATACAGCCATGAACATTCAGACCACGCATATTCTTGAAGACACGACCTACATTGATGGCATCACCGAAATGTTGCGGAATTTGCTCCGGCAAGTCATTCGCGAACGTGAGCCGACGGTTTTGACAATCCTTGATGACCCGGAAGCAGCTTCGGGCATCCCTGATCACCTGGTGGAACACGCGCTGCAAGTCATCGGCATCTGGCTGCAATTGATGAATGTGGCGGAAGAAAATGCCTCGATCCGCAACCGCCGCGAAATCGAACGACAGAGTGGACCCGACGAAGTGATTGGTTCCTTCGCCCATGCCCTAGCGCAAGCCGCCGCCGCCAAGGTCACACCAGAAACCGTAACCGAAGTCCTCGCCAAACTCGATGTGGGACCCACCATCACGGCCCACCCCACGGAAGCCAAGCGCGTCACCGTTCTGGAAATCCATCGTCGGATTTATCTGAAACTTTTCGAACTCGAAAGTCCACGCTGGACGCCGCGCGAACGTGATGCTTTGCTGGCAGCTTTGAAGAATGAAATCGATCTTCTCTGGCTGACAGGCGAAATCCGCATTGAAAAACCCACCGTTGAAAGCGAAGTCGCTTGGGGCCTGCATTTTTTCCGCGAAGCCCTGTTTGACCGCACACCTGCCATCTGTGAAAGCCTGCGTTTTGCGTTGGGAAAGCATTTTCCGGAAGTATCGCCCAATTTCAAACCACCGCTCAAATTTTCCTCGTGGATTGGTGGCGACCGCGATGGCAATCCATTTGTCACCGTCGCCACCACGAAAAACGCATTGCACCAAAATCGCAGCGCCGCCGTGGAGCGGCTTGACCGCCGCCTGCAGGAACTCTCCCAGCATATTTCAGTCAGCGCCTACGAATGTCAGCCCACGGACGAATTTGTGGCAATTCTACAAGAACAGCTTGTGGCATGCGGTGAAGCGGAAAAAATTCTCTCCCGAAACCCCACGGAGCCATTTCGGCAATATTTCAGCGCCCTGCGCCTGCGCCTGATGGCGACCAACAACCACGGAAATGCCAAGGCATTTGGCAATGTCGCTGAATTCATCACATTGTTGAGCAAGGCTGAATATGCTTTGGGCCAAATGAAAATACATGGCCTTGCGACAACCCTCGTCCAGCCGGTGCGATGGGAAGCCGAGATATTTGGTTTCCGCACTGCCAGCCTTGATCTTCGCCAAAACACCACGGTAGTAAACCGCGTGTTGGCCGAAATCTGGAAAAAAATGAACCCGCTGGAAGTAACACCCGTACCGGTTCACGGCTCCCTGGAATGGACCAATTGGCTCAACGCTGAATTGGACAAGCCCCTTGGCTTCCTGCCGCGCTTCCAAAACATGTCGGAAGAAGCCACAGAACTACTGGGTTTGCTTGATCTCATCCGCGACACCTTGAACGGACCCGATCCGCAAGCCATTGGCACATTCATTTTGTCGATGACCCAATGCGCCGATGATTTACTGGGACTATATCTCCTCGCCAAGTATTGCGGATTGTTTTCAGATGACAATGCGCGGGAATCCTGCCGCTTGAAAATTGTACCACTTTTTGAAACCATCGAAGATTTGCGCAATGGTCCGGCTATCATGACAACCCTGTTGGCCAACCCCATTGTGCGCACTTCGATTGCCGCCAATGGTGCGGCCCAGGAAATCATGTTGGGCTATTCCGACAGCAACAAGGACGGCGGATTTTTCTGCGCCAGTTTTGAATTGTTCGAAGCCCAACGCAGCCTGATCAGCGCCGGATTGAAAGCCGGCATTGCCTTGCGTTTTTTTCATGGTCGTGGCGGCTCCGTGTCGCGCGGCGGTGCTCCCACAGGCCGCGCCATCGCAGCCCAACCTGTTGGCTCCATCGGTGGTCGCATGCGCGTTACAGAGCAGGGTGAAGTGGTGTCGTTGAAATTTGCCAATCGCGGCACAGCGCAAAACAATCTGGAAGTGTTGACATCATCTGTGCTTCTGCACACTTTAAAATCGGCCAATGAACCAGAGCAGAAACTTGTTGGCGAACACCAAAAAGCTGTCCAGGAAATTGCCCGACTTTCCTTCAAAGCCTACCGCAGACTGGCTGAAGACCCGGCCTTGCTCAATTATTTTCAATCTTCCAGTCCGGTTGAGGAACTCGCACTTCTCAAAATTGGTTCGCGTCCCTCCCGCCGCTTTGGCGCAAGTGGCATTCAGGATTTGCGCGCCATTCCATGGGTCTTCGCCTGGAGCCAGAACCGCCACCTGCTCACCGGCTGGTATGGCCTTGGCTATGCCATCGATGATTTTCTTTCGTCGCAAGGCGGCAGTGGATTGAAGCTGCTGCGCGGCATGTTCAACAAATCGCCGGGCTTTCGCCTTGCCGTCGATGAAGTGGAAAAATCCCTGTTCCTCGCCGACATGGATGTGGCCGAACGCTACGCCGCCTTGGTTCCGCAGCGTGTCGATGCCGAGCGCCTCTACGCCCTGATCCGCCACGAACACAAGCGCACCAGCAAAGTCATGATGGAACTTTCAGGTTCCACCCAACTCTGCGAACGCTTCCAGGGTTTCAGGCGCCGATTCGAGCGTGTCCGCCCGATGGTCGATCAAGCCAACAAATGGCAAGTCCAACTGCTTCGCCAAACCCGCGAACAAAAAAACAAGGACACCCTCAACATGCCCCTGCTGATGACCATGAACTGTGTCGCAGCGGGATTGGGCTGGACGGGTTAGACTTCCACCTCACACACCGCCGACAATTTGTTGCCATCGGGATCGCGCACGTAACAGGCGTAGAAACTGGCGTGATAGGGACGTAGTCCCGGTGCGCCTTCGTCAATGCCGCCGTTTGCCAATGCCGCTTCGTAAAAATCATGGACTTGTTGGCGACTGCTGGCGATCAGCGCAATCATGGTGCCATTGCCCCAGGTGGCAGGCAGTTTCATGTAGGGTTCGTTGATCCAGAAGAAGCAGGCGCTCTTGGCCGGACGGCCAAGGGCAGGCCCATAGCCCGCTCCGTTGTCGTCAGTTTCCAGCCGGACATGCCCGAGTGCCGCCATCACGGGATCGTAGAATCGAATGGCCCGCGCAACGTCATTGGTGCCAAGGGTGGTGTAAAGCAACACGTTATGGTCTCCCTCCAATCAAAAAGGGCGGATGTTTTCACATCCGCCCCAAGATTTTCAGCAAACGGCGCTTCCGCTTACAAGCGGCTGCTGCCAGATTGCCCTCCCCAGACCTGGGTCACGCTAACCGTGAATCTATGGTCTTGTTTTTGTTGAGCGCAACGTGCCTCAAAATTGGGCCTTTGCCAAGTTAAAAATGGCAAATTTGTGCGCCAGTTGAAACCCTTGGACGTTTCAATCTTGGATTGCTGCCCGCCAGAGCGACGTTCACCTTGAGTTTGTGCCGCAATTCCTTAATAAGGCCAAAGATTCAATGCAGTTGGGGATTCTCATGCGCCTGTCCCAGTATTTCATGCCCATTCTTCGGGACGACCCCAAGGAGGCGGAAATCGTTTCCCACAGACTGATGCTGCGATCCGGCATGATTCGCCAGGAAGCAGCAGGCAGCTATTCGTGGTTGCCCATGGGGTTTCGGGTTCTCAAGAAAATCGAGCAAATTGTCAGGGAAGAACAGAACCGGGCAGGGGCCATTGAAGTGTTGATGCCAACATTGCAGTCGGCTGACCTTTGGAAGAAGTCCGGCCGCTATAATGCCTATGGCAAGGAAATGCTGCGAGTTAAAGACCGCCATGACCGGGAAATGCTCTACGGTCCCACCAACGAGGAAATGATCACCGACATTTTCCGCTCGGGCATACAGTCTTATAAAGATCTGCCGCGCAATCTCTATCACATCCAATGGAAATTCCGCGATGAAGTGCGCCCGCGTTTTGGCGTGATGCGCGGCCGTGAATTCCTGATGAAGGACGCCTATTCCTTTGACACGTCAGTTGAAGCGGGCATGCACTCTTACAACAAGATGTTTGTCAGCTATCTGAAAACATTTGCGCGGATGGGCATCAAGGCAGTCCCCATGCGGGCAGACACCGGGCCGATTGGCGGTGATGCCAGCCATGAGTTTTTGGTTCTTGCAGACACGGGCGAAAGCGGCGTGTACTTTGATGGTGCATTGCACGACATGGACTGGTCGTCGGTCGATATCGATTACGACAATGTGGAAGCCGTTGCCAAACTGGTCACCGACTATACCCGGAAATATGCAGCAACAGACGAAAAGCACGATCAGGGTGAATTTGAAAGTCGGGTGCCCGAAGCCAAGCGGATATCAGGGCGTGGCATTGAAGTTGGCCATATCTTCTTTTTTGGAACGAAATATGCTGAACCGCTGGGCTGTGAGGTCCAAGGCCCCGATGGCAAGAAATTGACGATACAGTCCGGTTCTTATGGCATCGGTGTTTCGCGACTTGTCGGCGGTATCATTGAGGCGTCCCACGACAAGGACGGCATCATCTGGCCCGAGTCAGTTGCACCTTTCGATATCGGCCTGATCAACATCAAGGCTGGCGATGCTGAAGCCGATGCGGCTTGCGACAAGATTTACAAAGCCCTCACCGCCAAAGGCAAAGAGGTTTTGTATGATGATCGCAATCAACCCGGCGGTGCCAAATTCGCCACCATGGATTTGATCGGACTGCCGTGGCAAATCATCATCGGCCCCCGCGGCCTAAAGGATGGCGTTGCCGAAGTAAAAAACCGTCGAACAGGTGCCAAGGAAAACGTAGGCCTCGATCAAGTGGTGGCGAGGTTTTCTGAGTGACAGTTGAAGCCCTTCCGGACACCAAACCATTTGCAAACTTCGAGTGGATGCTGGCGCTGCGCTATTTGCGGGCAAGGCGCAAGGAAGGTTTTATTTCCGTCATCTCGCTTTTTTCGTTCCTCGGCATTATGCTCGGTGTGGCAACACTCATCGTCGTGATGTCAGTATTCAACGGCTTTCATCAGGAACTCCTCAGCAAAGTCTTGGGCTTTTCCGGTCACGCCACGGTCTACAACGCCACACTTGATCCCGTCGAAGGCTTCGAGAAAATTCGCGACCAATTGAAAACTGTCCCAGATGTCGTAAGTGCCATGCCTTTGGCTGAGGGCCAAGTGATGGTATCGTCCATTAAAACCGCCACGGGTGCACTGGTGCGCGGCATGAGCGAAGCCGATTTGCAGAAGCTTTCCAGCGTCAATAATTCTAGCCTCCGCACCGCTATCCGCACGCCTGGCGGTCTTGATGCAACACCCGGTCTTGAAGGCTTCGACAAATCCGACGGCATTGCCATCGGCGAGCGTATGGCCTGGCGGCATCAAATTGGTTTGGGCGATACCATCACGTTGATCGCCCCGAATGGCCCGGAAACCGTCATCGGTTCAACCCCGCGCATCCGGGATTATGCGGTGGTTGCCATTTTCAAAATGGGCATGTCGGAATATGACGAAAACGTTGTCTATATGCCTATCGTTGAAGCCCAGGATTTCTTTTCGCTCGATAAGGGCGTCACAGCCATTGAACTCTATGTCAAAGACCCAGAACAAATCGCCGCCATGGTCGATGACCTGCGCAAAGCCTCAGGCGAAGGCAAGATGGTGCAGACCTGGCGCGACCGCAACCAAGCGTTTTTCAATGCGCTGGTGGTGGAACGCAACGTGTTGTTCATGATCGTCACCATGGTTGTGCTTGTCGCAGCGCTGAACATCATTTCAGGCCTCATCATGTTGGTGAAGGACAAATCCCATGACATTGCCATCCTGCGCACCATGGGCGCAACAGCAGGTGCCATGCAGCGCGTGTTCTTTATTACGGGAGCCGCAATCGGTGTCGCTGGCATTATTGCCGGCAACATACTTGGACTATTGATTTCGCTGAATGCCGAAAACCTGCGCAAACTGGTGCAATGGATTACCGGTGTGGATCCGTTTGATCAAAGTCTTTACTATCTGCTGCAACTGCCAGCCATCGTCGATTTCAATCAGGTCATGCTGATCGACTTTATGACCTTGACAATGTCTTTGATCGCAACCCTCTATCCCTCATGGCGGGCCGCCAAGCTCGATCCTGTAGAGGCATTGCGTTACGAATGAAAATTCATCCCGCCATGGAACTCCGTAGTGTCACCCGCACCTATGGTGCAGGCGAAAGCCAACTCAAGGTTTTTGATGGCCTGTCGCTGACTGTGCATGCCGGGGAAGTTGTGGCACTTGTCGGCCAATCGGGCACGGGCAAGTCATCGCTTCTGCACATCGCCGGGTTATTGGAACGGCCAACCGCAGGTGAAGTCTTCATTGCGGGCCAGGAATGCACCAGCCTTGACGATGCCTCGCGCACCCGCGTTCGGCGCATCGGTGTGGGCTTCGTCTACCAGTTCCACCATCTCTTGCCGGAATTCTCGGCCTTGGAAAATGTCGTCATGCCGCAATTGATTGCGGGCGTTTCAAAAGCCAATGCAACCATACGCGCCAAGGAATTGCTGACGCGGCTGCAACTCGACCATCGCTACACCCATCGGCCGGCTGAAATGTCGGGCGGAGAACAACAGCGTGTCGCCATCGCCCGCGCCCTCGCCAATCGCCCCCTGTAGTTACTGGCCGATGAACCGACAGGCAATCTTGATCCCGAGACAGCTGCCATCGTCCACGAAGAATTCATCCGTCTCATCCAGGAAGAAGGCCTAGGTGCCCTGATCGCCACACATAATTTTGAACTCGCCCGCAAAATGAGCCGCGTCATGGTGTTGCAAAATGGCAAGCTGATTGATGGGTGATGGGCCATGATAATTCGCCAGTGTGATCGCTACGCCCCACCTCCGCCCTTCGGGCACCTCCTCCCCGATGAAGAATCGGGTTGGAGGGTGAATTCAAGCAGCGACCTCCACTTTCATTGCCCTCCAACCAGCGCCTTTCGCGGGGAGGAGGTGCCCAAAGGCCGGAGGTGGGGGACGACTACGGCACTTAAAATGTTGTTTGCGGCTGCAATGTTGGCAGCCTTCCTCGTGGGTGCTGATTCCCAAGCCGCAGCCAAACTGGACAAAACCGCCTTCGCCATTTCGGTCTGTGCCGCAATCGACAAAGCGTCTTCCCAGCATGGTTTGGACCGGGCCTTCTTCGCAAGGCTGTTATGGAAAGAAAGCCTTTTCGATCCCAATGCGGTCAGCCCCAAAGGTGCCCAAGGGCTCGCGCAATTCATGCCAGACACGGCAGCGCGCCGCAAACTGGCTGATCCGTTCGATCCGATAGCTGCGATATCTGCATCCGCTTCTTTCCTGTCCGACCTTAAAAAACTGTTTGGAAACCTTGGCTTGGCGGCAGCTGCTTACAATGCAGGTGAGAAACGCATCACCGATTGGCTGGCTGGCAAACGCGGCATTCCTGATGAGACATTCGATTATGTATCCTTCATCACAGGTCGCGTACCCGACGAGTGGAAGGTCACGACCGCCCGTTTTGATATCCCGGCCTTGGGCAAATCTGGAGACTTTAAAACCAATTGCATCGCCTTGGCATCCCGCCAGATTACGCTGAGGTCCAGCAATGTCAGTCGTGGAAAATCCCAGCCCTGGGGCGTTTTGCTCGCCGCCGATTTCAATGAAAGCCGCGCGCTTGCCATGTTCAAGCGCCTGAAACTTCGCTTTCCCGCGATGCTTGACGGCAAATCCCCCATGGTGATCCGCAAGCGCAATCTGTCACGTGGCACGCTCAAAATGGCTTTCGTCATGATCGGCACCAAAACCCAGGCCGAAGCAGCAAGCTTGTGCAGCAAATATGGTGTTGTCGGCTTGCCCTGTGTGGTGCGAAAAAACAGGTGATAAGGCGTTTCTGGCGGCCTATCGGATTTCAATACTTGTTAGAACCAACGCCGCAAACCGAAGACCTGAAACTGCAAAACCATGCCTGATCCGCTTTTTATCCACCTGCGTTGCCATTCCGCTTTCTCCTTGTCAGAGGGTGCCATCACCATCAAGCAAATGGCTGCACTGGCTGCCAAGGCTGACATGCCAGCCCTCGCAATCACTGACTCCGGCAATCTGTTTGGTGCCTTGGAATTTTCGGATGTGCTGGCTGAAAAAGGTATTCAGCCGATCATCGGCATTGCCATCAAAGTCGATATGGCGATTGGGGTTGATGCAAACGCCCTGAAACAAAACACCTCATTGCGCCAGTTTCCCACGCTGGTTCTGCTGGCGCAAAATGAACAGGGCTACAACAACCTGATGAAGCTCACCAGTCGCAGCTTCCTTGACGTGCAAACCAGTGACGAACCCCATGTCGGTTGGGAACTCTTCCAATCCCATAGCAGCGGACTGATTTGCCTGACAGGTGGACCATCGGGCCCCATCAATGCCGCGTTGTTGCAGGGCCAGTCCAGTTTGGCCGAGGCGCAGCTCAAACAACTCATTGGATTGTTTGCTGACCGCCTTTACATCGAATTGCAGCGCCATGGCGAAAGCGCCGAACGGGCAACAGAAACCCAACTGGTAAATTTGGCCTATGGCCTCAATATTCCTTTGGTCGCCACCAATCAGGTTTACTTCGCCGCTCCCGACGATTTTGCCGCCCATGACGCCTTGATCTGCATCGCCGGCGGCGAAGTTGTTGCAGCTGAAGACCGTCGCCGCTTGACAGCAGAACATTTCTTCAAGACCCAACAACAGATGGCCACACTCTTTGCAGATTTGCCAGAGGCCATCGAAAACACCGTCGAGATTGCCAAGCGCTGTGCATTCCGGGTTGAGGGCAAAAAGCCGATTTTGCCGCGCTTTGCCGAAGGCGACGAAGCAGCGGTCTTGCGGGCAGAAGCCGTGGCGGGAATGGAGCACCGTTTGGCCAGCAATGGCATGGCCCCCGGCATGTCACGCGAAGACTATGACAAGCGCCTCGATTTCGAGTTGAGCGTCATCATCAAGATGAACTATCCCGGCTACTTCCTGATCGTGGCCGATTTCATCAAATGGGCCAAGGCGCGGGATATTCCAGTAGGGCCGGGCCGTGGTTCGGGTGCCGGCTCACTCGTCGCCTATTCCCTCACCATCACTGATCTTGACCCCCTGCGCTTCAACTTGCTGTTTGAGCGATTCCTCAATCCCGACCGCGTGTCCATGCCCGACTTCGATATTGATTTCTGCCAGGAACGCCGCGACGAAGTGATTGACTATGTGCAAGCCCGCTACGGCAAGGAAAACGTGGCGCAGATCATCACGTTCGGCAAATTGCAGGCCCGCATGGTCACCCGCGATGTGGGCCGGGTTTTGCAGCTGCCCTATGGTCAGGTCGACCGCCTGTCCAAGATGATTCCGATGAATCCGGCCAATCCGATGACCTTGGGTCAAGCCATTGCCAGTGAGCCGCGCTTGCAGGAAGAAGCCGAGCGCGATCCGCTGGTCAAACAACTTTTCGAAGTGGCCCTGAAACTCGAAGGGCTTTATCGCAACGCTTCCACCCATGCTGCGGGCATCGTCATTGGCGATCGTCCGCTTGATCAATTGGTGCCGCTGTATCGCGATCCGCGCTCTGGTCTTCCGGCCACCCAGTTCAACATGAAATACGCCGAAAAAGCCGGATTGGTGAAATTCGACTTTCTCGGCTTGAAAACCCTGACGGTGATCGAAAAGGCCCAGCGCATGATCCGCAAGCGCTTGCCGGATTTCAACGCCAACAAGATACCACTCGATGATCAGCCAACTTTTGCGATGTTGGCGCAAGGTGAAACCGTCGGCGTGTTCCAGTTGGAAAGTGCAGGCATGCGCGATGCCGTGCGCGCCATGCGGGCCGACATGCTGGAAGACCTGATCGCATTGGTGGCGCTGTATCGTCCCGGCCCCATGGCCAATATCCCCAGTTACTGCGCCCGCAAACTGGGCAAGGAACCAGTTGAATATCTGCATCCGATGCTGGAGCCTGTACTGAAGGAAACCTTCGGCATCATCACCTATCAGGAACAGGTGCAGCAAACTGCCCGCGTCATGGCGGGATATACATTGGCGCAAGCCGATCTGTTGCGCCGCGCCATGGGCAAGAAAATCAAATCTGAAATGGATGCCCAGCGCGAGATTTTCGTGGCAGGTGCCATCGCCAACACTGTCGACAAGGAAACCGCAAACCTTGTCTTTGACGCTTGCGCAAAATTTGCCGAATATGGTTTCAACAAATCCCACTCTGCTCCCTATGCCTACATCAGCTATCAGACCGCCTATCTCAAGGCCAATCATCCAGTTGAATTCCTTGCTGCCTCCATGACCCTCGACATGGGCAACACTGACAAGCTGATGCAATTCCGCCAGGAAGCCCAGCGACTTGCCGTGCCCGTCATATCGCCGTCTGTCAACGAAAGCGCTGTCGAGTTCACCGTGCGCGATGGAAAAATCATCTACGCCTTGGCAGCTTTACGCAATGTCGGTGCAGGGGCCGTCGCCCATATGGTGCAAAAGCGGGAGGAGGGAGGGCCATTCTCTTCGCTCGCTACCTTTGCCCGCCGGGTCGATGTCAAATCCCTGAACCGCCGTGCTTTGGAAAGCATGGCCAAGGCGGGAGCCTTTGATTGCCTGCATGGCAACCGGGCGCAGGTGCTGGAGAGCGTCGATATGCTGATCGGCCTGTCCAATCGCGCCTCCAGTGAACAAGCGGCCGGGCAAAATGATTTGTTTGCCGGCGGTGGAAAATCTGCCGTTGCAGCACCCGAACTCGTACTGCCGCCCCGTGACACTTGGTTGCCCATGGACCGTTTGGCCTATGAATTTGAAGCCGTAGGGTTTTACTTGTCAGGTCATCCCCTAGATGAATACAAACAATCCCTCAAGCGACTGAATATCGAACCCTATGCCGAATTTGCCAACAAGGTGCGCAATTCCGGAACAGCAGCGGCAAAACTTGCAGCAACGGTCACCCAAAAGCAGGAACGTCGCTCCAAGGCTGGCAACCGCTTCGCCTTTGTTTCATTTTCAGATGCAACGGGACAATTCGAGGCCATCTGTTTTTCTGACACGCTTTTGGCGGCCCGAGATATGCTCGAACCCGGCAAATCCGTCATCATCCGCGTGGAAGCCTATCTTGATGGCGAAGAAGTCAAGATGCGCCTGCAAGCCGTCGAGTCGCTTGACAAGGCAGCAGCCAGCGTCGTTCAAGGCGTTCAGATATTTATCAAGGATGAAAGACCTTTGGATTCGATTTCCAAGCGGTTGCAAAAAGGCGGTAAAGCGCCTGTGCTTTTGACATTGATGACCGACGCAGGCCGGGAAGTCGTTGTTTCACTGGGCAGCAATTTTGTCATGTCGCCGCAAATTCGCGGTGCCTTGAAAGCCGTCCACGGTGTGGTGGACGTCCATGATCTATGAGACCATCAGGCGACGTTGGAAGTCAAAACTTTTTGATCCAGCTGCTTGACGAATTCAATACCCACGCCATTCTCAAGATAGCGCACAACGCGGCCCTTCATTTTGCCGACCATGAGATATGTCCCGATTGAGGGCATCACATCGGTCTTGATGGCAGCGCCGGAAACCGAGATATCCATTACTTCGCAAGCGTAAACCCGGCCATCCGGCAGCACGATGCTGGAGGTCTTGTCTTTGGGTTCAAAACGGGCATGCCGCCGCTGATCCGATGCGTCACCTGTAGTCCGTTGCTTCACCCAATCGATGCGGGTCTGCAACCGTTCCAGCCGGGCACCCGAATAAGAGTACAAAACCTTGAAACCGCCAGGCACCGGGGTGCTGGATTTCACCTCAACCCGGCCGAGGTCTTCAAGATAGGCCACAATGGCCAAGCCGGGAGGTGGAACTTCAGATGAAATGAAAGTGGCACCTTCGCCTGACATGTCCAACACCTGACAAGCATGTTCACTCATGTCGGGCAGCATGAACCGACCGAATACAACACCTGCCAAACCACCGGCAGCTGGAAGCGAACTTTTATCTTGGGTTAATGCATTCACAGTTGGACCTCAAAAGGCGTTCCCCGTTCTCCCCGGGGCGTATCCTGACTTTCGCCGGGACTTCACAGTTTTAGGGGGCAGAGAGTAAAGGTCGCGTTAAAAGGGTGCTGCAACTTATAGTGTAAACGACAGTAAATTCATCCTTAGAGGGTATTTGTTTAGAAAACCTCGGTTAATTTGATTTTCCGCCATTGATAATGGCGAAACTGCCAAACTTTGGCCGGGAGATTGACATTGCATCACGGCGGCGTGGCGCCTCGCGATGCTCAGTCCAAATCATCCGTGCCGAGATCAGCTCGCGACCCAAAATGGTATTGTGGCCAATGGTGCTCACATTGCGGAAAGCAAACAGGCCACCAATCAATTGGACCCGGTTGCTGGCGCGCATTTGTACTGGCAGCGCTATCATTTCGGCCGCCACAACTTGTCCCGTATCGGTTTTCATCCGCATCCGAACCAGCGCAGGCTGGTATTCAGTGAGTGCCATTGTCAAATGTTTGCGCACCACGTCAGCTTCAAAATTGTCCCAGTCGGCCAGAGCGTCCTTGCCGGTCTGGTTTTCGTTGAAAAGCCTGCAAACCCGCGAGCCTGCAAGTCGGAACTTGTAGGAATTGCGCAAGTTGTCTCGGTCCAGCACAACAAGATCGGGCATCAGGTCTTTGATACTGTCAAAACTGAAGGCTTCCCGTGTGGGGTAAGCCTGTTCTGCCCGCAAGGTTTCCCACAAGGAAAACAGGCGGCGACTGCCAGGATGAAGGATTTGGCTGTCGGCACCATCTTGAATGGTTGTATCTTGTGTGAGCATATTTAACTCCTGGTCGGACGGGCTAGAACTTGTCCCAATTGGAAACGGTATGCCCTATGCACTGCACACCTCGTGCCAACTGGCCGAAGCGGAATTCGACACACAGAAGGACCCGGGCTACTGGCCATGACCAAAATTGATCCAAGAACCGCCATCCAACAGCCAGCCATGCTCAACGTGCCGACCATCGTGTTGCTGACAATTGGATTGCTGATTGTGGTTCACATAGGTCTGTGGGCTTTGGGCACGGATTGGCAGGTCTGGTCGCTCTATGCCTTTAGTTTTATCCCGTCTCGATTTGGCGGGCCTGAAATGCCTGCATTTCCACCAGGTGCCCAGTATTGGTCGTTCATAACCTCAGCCTTGCTCCACGCCGACGCGACCCACTTGGCCTCAAACTGCTTTTGGTTGCTGGTATTTTCCACGCCAATCGCACGGCGCTGGGGTGCGTTGCGGTATCTGATTTTTTGCGTTCTGGCAGCAGCAGCAGGTTCCTTGGCTATGCTGTTTGCCCATTGGCAGCAATACATCATTGTCGTTGGCGCATCGGGCATCGTCTCGGCAGCACTGGCCGCCGCTGTCCCGATCATGTTTGCCGAAGGATTTTCCTATGGCCGCACAACCGATGCCCAATACAGGCGGTTGAAGGTGCTGACACCACTGCAATTGGTAAATAACTACCAGGCCCTGATCTTCACCGCGGTTTTTCTGGCGATGACCCTGTTGTCTGGAGCCAGTCAAAGCCTGAGCGGCACCGCCTTCCTCGAAGAGCGCAGCATTGCCTGGGAAGCCCACCTGGGAGGCTTCATCGCGGGTTTCATCTTGTTTTATCTTTTGGATAGATGGAAGGTTTCCGCCACCGCAAAAACGTGATAGGCTTTTTCAACAGTGTCCATAGAAGGAGGTCAACATGTCAGTTGCCCATATTCTCAGCGTCAAAGGCCGGACCATCGTCTCGGCAAAACCCGGCGACACGGTTGAAAAAATCGTTCAGTTGCTGGCGGAAAAGCGCATCGGAGCAGTCTTGATCACCGATCATAAAGGTGAAATTGCGGGCATCGTTTCAGAACGCGACGTGGTGCGCCATATGGCCAACCATGGTGCAACGATTCTGGCAAAACTTGTCGAAACGATAATGACCCGAAAAGTTTTGACCTGCAGCGTCGACGACAGTGAACAAGAACTGATGGCCCTGATGACCACCCACAGGGTCCGGCATTTGCCTGTTGTCAAAGAAAACAAACTGGTTGGAATGATATCCATCGGCGACGTGGTAAAATACCGCATCGAAGCCATTGAACGCGAAGCCGAAGACATGAAAACTTATATTGCAACCGCGGGGTAGGGGGCTGCTGAAATAGTTGTCGGAAGTCTTTCCGCATCTCCCACCTCCGGCCTTTGGCCACCTCCTCCCCGCAAAAGGTGCGGGTTGGAGGGCAATGAATGAATACCAGTCTCTAACTTCACCCTCCACCCCGATTCTTCATCGGGAGGAGGTGCCCGACTGCGTCCGCCGAAGCTACTTAGCGAAGGTGGGGGACGGTTTGCGATTTCCGGGCGAGTTTGTTGAAGCGAAAAGCGCTGCTTGAAAAGACAACTTTCAGTTATTTCCCATCGCCCAACTTCAAATCTTCGCCTTCAACCCTTCGATAGAAACAACTCCGCCGACCCGTATGGCAGGCGTTGCCGGCACCTTGCGCTTCAACCGTCACCAACAAACAATCCTGGTCACAGTCCACATGCATTTCAACAACCCGAAATGTTTCGCCAGAAGTCTCGCCCTTCATCCAAAGCTTGCCGCGTGATCTGCTCCAGAAATGGATGAGTCCTGTTCGTTGCGTAGCAGCAAAGGCCTCAGCATTCATGTGGGCAAACATCAAGACCGTGCCATCTGCCGCATCCACGATGATGGCACCAACGAGCCCATTGGCATCATATTTCAAATTCAGCTCGAGACTTTCATCTGTACTCACAATGTAAACCCGACTCGCGGTGCGCGTATGTGCTCCATGAAACGGGTTTGCAGCACGGGATTGGTTTTGAACTCTCCCACAAACTGCGTCGTCACGGTCGACACGCCGTGCTTCTGCACACCCCGCATTGACATGCAGGTATGAACCGCTTCAAGCATCACACCGACTCCCCGCGCACCAAGATTGTCGAGCATTGCATTGGCAATTTGTGCCGTCATGGTTTCCTGGGTTTGCAACCGTTTGGCAAAGGCATCGACCACACGGGCGATTTTTGAAATCCCGACAACCCCGCCATTCGGCAAATACGCCACATGGGCCCGGCCAAAAAATGGCGCCATGTGGTGTTCGCAATGAGATACAAAGGCGATGTCTTTCAACATCACCATGTCATCATAGCCGCCAACTTCTTCAAACACCCGAGTGAGGATATCAGCAGGATCTTGGACGTAACCGGCAAAATATTCCTTGAATGCTTTGGTGACGCGTTTCGGCGTATCAAGCAAACCCTCACGGTTTGGATTGTCACCTGCCCAGGCGAGCAGGGTGCGCACGGCGGATTCAGCTTCTTCTTGCGATGGTTTGGTGATGGGATTGGCCAGTGGCTTTGAGTGTACTTTGGCATCCATCATTGTGCTTCCTTGCGTCTATTGTTTCCGGAAACCATGATACGCCAATAAGCCGTCCATGGATTTTTCGAACCACGGCTGAAATTGGCATTTCGGCTCCCCATATGATGGGCTAATATGAGCCTCAAACCAGCCAGACGCTGTTCGGTAGCGGGATATGAGCATGATCAACGAAGTTTACAACAAAAAGATTTTATCCTACGCGGCGGACATTCCCCACTTGCATCGTCTGGAAAATCCGGATGCCACCGCAGTGGCCCATTCTAAACTCTGTGGTTCAAAAATCACTGTTGATTTGAAATTGAAAGATGGTGCCGTGAGCGAGTTTGGCCACGACGTCAAAGCCTGTGCGCTGGGCCAGGCGTCTTCATCAATCATGGCGCGTCATGTTGTGGGATCGTCGGTCGTTGAACTTAAAGCCTTGCGCGAGCAGATGTACAAAATGCTTAAAGAGCAGGGCGAGCCACCATCCGGCAAATGGGCCGAGCTTGAAGCCCTGATCCCGGTGCGCGATTACAAAGCGCGACACGCTTCGACATTGCTTACATTCGATGCGGTGGTTGATGCCCTGAACCAGATTGAAGCCAAACAGGAAGCTGCCGCATGACCGGCAAAAAAATACCATCCGCCGTGAAGTCAGACGAAGTCCAGCGCAAAACAAGTTCCGGCTATCCACCGCCCCTCAATGAAGCTGTAAAAGGCCGCGCTCGCGCCGCCTTGGGCAATCTGTTCGGGCTGGACCAGTTTGGCGTCAATTTGGTGACTCTCTCTCCCGGCAGTTGGTCCAGCCACCGCCATTGGCACGAAGGCGAAGACGAGTTTGTCTATATCCTCGACGGTGAACTGGTGCTGGGGGACGATTCCGGTGACCACCTCATGACCGCTGGCATGTGTGCGGGATTCAAGGCAGGCAATGGCAATGGTCATCACCTCAAAAACATGGGCAATGCTCCAGCCACCTACCTGGAGGTCGGAACCAGATTGCGGGACGACAAAGCCCGTTACAGTGACGTGAACATGCTGGCTATCAAGCAAGCAGGTGAAATGCGCTTTGTGAAAAAAGACGGCAGCGCGTTTTAGGCCGAAGTGGCTACAGGTTCATTTTCAAATGTTCCCGCCAGCACCCAGTAACCCAGTCCGCAGGCAAACAATGCCAAAGCCAGCGGCCAAAAGAAACTGAAGCCGAAATAGGTCAGTGCTGCCGCTGCAAAACAACCCGTGGCCGTGCCAAAATCCCAGCCACCTTCGGCAATCACATGAAAGCGCAGCGGGCAGGGCGATTGTTGCGCCAACACATAGACCCGCGAGTTATAGGCCGTGGCATAAATTGGCCAGGCAATCGCCGCCATGGCATTGGCAAGAACCGCAGTCCATGGCTCCGAATAGCCAACGGCCCGCGCCAAAGCCGCGACAGCCAGCACCGAGAACCCGATTTTGGCAGCCCTTTTGCCTTTGCCAAGATCAATGGATTTACCGAGAAACAATCCCGCCACAGCCCCCACAATGCCAGCCAAAGACATGGCTCCACCAAATGCCGTGAAATTTGAGCCCAGGGTAATGAACAAGGCGATCAACCAGGTGAAGTGAAATGTACCGCTGCGAAGCCCGTCGGTGAACAGCACCAGACTGGCTTGCCTTAAAATTTCACTTGGCATGGCCATGACATCGGCCACCCGCAAGTTGGGCATGAACAATATTGGGATTGCCGAGCATGCCATGCCAATGCCTACAATGCCAAAGGCAAACAGCGGCGAGAAATAGGTCAATAACAATCCCGTCGAAATTGGTGCAATAATGCCAATGAACATGCCAATGAATTCCATCATGCTGACTTGCGCACCACGACTTTCATCATCGCCAACCATCACCACAAATGCGTGGTAAGTCGTCCAATAGAAACTGCTGCTGATCGCCCACATGGCAAGATAGGCCACCAGCAGCGGGCCAACTTCGCTCACCTGCGACAAAACCGGATAAGTCAACCCCTCAAACACAATGCCGAAAATCAGGGCATTGCGCAGGCCAAAGCGTTTGGCTGTGGGCAACACAAATTTCCGAAACAACAACCGGCTGGCAAACAAGGCACCAATCGAAAACAACACAACATGAACCGGAATGCCAGCTTTCAACAAATAGACAAAAGCAAAGGCCTCGCCGCCATGCATGGCAAAAGCCTGCAAGGCTGCGTGAACGTAAATCAGATTGAACTGCCGATTCCTGAAAATTGCCATGGCCCGTCGATAAAGCAACAGATCGGGAATAGCCATCAAGGGCCAGCCATGCGCGATTAAACCAAGTGCTTGACAGGGCAGAGAGCGTCATCTAATTCCCGCTGCATTGAATTGCGGAAGTAGCTCAGTTGGTTAGAGCGCCGCCCTGTCACGGCGGAGGTCGCGGGTTCGAGCCCCGTCTTTCGCGCCATTCAACATTAAAAAGGCCACCCCTAAGGGTGGCCTTTTTGTTTTACTCAGTCACTTGCTGCACGACAGTCATGATACCAAGATCAGGGCTTTCGGCGCATTTCGTGCCGATATCGCCGGCCACAGTTTCAAATGCTTTCAGGTCAATCGTGGTGTCTTCCGCCTTGCCGCCATAATAGCCATGCAGCCAGATCAAAAGGTAGCTGGCATCATCGGCAGTCATGGTTGTAAGGTCGGAACACTTGATGGTGGAAACGTCGATAACCTCAGCGCGAGCTTCGGAAATGGCAAGGGTTGATGCAACCAGGGCCAAAGCAAATATTTTTCTCATGATCAAATCCGTTAATTGAAAGGCCGCCCCGGCTGATTCTCATCTAACAGGATTTTTGACAAATTGTCACGGACCCCCTTGGAAAAGCCTTTCTACCCATAAAAACGGCGCGAAAAGCTTGCGGTTCAGGGGCGGCTGCGCTACCAACGCGGCGGGAATGGGGCAACAAATCGCCCGACCGGAGGGCCTATGTCGGAACTGCTGCTAGACTATCTGCCGATTGCCATTTTCATGGCTGTTGCAGGCGGCATTGCTTGTGCGCTGATGGTGGCACCCCTGCTAATTGCCTATCGCAACCCTGATCCGGAAAAACTCTCTGCCTATGAGTGCGGTTTCAACCCCTTCGATGATTCCCGCATGAAGTTTGATGTGCGATTTTATCTGGTGTCGATCCTGTTTATTATCTTTGATCTGGAAGTGGCCTTCCTGTTTCCCTGGGCAGTCAGCCTTGGAAAAATCGGGATTTTCGGCTTTTGGTCGATGATGGTATTTCTGGGATTGCTGACCATCGGTTTTATCTATGAATGGCGCAAAGGAGCCCTCGAATGGGATTGATCGAAACCGCCAAGCCAGAAATGGACAAAGTCCAGCGCGAATATTTTACCGAGATCAACGCCGAGCTTGGCGACAAGGGATTTCTGGTCACGACAACGGATGACCTGATCACCTGGGCGCGCACCGGATCGCTGATGCCCATGCAATTTGGCTTGGCCTGCTGCGCCGTGGAAATGATGATGGGCTTTGGTCCACGTTACGACATGGAACGATTCGGTTTGGCACCGCGTGGCTCACCCCGCCAATCCGATGTGATGATCGTTGCAGGCACGCTCACCAACAAGATGGCACCGGCGCTGCGCAAGGTTTATGACCAGATGCCGGAACCGCGTTATGTCATTTCCATGGGATCGTGCGCCAATGGCGGCGGCTATTATCATTACTCATATAGCGTTGTGCGCGGTTGTGATCGCATCGTACCCGTGGACATTTATATCCCCGGCTGCCCCCCCACCGCAGAGGCTTTGCTTTACGGCATCCTGATGCTGCAAAAGAAAATCCGCCGCACTGGCACGATCGAGCGCTGATATGGCTGTTGACCTGAACACACTGGGCCTTCACATCGCCGAAAAGCTGGGCGTCACCCACTCAATCGCCTTCGGCGAATTGACCATTCTGGCCGACGCCGAAAAAATTAACGACGTGCTCAGCTTCCTGCGTGACGACGCCGAATGCCGTTTTGTCTGCTTCATTGATTTGACGGCAGCCGATTATCCCGAACGCGAAAAGCGTTTCGACGTGGTTTACCATCTCCTCAGCCCCTACAAGAATTCCCGCATCCGCGTGAAAGTGCAAGCTGGAGAGGGCGATGTGGTGTCGTCTGCCATTCCCACTTTTAAAGGAGCGGATTGGTTCGAACGCGAAGTCTATGATCTCTACGGCATCATGTTCTCCGGCCACCCGGACTTGCGCCGAATTTTGACGGACTATGGATTCCAGGGACATCCGCTCCGCAAGGATTTTCCGACGACAGGTTATGTCGAAGTGCGTTACGATGATGAATCCAAGCGGGTAGTGTATGAGCCGGTGAAGTTGGTGCAGGAATTCCGCCAGTTTGATTATCTCTCGCCGTGGGAAGGCACAAACTATACATTGCCTGGTGATGAAAAGGCGAAGCAGTAAGAAGCGAATAGTGAGTAGCGAATAGCGAATAGGGAAAGATGAAGAGTGACAACGGACATAAAGTCTTACAAGGACTTGCTGGTTTGGCAGCAGGCCGTGGAGTTGGCTGTCTCTTGTTACAAACTGAGCAAGAAGTTTCCGCGGGAAGATTTGTTCGGGCTAACGAGCCAATTGCGTCGTTCATCCGCGTCGGTTGCAGCAAATATCGCAGAAGGTCATGGAAGGGAAAGTTCAGCTTCATTTGTTCAGTTTCTGCGCATTTCGCAGGGTTCCCTAAAAGAAACAGAGACGCATATCATAATTGCCGGAAAACTATCGTTGGGCAATCGGGACGAACTATTAACAGCTTTGGCAACCTGCGACGAAATTGGCAAAATGATCAGGGCGTTGATCCGCGCTATCCAGGACAAAAAATGAACTCCCTATTCGCTATTCGCTATTCTCTATTCGCCCCTTTAAGGAGCGCTTATGTCTGAACTCTCCACCCGCAATTTCACGCTCAATTTTGGCCCAGCCCATCCGGCGGCCCACGGCGTTCTACGCCTCATTCTGGAGCTGGATGGTGAAATCGTCACCCGTGTAGACCCACATATCGGTTTGCTCCATCGCGGCACTGAAAAGCTGATCGAACAGAAAACCTATCTGCAAGCCGTGCCCTATTTTGACCGGCTCGATTATATGGCGCCAATGAACCAGGAGCATGCTTATGCGCTTGCGGTTGAAAAATTGTTGGGCACCACCATTCCAAAACGCGGCCAATTGATCCGTGTACTGTTTTCAGAAATGGGGCGCTTGCGTTCGCATTATTTGAATGTGACGGCACAGGCGATGGACGTCGGTGCCATCACGCCCTTCACGTGGGGCTTGGAAGCGCAAGAAAAAACCTATGTGTTTTATGAACAAGCCTCCGGCGGACGCATGCATGCCGCCTATGTTCGCCCCGGTGGTGTGCATCAGGATATTTCGCAGAAGCTGATTGACGATATTGGTCATTTCACAGATGCCCAGTCGAAGGTTTTGGATGACGTCGAAACCCTGCTGACGGGTAACCGCATTTTCAAGCAGCGCAACGTCGACATTGGCATCGTCACACTTGAGCAGTGCTTCGAATATGGCTTCTCCGGCGTCATGCTGCGGGGCTGTGGCGTGGCTTGGGATTTGCGCAAATCCCAGCCCTATGAATGCTATGCGGAAATGGATTTCGACATTCCCGTTGGCAAGAATGGCGACAACTATGATCGCTACGTTTTGCGTGTGCAGGAAATGCGCGAGTCGTTAAAGATCATGTCGCAATGCGTGGAATTGCTTTCAGGCAAGGAACGTGTCGGCCCCGTGTCGTCAATGGATGGCAAAGTTGTGCCGCCAAAACGCAGCGAAATGAAGCGCTCCATGGAAGCCCTGATCCACCATTTCAAACTCTACACCGAAGGCTACAAAGTGCCTGCGGGTGAAGTCTATGCCGCAGTCGAAGCCCCCAAGGGCGAGTTCGGCGTTTATCTCGTTTCAGATGGCTCCAACAAACCCTACCGCTGCCGCATCCGCGCCCCCGGCTTCGCCCACCTGCAAGCCATGGACTGGCTCTGCCGCGGCCACATGCTGTCAGATGTGTCGGCGGTGTTGGGATCGATTGATATTGTATTTGGTGAGGTGGATCGGTGAACCATCACGCAGCTATAAAAATGAACGTTGACCAGTTCTTGGCGTGGTGCTCGACCCAGTCTGAAGGGCACTTTGAACTTATCGATGGCGAGGTTGTTCCAATGTCTCCAGAACGGTCTGTGCACAACCTGACCAAGTATTATGTTGTTCGTGCTTTGGCGGATGCAATCCATGCTGCCAATGTAGATTGCACAGCCTACACCGACGGAATGGGTGTGCGCATTGACGACGACAATCACATAGAGCCGGATGCGTCAGTTCAACTCGGAAGTCCCATGGACCGGGACGTGCAAACCTTGACCGCACCGGTTATTGTCGTGGAAGTGTTGTCACCTTCGTCAGCTAAAAACGATGCTTCGGTCAAGTTGATTGCATATCTTTCGGTGAAATCAATTGCACATTATCTTATTGTCGACGCTGACAAGGAAACAGTAGTTCACCACCGCCGTCTGACTTCAGACCAATGTGAAACGATGATTGTAACACACGGAATGATTTATCTCAGTCCTCCCGGCATTGAAGTGCCAATTCAAGCATTTTTTGGGAAGCAGTAATGTCCGTCCGTCGTCTTGATCCCATCCAACCCGCATCCTTCGTCTTCACGCCAGAAAACCTCGCGTGGGCGAAAACCTGTATTGCGAAATACCCTTCTGGCAAGCAAGCCTCTGCTGTTATTCCACTGCTGTGGCGCGGACAGGAGCAGAATGGTTGGACCTCGCGTCCGATGATTGAATACGTGGCCGAGATGCTGGATATGGCCTACATCCGTGTGCTTGAAGTGGCGACGTTCTATACCATGTTCCAGCTTTCACCTGTTGGAACCAGAGCCCACATTCAACTCTGCGGCACAATCGCCTGCCAGCTGCGCGGGGCCGAAGATTTGCGCAAAGTCTGCGAACGCAAAATCCATCCGCAACCGCAACACTTGAATACCGATGGTTCGATGAGTTGGGAAGAGGTGGAGTGCTTGGGATCTTGCGTCAACGCGCCAATGATCCAAGTGTTCAAGGACACCTATGAAGATTTGACGCCTGCGAAATTGGAAGAGCTGATCGACCAATGGCAGGCGGGCAAGCATGTCAAGCCCGGCCCGCAAATTGATCGGCATTTCTCGGCGCCGATTGGCGGCGGCACGACACTGACCGATAAGGCGCTTTACAAAGGACAGCGGAAATTCGCCCGCGTGGAAGCACCACCTCCGCCACCGCCACCTGCTGTTGCTCCAATTCCTGCGACCAAAGAGCCAATCCCATCGCCGTCTGCCACCAAGCCGCCCGCCGACGAAATTCGACCCGTTTCTCTGGTGTCCAAACAAGTTGAAGCCCAGATCAAAGCGGTGAACGCCAAAGAAGCGGCGTCTACCGCACCGGGCATCGTAATGACGGAAAAAGCCCAAGCCGAAACCGGCATTGTGCGCGTGACAGAAGATGACGTCGTGAAATCCACCACCAAAATCAAAGCGAAATCCAAATCGGCCCGCATCATTGATCCACCCAAACCCGCCATCAAATCCGCCGCCCGCGCCATTGACGGCCGTCCGGAATTATTAAAGAAGCCGCATGGTAAAGCTGATGATTTGAAATTGATCTGGGGCGTCGGCCCGGCGCTTGAAAAAATGCTGAACAAGATGGGCATCTGGCACTTCGACCAGATCGCCAATTGGTCCGCCAAGGAACTCGCCTGGGTCGATGAAAAACTCGAAGGCTTCAAAGGCCGTGGCCTACGTGACGAATGGGTGAAGCAATCCAAAAAGCTGGCCAAAGGCTGGCGGCCTGAAAACGCCAACGGCTTAAAGCCGGGGAAGAAGTAAGCCATGCTCGCTGACAAAGATCGCATTTTCACCAACCTCTACGGTTACCATGACTGGGGCCTTGAGGGTGCCAAGCAGCGCGGCGCCTGGCTGGATACAAAGTCCTTCATCGACAAGGGCAGAGACTGGATTGTCAATGAGGTGAAAGCTTCAGGTCTGCGTGGCCGTGGCGGTGCTGGCTTCCCGACTGGACTCAAATGGTCCTTCATGCCGAAGGTGGTGGGCGAGCGCCCGCATTACCTCGTGGTCAACGCCGATGAGTCCGAACCCGGCACCTGCAAGGACCGCGAAATCATGCGGCATGACCCGCATTTGCTGGTGGAAGGCTGCCTGCTCGCCGGCATGGCCATGGCCTGCAACGTCGGTTACATTTATGTGCGCGGCGAATACATCCGCGAACGCGAACACCTGCAAGCCGCCATCGACCAAGCCTATGAAGCCCGCCTCATCGGCAAGGACAATATTCACGGCTGGGACTTTGACCTTTACGTGCACCACGGTGCCGGTGCTTACATTTGCGGCGAAGAAACCGCCATGTTGGAAAGCTTGGAAGGCAAAAAGGGCCAGCCCCGCATGAAGCCGCCATTCCCCGCCAACGTGGGCCTCTATGGCGCACCGACCACGGTGAACAATGTGGAATCGATTGCAGTTGCGGGAACCATTTTGCGGCGTGGTGCCACGTGGTTCAATTCCATCGGCAACCCCAACAATGTTGGCACAAAACTGTTCTGCATTTCCGGCCACGTCAACAAGCCCTGCAACGTAGAAGAAGCCATGGGCATTCCGTTCCGTGAACTGATCGACAAACATTGCGGCGGCATGCGCGGCGGCTGGGATAATTTGCTGGCGGTCATTCCCGGCGGTTCATCCGTGCGCATGGTGCCTGCCGAACAAATCATCGACTCGCCAATGGATTTTGACTCGCTGTCGAAATTGAAGTCGGGCCTCGGCACGGCAGCCGTCATCGTCATGGACAAATCCACTGACCTGATCCGCACCATCGCCCGCCTCGCTTACTTCTATAAGCATGAGTCCTGCGGCCAATGCACACCCTGCCGCGAAGGCACGGGCTGGATGTGGCGCGTCCTCACCCGCATGGCCGAAGGCCGCGCTGAAAAACGCGAAATCGACATGTTGTTTGATGTAACCAAACAAATCGAAGGCCACACCATTTGCGCCCTGGGCGATGCGGCTGCCTGGCCTATCCAAGGATTGATCAACCACTTCCGCCCCGTGCTCGAAAAGCGGATTGACGAATATTCTTACAAGTCCGATCCAGACGGCGCAGTGCGCCATGCGGCGGAGTGATGTGATGCGAAGACAGGCAAAAGGAATTGTTGCTTGCTTTCTGGCACTGACCGTTGCGCCAGCCAGTTTTCGATCTGAAGAAGCGGTGATGGGGTATCGAAAAATCAATCTCACTATGCCGCAAACTCTTGGTGAAGCTTTGGGTGGTCGAACTTATAAAAGTTTGAGCGCCAGTGGAATCGGCCAAGGTTGCTATCCAGACGAAGTGGTAGTTACTTGTGATGCCAATGTAAGTCTTAACATGCCCAAGAGGGGTTTTTGGGGTTCAAAGCTCGTTCTGGGCCCGGCAGTCAATAAAGCGCTTCTTGGGATTAAAATGACGACCAAATGCGTTGCTAAACTGGAAATAACCGCAGGCGGCATTGAAGGCTGCGTATATGAAGCGTGTCTTGGCTACAAAAAGCCAATAGTCATGGTGTGTATGGCAAAAGGTGCAAAATCATGATGAATGACACCGGAATACATACCGACTCCAACAAGGGATGTGGAGCGCATGCGCTCGTCGAGGTGTGCATGAGGGCTTCGTTCGAGTCTGTTTCAGTCACCCCCTCCCGGCTGCGCCCTACTCCCCCGGCCAAGGTGCCGAGGGAGAAAGAATTCATTCTTCCTCATGCGAAGCATGGGGGAGTACCCCGAAGGGGGGAGGGGGTGTTCGCGCACGCCTGCTGCTATGGAATTGGAACGAGATAATGCCAAAAATCAAAATTGACGGCGTTGAAGGCGAATACGAGAACGGCCTCACACTTTTGCAAGCCTGTGAACTGGCGGGCAAGGATGTGCCGCGCTTCTGTTACCATGACCGCCTGTCGATTGCGGGCAATTGCCGCATGTGCCTTGTTGAAGTGAAGGGCGGTCCACCCAAGCCGCAAGCTTCCTGCGCCATGTCGGTCAATGACTTGCGCCCCGGCCCCAATGGCGAAGTGCCGGAAGTTTTGACCAACACGCCGATGGTCAAGAAGGCCCGTGAAGGCGTTATGGAATTCCTGCTTATCAACCACCCGCTGGATTGCCCGGTTTGCGATCAGGGCGGCGAGTGTGACTTGCAAGACCAGGCCGTGGCCTTTGGCAAATCCGCCAATCGTTTTCATGAAAACAAGCGCGCCGTTGAAGACAAGGATTTTGGCCCGCTCGTCAAAACCGAAATGACCCGCTGCATCCAATGCACCCGCTGTGTGCGCTTCACCACGGAAGTTGCGGGCATCAACGACATGGGCTTGACGGGCCGTGGCGAGGACGTGGAAATCACCACTTACCTTGATCAAATCATTACCTCAGAACTGCAAGGCAACATCATCGACCTTTGTCCTGTGGGCGCACTAACTTCGAAACCTTATGAATTCAAGGCGCGGCCCTGGGAATTGCGCAAAACCGAAACCATCGACGTGATGGA
>JANOVS010000250.1:0-35247 GCA_031417515.1 Hyphomicrobiales bacterium
TTGTCCCTTCTCCACGCCTTCGTGGAGAAGGTGCCCCAACGGGGCGGATGAGGTCCCTTTGCCAGCTAGAAGCAACAGCTTTGCCCCCCCCCTCACATAACCAGCCTTAACCCCGCCACACAACCAACACCAGCCAGTATCGTTACCAGCAACGGCAGGCGCAGCAGCGCCGATCCAAGCGTGACAGCACCGGCAATCATCTCAATCGGTCCCTGCAGAAAAACCGCAGGTGCGATAACAGCCGTCAAAATCGCGGGCGGCACGGCATCCAGTGCGGCTTTGGTGCGACCTGTAATGGTCACATTGCGCAACAGCCAATACCCTGCAAGCCGCGTTCCGTAAGTCGCCAAGCCTGCAAGTATGATGATGACCAAGGTGGAGGAACTGATGGTCATGCAGCTTCTTCCCTGTAGAGCAGCACTCCAACCACCATGCCCGCAATGCCACCCATCAGGATGTACCATGCCCCGCCGATCCATAGCTTGGCCACAACAGCTGCCGCCGCACTGGCAACCAGAATGGCTCCGGTGCGTGGCCCTTTCCAGAACCCTGCGAGTACGGCAATGAACATGGCGGCAAAGGCAAAATCCAGCCCGATGGCTTTGCTGTCGCCAAAGCTTCGCCCCACATAAGCACCCAGCAATGAGAAGCCAGACCACACAGGCCACAGCGGTGCCGCCACACCAAAGAAATAGGCAGGCGTAATTGGTTTGGTCAAAGCCCGCCGTTCAATCATTGCCCAAGCTTCATCGGTCAGCCAAAACAACAGAACACTTGCCATCGGCTTTGAGAACGACGCCATGTGCCGCGAAACTGATGCCGACATCAGCACATGGCGCAATCCCACTGTCGCCAAGGTGAACACCAGATAGGCCAGCGGCAAACCCATGTGCCACAAATCCATGGCCACAAATTGCGCAGTACCCGAATAAATCCCAAGACTCATCAGCACTGTTTCAAGTGGTGACAGACCCTTCGATGCAGCAACAGTTCCCCACAGGGCGGCAATCGGTGCATAGGCAATGGCCATGGGGGCAATGTCGGCAAAGCCATCCTTGAACTCACGGGGCAACATCAAGCGCCGACCAACACAAACCAGGCATTTTCATCAATAACCTGAACAGCATGTTTCTCCGCATCTTTGAGTTTTGAACCAGCCCCCGGCCCCGCCACCAGCAGATCAGTCTTCTTCGAAACCGAGCCCGCAACTTTTGCGCCCAAGCGCTCTGCCATGGCCTTGGCTTCGTCGCGCGTCATGCGTTCAAGTGCACCTGTGAACACCACGGTTTTTCCAGCCACCGGCGACGATGATGCAACAGCCTCGAGTTCGCGCGGCGTGACATAGGAAAGCAAGGCATCAACCACCTCAACATTATGCAGTTCGGCAAAAAACTGCACAAGCGCCTCAGCCACCACGACACCAATGCCATCCAGCGCGGTCAGCTCAGCCAAGGCATCAGGCTGATCCGCAGCACCCGCAGCAATCATTTGCGCTTTGAAATTTTCCGCCGAACCATAGGCCCGCGCCAATACCCGCGCCGTGGTTTCACCCACATGGCGAATGCCCAGTGCAAAGATAAATCGGTCAAGGCCAATATTGCGCCGGGCATTGATGGCCGCAAAAAGATTGGCGACCGAAGAAGCCCCCCAACCCTCCCGGTCCCTCAATTTTTTGGAAGCCGTCGCATCCCGTGCTTCCAGTGTGAAAATATCCTGCGGCAACACCACAAGTTTTTCCGCTTCAAATTCCTCAATGATCTTGTCACCCAGTCCTTCGATATCGAAAGCCAGCCGCGAAGCAAAATGCTTGAGCCGTTCCACCCGTTGGGCATCGCAGATCAGCCCGCCGGTGCAGCGCCGCACTGCGTCCACCTTGCCTGTCGCCCGTTCTTCCCGTTCCGCATGGGAACCGCACACCGGGCAGAGTGTTGGAAATTCATAGGCCATCGCCGAAGCAGGCCGCTTCTCCAACACCGGCCCCACAACTTGCGGAATCACATCGCCTGCCCGCTGCACAATCACCGTGTCCCCAATGCGCACATCTTTCCGCGCAATCTCATCCTCATTGTGCAGCGTGGCATTGGACACCACCACGCCACCCACTGTGACCGGCCGCAACCGCGCCACGGGCGTCAGCGCACCCGTCCGCCCCACTTGAATGTCGATGCCTTCAAGAATTGTCATTGCTTGTTCAGCCGAAAATTTATGGGCAATGGCCCAACGCGGACTGCGCGACACAAATCCCAGCCGCGCCTGCAACGAAAGATCGTTGACCTTGTAAACCACCCCATCAATGTCATAGCCCAAACTGGACCGCTGGCTTTCAATCAAGCGATAGTGGCTCAACAGTTCTTCAGCCGAATGGCAAAGTTTCATCAGCGGATTAACAGGCAATCCCCAACTGCCAAAGGCCTGCACCACTTCAAACTGCGTCGTTGCCGGAAGCACAGGCGCATCACCCCATGTGTAAGCAAAAAACCGCAGAGGCCGCGCTGCCGTGATACTGGAATCCTGTTGTCGCAAAGATCCCGCAGCTGCATTGCGCGGATTGGCAAAAGTTTTTTCGCCCTCCCGCAACTGGCTTTCGTTCAGCGCCGCAAAATCCTCATGCGACATATAAATCTCGCCGCGCACTTCAATCGAAGCGGGAAAATCACCGCGCAACTTTTCAGGCACATCATTCAGCGTCAGCACATTGGCCGTAACATTCTCGCCTTCTGCGCCATCACCGCGCGTCGCAGCCTCAACCAACACACCAGCTTCATAGCGTAAAGCTATGGAAAGACCGTCAATTTTTGGCTCAGCGGTAAATGTCAAAGGAGCCGTTTCATCCAGATTGAGGAACCGCCGGATGCGTCCGATAAAATCCGTAACATCTTCATCACTAAAACCATTCGCCAGCGACAACATCGGCACTCGATGTTGTACCTTGGCAAATCTTCCCGATGGCTTAGCACCCACCCGCGAAGTGAGTGATTGTGCTGACAGCAATTCAGGATAGGCCAATTCCAGTCCGCCCAAACGATTGCGTAAAGCGTCATAGTCAGCATCACTGATCGTCGGCGCATCATCCTCGAAATAGGCCCGGTCATGCTCGCCAAGTACAAGCGTCAGCCGCACATGCTCCTGCCTTGCTTTCACCAACGTCAACGCAGCCACAACCTTAACCCCGCCTCAGCAACAGTTCATCAGCCTGGGCCCGCGCCGCATCGGTCACCGTGGCACCAGACAGCATCCGCGCCAACTCTTCCTTGCGGCTCGCATCCGACAAAGCTTGCACCCGGGTCACCATGCGTTTTGATTTCACATCTTCCATTTTCGAAATCAGCAAATGCTGCGCGGCTCGCGCAGCCACTTGCGGCGAATGGGTGACGGCAATCACTTGCAACCCGGAAGCCAACTTCGCCAGACGCCCACCAATCGCATCCGCCACCGCACCGCCCACACCCGTATCAATTTCATCAAAAATCAAAACCGGCGCTGAACCCTTGGCGGCCAACACCACTTTCAAGGCCAACATGAAACGCGCCAATTCACCGCCGGAAGCGATTTTCATCAGCGGCGCGAAAGGTGTTCCGGGATTTGTCGCCACCCGAAATTCAACCCGGTCCACACCGTGCGATCCGGGCTGGGAAACTTCCGCCGCTACCACTGTTTCAAACCGCGCCCGGTCAAGCTTCAAGGCTGGTAACTCCGTCATCACCGCCTTGTCGAGGGCTTTGGCGGCCTTGTTGCGGGCCGCACTCAATTTGTCCGCCGCAATTTCAAACGCTTTACCGGTCTCTGCCGACTGCTTTTCCAACACCTGCAATCGCGCCCCACCGTCGCTCAACGATTGCAAATCAGCTTCAAGTTTCGCCCGCACCTTGGCCAGATCATCAACCGTGCAGCGATGTTTCCGCGCTGCTGCCCTTAACGCAAACAGCCGCTCTTCGGACTTTTCCAGGTCTCGGGGATCAAAAGCAAAACTGCGCCGCGCATCATCAATGCCGCGCGAAGCCTCGCTGAACTCTTGAAGTAATCGATCCAGCGCCGCACAAACATTATCCAGCCTGCCACCTGCAATGTCTTTGCGTCGCTCAAGCCTGCGCAAGGCTGCATTTAACCGCGCCCCAAAAGCCGTTTCACCAGACAACACACCATCCGCTTCGTCGAGCGCCGAAACATACTGTTCCGACTGCATCATCAGCTGGCGCGCCACGGCCAAGGTCTGTTCTTCGTTTTCCTCAGGCGAGAGCGATGCCAGCTCTTTTGTGGCATGTTCAATATAGTCGCGCTCGGCTTCCGCCCGTGCCATGGTTTCGCGATGCTCGTGCAAGGCTGATGCCGCAGCGCTTGCGGCCTGCCATAGCGCCGAGACCTGTTGCACCTGGCCTTCAAGGCCGCCATAGGCATCCAACAAGTTGCGATGCGCCGACACGCTGACCAGCGCCCGGTCCGCATGCTGCCCATGCAGCTCAATCAGCAACACAGCCACTTGCCGCAACACATTCAAGCTGATCGGCTGGTCATTGATGGTGGCGCGACTGGCCCCTTCGGCCATCTGCACCCGCTTGACGATGATCTCTCCACCGTCCAGCTCAATGTCGTGGCTTTTTAGAAAACCATACACCATATGGCTGGAGGGCAAACTGAATGCCGCCGTTACGCTGCCCTTGGGCTGGCCCGTCCGCACCAGCGACGAATCGCCCCGTGCGCCCAATGCCAAGCCCAAAGAATCGAGCAATATGGATTTTCCGGCCCCCGTCTCACCCGTGAGAATGGTCAGGCCCGCATCCAATTGCAGGTCAAGTTTTTCGATCAAAACGATATCGCGAATGGAAAGGGCAGTCAGCATGAGGGCAACTATAGCTGAGTCTGTGTCATCTGTGCGAGGGGCTGTTTAAACGTCCCCCACCTCCGCCACCAACTATCCGGAAAACCCGCTGAAGGCCTTCGAAATCCACGACTGGTTATTGGCCACAGGAGCCTGGCCATTGCTGGAAACCAGCGAATAGGCATCCTTGTACCATTGGCTGTTGGGAAAATTATGCCCCAGAACGGCCGCAGCCGTCTGCGCTTCCGACACCACACCCAGCGCCATGTAACCTTCAGCCAAGCGGTACAGCGCTTCCGGCGCATGACTTGACGTTTGATATGCCGTGATTACTTTTTTGAAGCGGTTGATACCCGCGAGGTATGACCCCTTTTTCAGGTAATAGCGGCCAACTTCCATTTCCTTGCCGGCCAGATGATCCCGCGCCACCAAGGCCTTTCTGGCTGCATCTTTGGAATATTTCGAATCCGGAAAACGCTGCGACACTTCTTCCAGCGCATCAACGGCTTTTTCCGTCCGCGACTGGTCACGCCGCACATCGGCAATCTGCTCATATTGCGATAGTGCGCGCAGATAATAGGCGTAAGGCGTGTCCTTGTGGCCAGGATGCAAGGTGATAAAACGGTCACAGGAATTGATGGCATCATCATAGGCATTGGCCTGATAGGCCGAAAAAGCCTGCATCAAAATCGCCTTGGTCGCCCATTTGGAATAGGGATGCTGGCGTTCAACTTCAGCAAATTTTTTCCGGGCGCGATTGTAATTTCCGCTGTTCATTTCGGAAAGCCCGCCATTGTAAAGTGTCGCCACGGATTTTTCATCGGCCGAAGCAAGGTCAGGTGCCAAGGCTCCGCCACGCGGCACCGTTGCGCTTGCCGTTTCAACAGAATCACCGCCGCCGAACACGTCTGTGAGCAAACTGCCGGAAGAGCAGCCGGACAGCAAAAAAGCCGATAAAACAAGGCAAGCAAGGAACCGCTGGCCTGAAACCTGCTGCACCGCGTTGATCTGTATGAAATCCATCTTTGACATGTGGTCCGTTCTAGCGGCAGCCCCCCACTCTGAGAAGGAAAATGTGCTGGCTGTTGATACCCCGCATAAAAAGCCGAAACCCGGCAGAAGTGTGACCGCCGGGCTTTAAAATCTCAGATCGTGGCGAAGTCTGTCTTAGCCATTCGCTTGACGGCGCAAGAAGGCGGGAATGGCCAACTGGTCGTCTTCATAGGTTTTTTCTTCAGCAACATAGGTTTCAGCGGGCGGCGGTGGGGCTTGGCGCTGAATGGTTTGGCGTGGTGCTGCCATCGCAGGGTCAACGCGCGGCGCTGCAATCCGGGGTGCGGGTTCTTCGCGGCGTCCCAAGCCAACTGTTGCCAGTCGCTCAAAAATGCCGGGTTTCTTCTTCACCGCATGTTCGGCAATGCCTTCAATGCGGCTCTGCTGGGCGGCAATCTGCTTTTGTGCAATGGCCGGAAATTCATTGATGGCAGGAATCCTCGGCGTTGCCCGTGGTGTGAACTGCGGTGCGGCCTGTTGCACCGGAGCTTCCGCTTCTTCGTAATGTTCCTCTTCTTCCGGCGCAGCATAAGCAACAGGCGCTGGAGCAATCACCTTGGTCCGTGCTGCCATGGGAGCAGGATGCACGATCTTCACCGTTTCAAACTGCTTGCCCGTATATCCATAGACCTGGCGAGCTGGTACATCCGCAGTCTCCTCCCGGTCTTCGGCAGTGTTTTCCGACATCACTTCAGCCGCAAGGCCTGTGGCGACGACAGAAACCCGCATGGTGCCTTCAAGTGAATCATCAAATGTGGCACCCAAAATAATATTCGCTTCAGGGTCCACTTCTTCGCGGATGCGCGTTGCCGCTTCATCCACTTCATAAAGCGTCAGGTCCGGACCACCGCTGATCGAAATCAGCAGGCCACGGGCACCGCGCATGGAAACATCATCCAGCAAGGGATTTGAAATCGCGGCTTCTGCCGCTTCAATGGCGCGGCGTTCGCCCGAAGCTTCGCCTGTGCCCATCATGGCTTTGCCCATTTCGCTCATGATGGCGCGAACGTCGGCAAAGTCCAAGTTGATCAGGCCTTCCTTGGTCATCAATTCAGTGATCGAGGCAACGCCCGAATAAAGCACCTGGTCGGCCATGGCAAAGGCCGCGGCAAACGTTGTTTTTTCATTGGCAACGCGGAACAGGTTCTGGTTTGGAATGACAATCAGCGTGTCCACATAGCGGGCCAGTTCTTCAATGCCGCGCTCGGCTGTCTGTTGACGGCGCACCCCTTCAAAATGGAACGGCTTGGTGACCACACCTACCGTCAGAATGCCCTGCTCCTTGGCGGCGCGGGCAATGATCGGGGCCGCACCTGTTCCCGTGCCACCGCCCATGCCAGCGGTAATGAAGGCCATATGCGAGCCTGCAAGATGATCGAGAATTTCCGCCATGGCTTCTTCGGCTGCGGCTGCACCAATTTGTGGCTGGGAGCCTGCACCCAGACCTTGCGTCAGGGCCGTGCCCATCTGTACCCGGCGCTGGGCGGCATTTTGCAACAAGGCCTGTGCGTCGGTATTTGCCACAACAAATTCAACGCCTTCCAATCGGCTTTCGATCATGTTGTTCACCGCATTGCCACCAGCGCCACCGACGCCGAAAACCGTGATACGGGGCTTCAGTTCAGAAAGGTTGGGAACGGTAAGTTTAAGGCTCATGTGACGCAATCCAGTGCTGATAAGGGCTGGTTGTGACTTTCGATCCCAAAGCCTAAGGAATGGTTAACGATTGGTCACTTCCCAAAGATAATTAATCGTTTATGCGCTGAAAATTCTAATCGAACGACCCAAACTCAAAGGCTTTCAACCAGCCAGCGCCCCACCCGCTTCGCATAACTGAGTTGGGAACGGTCTATGGCCTCGCGGGCCTGTTGAGGCATGGCATAGGTGCGGTCCGGTTCTGCCGCACAGGCGAGCAAACCTGCCGCCACGGAAAATCCTGGCCCTTTCCCCACATCCGGCAGGCCAACCAAGGCCGAAGGTGCGCCAAGCCGAACAGTTCGACCAAGCATTTGCGCTGCCAGATCGGCCACACCCTGCAACTGGCTGGCTCCCCCCGTCAGCACAACCCGCGTTGCCATGTTGGCAAATCGGCCTTCTTCCTCAAGCTGTTGACCCAGCAAGGCAAATGTCTCTTCCAGGCGCGGGCGAATGATGCTGGTCAACACATGCTTTGGCACTTTTTGGATGGTGTCCACACCACGCTCGCCCAACAGCGGAACGGCCAGCATTTCCCGCTCGTCATGGCCATGGGGCAATACGGTGCCAAACATGGTTTTGAGCCGTTCGGCATGCGCAATAGTCGTCGAAAGACCTTGGGCAATGTCTTGCGTGACATGATGTCCGCCGAGCGGCAGCAGGCCGGCACTGGCCATTTTGCCGTCTTTGAACAGGCTGAAACTTGTGGTCGCGCCGCCCATGTCGATCAGCAGGGTACCCAATGAAAGTTCATCAGAAACCAGTGCGCCGCGGGCCGCCGCATAGGGCGTCAAGGCAAAACCGGACACCTGCAAATGGCTGCGTTCCACCACCATTTCCAGATTGCGCATGGCCGCCACGTCAACCGTGACCACAGCCACTTCTGCGCCAAGTTCAGCCCCGTGCAATCCCAACGGAATATTGGAACCAACAGCGCCATCCAGCGAAAAGCCAATCGGCATTAGATGCAGCACATGCCGCCGCCCGACATCAATACGCGAAATCGCGTCCGATACGGCGTTGTCGCCATCCCTCGGGCTGATCACACCGGTTTGCGAATTCACACCACCCGCACATACCAACGACTGTGGTCGGCCACCTGAAACGCCAACATAAACACTGCGAATGCGCCTTTGCGCCATGCGTTCTGCCGCATCAACCGCCAGCCGGATCGCTCGCTCGGCTTCATCGATATCAACAATCGTCCCGGATTTGACGCCGCGCGACGCCGTCTGGCCAAAGCCCACGACTTTCAATGCACTGCGAACATCGCCTGAAGTTCGGCGCTTGCCGGGCGAATATTCAGCGATGACACAACTGATCTTGGTCGATCCAACATCAAGCGCAGCCAGGATCGCGGTGCCCGAAAGCACACTACCCAATCCGCCGGACCGTCCTTCAACGCCCGCATTTTTTCCCGAACTTTTCCCCAGAATAGTCATGGACGGTTAACCCCTTCAACGCTTACTCAACCCCGACCTTGGCTGGCTTGGCCTCGGCAACGACTGCAAATTCCGCGACGGTCACAACAACTGAACCGGGCACACGCAAGTCAAGCTGCTGCACCCCCATTGTCGTCACCGCTTGCGCGGCGTCCAACGCCTGCACTTTGGTCAAAGCTTCCGCCACGTTGAATTCCGGCAAAGCCACCTTCACCCCGTGGTCGAGATAAAGTGTCCACCGCCGCAAGCCCACACGTGAAGCCGCCTTGACCTTCATCATTAACGCCGGTGTGGCTTCCAATTGGTTAACAAGGTCTGCCGCCGCTGTATTTGCACCGTCACCGGTCACCAGTGGCAGGCCTTTCAGATCAGCCGGGTCCAAGCCGCTCATCGGCACGCCAGCCTTGTCGATCACCAGATAGTTTCCCTTGTGCTGCCAAATGGCAAACGGCTCTCGCTCCACCAGGGTGATTTCAAGCTGGTTCGGGAAAATCCGCTGTACACCTGCTGATTCAACCCAGTCCAGGCTTTCAAGTCGTTTGCGCGCACCCTGTGGATCAAATCCCATCAATGTGCCACCGGGCTTGATGCCCAGAATGGTGAGGATGACAGAGGGGTCATGGTGATTGAGACCAGTCATCCGGATATCATCAGCCGCAAGGCCCACAAGGCCCGATAATTTGCCCGGCAGTTTCAACCAGGGACTGCCTGGATAAATCAGATGCCCCCCTTGCAACACGCCATGCACCAGCGTCATGCCCAAAAATGCCACGGCACTGACCCGTGCCGCAACGCGGAACAAAAGTCTGCAATCGCGGCCTAGGCGATGGCGCGGTTTCATCGGTCGAGCGATGCGTCGTTGACCATCCATGTCACCAACTCCTCAAATGAATGTCCGGCATGTGCAGCAAGCTCTGGCACCAGTGAGGTGCCGGTCATGCCAGGCTGCGTATTGACCTCAAGCAAAATCAGTTCGGGCTCCCGGCCCAGCGTATCATCATATCGGAAATCCGATCGTGAAATGCCGCGGCAGCCCAAGGCCTTGTGCGCCTTCAGGGAATATCTCTGCACCTTTCGGTACATGTCATTTGGCAAATCGGCGGGCAGAATATGTTGCGATCCACCCGGCGTGTATTTCGCCTCATAATCATAAAAACCCATGGCATGCACAATGTCGATGACACCCAGCGCCACATCGCCCATCACGGCACAGGTGAGTTCACGCCCTGGAATAAAACGCTCCACCATCACCTTGTCACCAAAAATGGCGCGTTCCGCCAGAATGCCCTGGGCTGGCCCATTGCGGGTGTTGTCGACGATATAAACACCAACACTTGAGCCTTCATCCACCGGCTTCAAGACGTAAGGTGGCGTCATCGGATGCGAACTTGCAGCTACTTCCAGATCCACCAGTTTGCTTTCGGCCACAGGAATGCCCGCCTCTCGAAACAGGGCTTTGGACTTTTCCTTGTGCATGGCGATCGCCGAAGCCAACACGCCGGAATGGGTATAGGGAATGCGCAGGGTTTCCAGCAATGCAGACGCACAACCATCCTCGCCCCATTTTCCATGCAAAGCATTGAAAGCCACATCTGGCTTGAGCGCGAGTAAATGCTCGTGGATTTTTTCGCGCTGCACATCAACCATGACGGCATTGAATCCGGCTCGTTTCAGGGCACCGTAGCAAGCCTCACCTGATGACAACGAAACCTTGCGCTCAGCCGACCAGCCGCCCATCAAAACAGCAACGGTGGTTTCTTGCGGTATGCGCTTTTCCAACATCATGCTGTTGCTCCCGCCGCAACGCCAATCCGCTTGATTTCCCAATCCAGTTCGATGCCCGAGGTAGCCTTGACCCGGGCTCGCACTGTTTCACCCAATTCTTCAATTTGTGCAGCCGTGGCACCACCTTCATTGATCAGGAAATTGCAATGCAAGTCGGAAACCTTGGCAGGTCCAACGTTGAACCCCCGCATGCCAGCCTTGTCGATGAGAGCCCACGATTTTTCACCGGGTGGGTTTTTGAAAGTGGAACCACCGGTGCGACTCTTGATCGGCTGTGTGGCCTCGCGGCTTGCCGTGATCTTGTCCATGGCAGCAAGAATATCCGCAGGAACTCCCGACCTGCCCTGCAACAGGGCTTGCGTGAAGATAAGATTCTCCGGCGCACCGCAATGGCGATAAGTGTAATTCATGTCCACGTTGTTCAGCACCAGAATATTACCCCGGCGATCGACAGCCCGCGCCTCAACCAGCACGTCCTTTGTCTCACCACCATAAGCCCCGCCATTCATGCGCAGCGCTCCGCCAATGCTGCCCGGTATACCTCTCAGAAAGGTTAACCCATCGATACTATTGTCGGCGGCAAAGCGTGCGACCCGCACATCAGGCACTGCAGTGCCGGTGCGGATACGATCCCCCGGCTCCAGGCTGATGTCAGAAAATCCGCGCCCCAACCGCACCACCAATCCCGGCACGCCGCCATCGCGCACCAACAGATTCGAACCTACGCCTATAACGGTTACCGGCACATCTTCCGGTGTGCTCCTCAGTACCTCAGCCAAATCTGCTTCATCCGCAGGTGCAAACAATACTTCGGCTGGGCCACCGGTGCGAAACCATGTCAAATCGGCAAGTGGTGCATCAGCTTCAAGCCTGCCCCGCGCCGTTGGCAAGCGTTCTAAAAGTGCCTGTCCGTTCAATGTCATAACTCTAAACCTTAATCCAATGCTGCAAGTTCGGCAGGCAGCGCATAGGCCCATTGGGTGATTGTGCCAGCACCCAAACAGACAACAATATCACCGGGTTGCACAAGTTTTTTCACCAGCGGAGCCAAATGCTTGGGATCATCAATCGTCTGCACCGAACGATGTCCCCGTGCATGCAATCCTTCCGCCAGACTTACATGACTGGCACCCTCAATCGGGCTTTCACCAGCCGCATAAACCGGTGCGAGGACAACCGAATCCGCATCATTGAAACAGGTGCAGAATTCCGTGAACAGGCTGGAAAGCCGCGAGTAACGATGCGGTTGCATGACTGCCACTACCTTGTTCTTGGTCACCTTTCTTGCGGCAGAAAGCACCGCCGCAATTTCCACCGGGTGATGGCCGTAGTCATCAAACACTATTACGCCATTGTATTCGCCTGTGCGCGTAAAGCGCCGCTTGACGCCTTCAAAATTGGCCAGTCCCTCGCGCACTTTTTCATCGCTCATGCCAAGTTCCCGCGCCACAGCCAAGGCTGCCGTGGAATTCAGCGCATTGTGATCGCCAGGCATTTTCAGCGCAAGATCCGGCAGGTCATGGAACTTGCCCGAAACACGGTCTGTCACCCGAACGGCAAAGCGTGTCGCGCCATCCCGGTAGGTCACATCCATCAGGCGATAGTCCGCCTGCGGACTATAACCATAGGTGATGACACGGCGGTCCTGCACCTTGCCAATCAGTTCCTGCACCACGGGATGATCAATGCACATCACCGCAAAACCATAAAACGGAATGTTTTCCACAAAGGCCAGGAATGCCTCCTTGGCCTTGTCGAATGTGCCGTAATGATCCAGATGCTCCGGATCAATATTGGTGACGATCACTACATCGGCGGGCAACTTCACAAAGGTGCCATCGGACTCGTCCGACTCCACCACCATCCAGTCACCTTTGCCCAGCCTGGCATTGGTGCCATAGGCATTGATGATGCCGCCATTGATCACGGTTGGATCAAGTCCGCCTGAATCGAGAAGCGACGCCACGATTGAAGTCGTCGTGGTTTTGCCGTGGGTGCCACCGACCGCAATGCAGGATTTGAAACGCATCAATTCGGCCAGCATTTCCGCCCGCCTGACGATTGGCAAATAGCGGGCCCGGGCTTCCATTAATTCCGGATTGTCAGGCTTGACTGCCGACGAAATGACAACCACCTGCGCCTCGCCGATGTTCTTGGCGGCGTGACCGATAACCACGTCAATGCCGTGTTTGCGCAACCGTGCAACATTGTAGTTGTCGCTGATGTCGGAACCCTGCACTTTATACTTCAGTGTGGCCATCACTTCGGCAATGCCGCTCATGCCAATGCCACCGATGCCGATGAAGTGAATGGGGCCAACGTCGCGGGGCAATTTCATGGTATTCAATTCTCCTGGACCACGCGCTCAGCGCACGGCCATATGTTGTTGAACAAGATCAGCAAGGCGTTTGGCAGCATCAGGCCGACCATGGCGCAATGCCGCATTTGCCGCCTCTTTAAGGGCTGCACCATCGCTGAGCAATGCCTGTAAAATCGAAGCAAAATGCGCCGTCGAGAGGCTGGACTGGGCATGTACAAAGCCGCCGCCTGCCCTTGCAAAACTTTCAGCATTGCGCAACTGGTCATTGTCGATGGCATGGGGCAAGGGCACCAGAATGGCAGGCCGTCCCACCACACCCAGTTCAGCAATCGAAGAGGCGCCAGACCGACAGATCACCAAATGGCAATCGCGCATCAGCTCTGGCATGTTTTTGAAAAACGGTTGCAGATCCGCCGACAATCCAGCTTTGGCATAAGCCAACTTCACCCGTTCAATATCTTCAGCCCGGCATTGCTGTGTGACCTGCAAACGCTTGCGCAAGATTTCCGGCAAAGCCGCCAACACATCTGGCATGGCATCGGAAAAAAACTTCGCACCCTGGCTGCCGCCAAAAACCAAAAGCTTGATGGGTCCATCAGCCGTCAGTTCGGGATAAGCAATACCAACCACCTGCTTCACCGCATCGCGGACCGGATTGCCCGTCAACATGACTTTCGGCATCGCTGAAATCGGAATGCCTGAAACACTTTCGAACGACGTTGCAATGGCAGAAACCCGCGTCGCCAAAAGCCTGTTGGCCCGGCCCAAAACCGAATTCTGCTCATGCACCAAACTTGGCACACCACAATGCACAGCCGCCAGCACAGGCGGCAGTGATGGATATCCCCCAAAGCCTACAACAGCCGCAGGTCGATGGAGTTTCATCAACCCTCGGCCAATCCGATAGCCACTCAACAACCGCCACATTCTTGATGGCAAGCGCAGGGGATCAGAGAGCGAAAGACTTGCCGATGGCACGATATGCGTTGCGCGTGCCGGAAAATTCTTGCCGTAATCGCGCACCCGTTCATCGGTCAGCAAATGCACTGCTATGCCTCGCGCACTCAACTCCTCAGCCAAGGCCTGCGCCGGAAACAAATGCCCTCCTGTGCCGCCAGCCGCCAGCATGACAAGACCGGAACTCTTGGAAATCATGCGGGAACAACTCCCGTCAAACTGCCCTGAACCAATGTGGTTTCACGTGGCAGCTGACGGCCCAGCGCCAGAATAAAACCAATGGCCACCGCCGTTCCCAGCAGCGACGATCCGCCATAGGAAATGAATGGCAAAGTCATGCCCTTGGCTGGCAACAGCGCCACATTCACCCCCATGTTGATTGCCGCTTGCAGGCCAAACATGCTGATCAAACCCGTGAAAGCCAGTGCAGCAAAGGAATCAGGTTCGGCCTTGGCGCGTTTAAGTATGCGGATGATGATAAACAGGAACAGCGCCATCAAGGCCAAACAAGCCAGCAAGCCAAATTCCTCGCCGACCACGGCGAAAGCAAAATCCGTGTGGCCATCCGGCAATACAAGTTTTGCTGTACCCCCACCCGGGCCTGTTCCAAGCAAGCCGCCATTGTGGAAAGCCTCCATCGATGTATCGACTTGGAATGTATCGCCCTTGTCGGGATTGAGGAACCGATCCACCCGTGATCTGACGTGCGAGACAGAAAAATAAGACAGGGCTCCCAAACCCGCAGCTCCCCCAGCCAGACCAAAGATCACCGACCAGCGCACGCCGTAAATCAACAGCATCACACCAAAGGTCAGTGTCACCAGTGCCGCTTGGCCAAAATCCGGTTGCAGCACCAGCAACATCAGAAAAAGCGCATAGCAGCCATAGGCCATAAAATGCGCTGGCATGTCCGGCAGGCGAACTCGCTCGGCAAACAGCCATGCCGCAACCACCACAAAACACGGCTTGGCAAATTCCGAAGGCTGCAAGCTTATCGGTCCAATGTTGATCCAGCGGTGAGCCCCTTTGATCTCAGGACCGAATTTTTGTGCCAGCAACATCAACAGCAGCGAACCCACAAATCCGGCAATGGCAAAGCGGCGCACCCAAATGCGGTCGAGAAATGAAAAAGCAAACAACACACAAACCGCAATGCCGAGATAGAACAATTGGCTTTTGATAAAATGATAGGGATCAAGGCCGATGCGCGAAGCCACCGGCGGGCTGGCCGCCATGCTGATCAACACCCCTGCTGCCATCAGCAAAAGCGCCCCTGAAAGCAAAGCCCGGTCAACCGTAAACCACCAGCGGGCCAAGGCCCCGCGATCACTGCGTGAAATCAGCATGGTCAATGTCCTCCCGCCATAATAACACCCGGCAACCGCGACACCAAATCCACAAAGGCATCGCCGCGCACTTCAAAATTCTTGTAATGATCAAACGATGCGCAAGCCGGAGACAGCAACACGACTTTGTCTGCCCGCTCGTCGGTGGATGCATCTTGCGCCGCCGCCTGCACGGCGCGCGGCAATGTTTCACAAATCACGTAAGGCACTTTGCCGTGTAACGTGTTGGCAAAATCTTCTGCCGCCACACCGATCAGATAGGCTTTGGCAATGCGCGGAAAATAGGCGAAAAGCGGTTCGATCCCCCCGGTTTTCGAAATACCACCGGCAATCCAATAAATCCGTTCGTAAGACGCCAGAGCCTTCTCCGTTGCATCAGCATTGGTGGCCTTTGAATCATTGACAAAGGCCACGCCCTGCGCCCTGCCGATTTCCTGCATCCGGTGCGCAAGGCCGGGAAAATTTAACATCGCTGCCTTGATCATATCAGGTGTCACGCCCAAGGCCGCCGCTGCCCCATAGGCCATGCAAGCGTTCTGCCAATTATGCCGTCCCCTGAGGGCTGCCATGTGCCGCAGATCAATGCTGCAAACCACGTCTCCACCGCGCCGATCCTGTAAAATTCCATCCGGTGCCGAAACACCATCTGGCAGGGAACGCGTAACAGAAACCCGCCGCAGATCGGCACCCGAATGCACTTTGTCGGCAATCGCCGCACACCAGTCGTCATCGACACCGACAACTGCCGTCTGGCCATCGTGCTGCTTGGAAAACATCCGCGATTTCACATCAGCGTAATGTTCCATGGAACCATGGCGGTCCAAATGATCTGGCGTGAGATTTGTGAGAATGCCAATGTCTGGAGCAAGGCCACGCATCAAATCAATTTGGAAGGAAGAAAGCTCCAGCACATAATGCCGCCCACGTTCCGGTGCCCGCAAATTGAAAACTGCCTGCCCGATATTGCCACCCACATCAACATCAAGCCCGGCTTGTTTCAAAACATGGCCGATCAACGCCGTCGTTGTGGATTTGCCATTGGTGCCGGTGATGGCAATCACCCGTGAACCCGTATCCTGCACCGCCCGCACAAAAACTTCCGTATCGCCGATGATCTCAATGCCCGCTGCCTTGGCCTTGACCACTGTCCAGTGTGGTTCGGGATGGGTCAATGGCACGCCAGGGCTCAACACCAATGCCGCCAGAGTCTTGAAATCCACCGTATGCAGATTGGTGACGGCTATGCCCTCGGCGCGGGCTTTTTCAACTGCAGGCTCTGAATCGTCCCAGGCATAAACTTCCGCTCCACCCAGCCGCAAAGCTTCAGCGCATGAAATGCCGGAGCGGGCCAGTCCGAAGACTGCCACGCGCTTGCCGTTGAAAACCCGAGCAGCAAACATGATGGCCCTACCGAAGTTTCAAAGTTGAAAGGCCGATCAACGCCAATACAAATGCGATGATCCAGAAGCGAATGACAATGGTCGGTTCCTTCCAACCCTTCTGCTCATAATGATGGTGCAGTGGTGCCATGGCAAACACCCGCTTGCCCGTCATCTTGAATGAAGCCACTTGCACAATCACCGACACGGTTTCGAGCACAAACAAGCCACCAATCACCGCCAAAACGATTTCATGTTTGACGGCAACCGCAATCGCCCCCAAAGCGCCGCCAAGCGCCAGCGATCCTGTATCACCCATGAAAATCATGGCAGGAGGCGCATTGAACCACAGGAAGCCAAGCCCTGCGCCGACAATGGCACCGCAGATAATGGCAAGTTCCCCGGTGCCCGCCACAAAATGCAATCCGAGATATTTCGAGAACAGAAAATTGCCAACGAGATAGGCAATCAGCGCGTATGATCCTGATGCAATCATCACCGGCACGATGGCCAGTCCATCAAGCCCATCGGTAATGTTGACGGCGTTGCCGGCACCCACAATCACCAGCAACCCGACAACCACAAAAAACGGTCCAAAATAAATCAACGTGTCTTTGAAGAAAGGCAGCGCCAGGGATTGTGAAAGCGGCTGTTCACCAATCCACATGAAACACCCCACAGCCACACCCGCCACAAAAAATTCGGCCAGCAACCTGATTTTGGATGAGAAGCCTTTGACCGAAGCCCGCGTGACTTTCAGGAAGTCATCATAAAAACCGATGGCCCCAAAGCCAATCGTCACAAACAGCACGGCCCAGACATAGAGGTTACTGAGATCGGCCCACAGCACAGTCGATACAAAAATCCCCGACAGGATCATCAGGCCGCCCATGGTGGGCGTGCCTTGCTTTTCAACAATGTGGCGTTGGGGTCCATCCAAGCGGATCGGTTGTCCCCGGCCCTGTTTCATCTTGAGCAAGGAAATGATTTTTGGGCCGAAGATAAAAATGACCAGCAATGCCGTAATAATGGCACCACCTGTGCGGGTTGTCAGATACTTGAAAACATTGAGCGCCGAAACATCATCAGCAAAACGGGTTGCCAGATAGTAAAACATCAGTTCAGGATTCCTTCTGGCTTTGTATTTGGCGTTCAGCCCATTTATTTTTCATGGCGTCGGCAATCGGTGCCATGCGGCTGCCCAGCGAGCCTTTGATCATTACGCAATCGCCAGGACGCAGATTTGCCAAAACAATGTCTTTCAATTCAGCCGACGTTTCAGCATAGGCCCCGCGCTTGGCTGTTGGCACAGCGTTCCAAAGATGCGCCATCAAGGGACCGGCGGCGTATAAAACATCAACGCCTGCTTCGTCTATGTCTTTGGCGAGGTCTGCATGCAGTGCGGGTCCAAACTGGCCAAGTTCCAGCATGTCACCCAGAATGGCCACACGCCTGCCACCCTTGCCGGGCTTGGCTTGCGTCAAAAGAGACAACGCCGCTGCCATGGAAGCCGGATTGGCATTGTAGCTTTCATCAATCAGCAGAATGTCACCCGCCCCCGTATCAAGCCGCTGCTGCACACCCCTGCCCTTGGCCGGCTTGGCCTCTGACAACGCCAATGCGGCCCGCGCCAGATCAGCCCCGGCAAGCTTTGCCGCAGCCAATACTGCAAGACTGTTCATGGCCATGTGGGCCCCCGGCATACCGAGTTTGTAAACCAGCTTCTCACCAAGGATTTCCGCCGTGATGCAGCAACATTCGGCATGCAAGACCATGCGTTCAAGATGCACTGTTGCATCTGGATGCTTGCCAAATCCATGAATGGCAGAAATACCCGCCAGCCTGGCAACGCCTGCAAGTTTTTCAAAATACGACGAGTCGCGATTGATGACGGCACTTCCCCCCGCCACAACGCCAGAAAAAATCTCGGCCTTGGCATCAGCGATTTCATCGAGAGATTCAAAGTGCCCGAGATGGCTTGCGGCTACCGTCGTGACAATCGCCACATGGGGTTTCACCATATCGACAAGCGGCGTGATTTCACCCCCATGGTTCATGCCGATTTCAAAAACGCCAAATGCGGAGGTTGTGGCAAAGCGCGCCAAGGTCAGCGGCACGCCCCAATGATTGTTGAATGAAGCCGCCGAAGCATGGGTTTCGCCACTGGCTGAAAGTGCCACCCGCAACATCTCTTTTGTTGAAGTCTTGCCAACACTTCCCGTGACCGCAATAACTTTGCCATGGCTGCGCTGGCGGGCCGCACGGCCCATGCGCTCCAATGCTTTCAGGCAATCATCCGGCACTACCAGAAGCGGTCCCGCAGCTTGCATGTCGGGCGTGGCCCGCGACACAACCGCCAGACCCGCACCTGCCTGCAAGGCCTTGGCCACAAAATCATGGCCATCCATATTGTCGCCTTTGATGGCAACAAAAACATCACCATCCGCCACACTGCGGGAATCAATCGAAACACCATTCAATGTTTTCGCAACATTGCCCTGCAACACCCCACCCGTTGCAGCCAATAATTCATCTGCGGTCCACAATTCATTAACCATGATAGGTCTCGCCCCGAATTGCCGCACGCACAGCTGCATGATCGCTGAAATCTTTGGTCACGTTGCCAATGGTCTGGCCCTCCTCATGGCCTTTGCCGGCCACCAGAAGAATATCACCGCCGTGCAGAGCCTTTACGGCAACAGCAATTGCTTCAGCCCGGTCACCAATTTCAATTGCATCCGGTGCGCCAACCAGAGTCTCGCGACGGATCACGGCCGCATCTTCGCTGCGCGGATTGTCATCCGTCACATAAACGATATCAGCCGCATCGGCAGCAGCCTTCGCCATCAACGGACGCTTGCCCTTGTCACGGTCGCCGCCACAGCCAAACACCACATTCAATTTGCCCTTGGTGTTGGGGCGCAAAGCTTGCAAGGCATTGGCAAGTGCATCTGGCGTATGGGCATAGTCCACAAAAACCGCTGCACCACTCTCGGTATTGCCAACAAAGTCCAACCGTCCTGGCGCACCCTTCAGCGATGACAGCGCGTGCAACACCTTCTCCGTCTCACCCCCTACCGAAATCACCAGTCCCGCCGCAACCAAGGCATTGGAAGCCTGGAACGTGCCAGCCAATGGCAACGAAACCTCATGCCGACCGCTAGCGGTTTCAAGTGTCAAAACCTGCGTCAAACCTTCGTGGCCTGTTGCAACAAGCCGGATGTCGCTGCCTCTCTCGCCCACCGTGAAACTCCGCAAACCGCTGGCTTCACAGCGAATGCGCAACTCCTCACCATAGGGTGAATCCATGTTGACGACAGCAGGTGCACCTCTTGGCAAAAGTTCAGTGAACAGCCGCATCTTCGCTTCAAAATACGCGTCCAGACTTCCATGATAATCCAGATGGTCCCGCGTCAGATTGGTGAATGCGCCCGCAGCGAGTTGCAATCCATCCAGCCGGTATTGCGACAGACCATGGCTGGATGCTTCAACCGCCAGGTGCTGCACATGGTCTTCCGCCAAACGGGCGAGGGTTGCATGCAGTTTCACCGGATCAGGTGTTGTGTGTTGCAGATATTCCGTGCCACCCGGCCCCACCACGCCAATGGTGCCAAGGCTTGCCGCGCGAAAGCCCAACTGCTCCCAAATCTGGCGCACAAAAACCGCAACCGAGGTTTTGCCGTTGGTTCCGGTTACAGCAACAATTGTTTCAGGTTGTGCTCCATAAAACCGTGCCGCCATCCGCGCCAGTAATTGTCGTGGATTGTCTGTTTCAACAACCAGTCCCTTGCCCCGGTAAATTCCCGTGGCGCAAACAACCGCAACAGCCCCGGCAGCAATCGCTTGCGCAATATAATCCGCCCCGTTGGATTTCACACCCGGCAAGGCCGCAAATACAAATCCGGGCTTCACTTCACGACTATCAGCTGTGAGGCCATGAATGGTAATCATGTCGGCGCCTGCAACAGGTGGCACATCGTGCAAAAGCAATCGGCCCAAAGAAATTGTCATGGCATGCTCACCCGCGTTTCGCTTTTGCAAGCTTGGCCAGTTTTTCGCGGTCTGCTGCCGTAAACACCGGCTTGATGTTCAACAACGGTGCAATCCGCTCAATGATCTTCGAAGCCGTTGGAACCGCATTCCAACCCGATGTGGAAAAACCATAGGTTTCAGGCAGGGCTTTCGGTTCATCCAGCATGATCAGAATGGCATAGCGCGGTTTGTCCATGGGAAATGCACCGATAAACGACGTCAAACTATGTTCCTTGGAATAGCGCTTGTTGACAACTTTTTCCGCCGTGCCGGTTTTGCCACCCACACGATAACCAACGACATCGGCCTTGGAAGCTGTGCCATCGGTAACATTTAGTCTGAACAATGTGCGAAGCGCATCCGCAGTGGATGCTTTCACGATATTTTTTGCCAGCACGTCGGCTTCTTCCTTGCTGCGCCGCATGAATGTGGGCGGCACCATGTTGCCGTCATTCAACAGTCCTGCAACCACTGACAATCCTTGCAATGGTTGCACGGCAAAACCATGGCCAAAAGCCGCCGTCGCCGACACCAGTTTGCCCCATTTTTTGGGCAGCAAGGGTCTTGCGGTTTCCGGCACTTCCGTCAGCAATTTGTCAAACAGGCCCACTGAGGCCAAAAATTCCTTGTGCTTTTCAACGCCCACATCCAATGCCATCTTGGCAGTTCCGATGTTGGACGAATGGGTGAAAATTTCAGGCACTGTCAACACGCGGCGTTGCGCATGGAAATCACTGATCCGGGCACTGCCGATCACCAGCGGAAAGCGCGCATCATATTTCGAATTCATGTTCACGGTGCCTGTGTCAAAGGCCATGGCAAAAGTCACCGCCTTGATCACCGATCCCAATTCATAAACGCCGCTGAGCATGCGGTTCTGCTGATCCCGGCCAATTTTCTTGGCCTCGGCATTGGGATCGAAATCCGGCAGCGATACCAAGGAAATCACTTCACCAGTTTCAATGTCCAGGAGAATGCCACCGCCAGCGATGGCCTTGAATTTGATGACTGCCTTTGAAATCTCGTCGGTCATCGCATGCTGCACGCGAATGTCCATGGCAAGTTCGGCAGGTGCTGCAGCAGCTTTGCCGGGATCAGTCAACGAGGCGGTGAACAAGGCACCCGCATCATCAAGATAGCGCTCAATGCCGGCGATACCTTTGGTATCAACATCCACATATCCAACCGTATGGGCCGACAATCGTCCCTGCGGATAAACCCGTTTGCGCTCGTTCACATAGCCAACGCCGGGAATGCCCAGATTATAAACGGCATCACGTTCCTCCGGACTGACTTGTCGTTTCAACCAGACAAACGCCTTGCCCGGTGTTTTGAATTTGGCCAACAGCGCCTTTGAATCAATGTCAGGCACCGTTGCCGTGATCAGTTCAACTGCCTCATCAATGTCGATGATCTTCCGCGGGTCAGCATAAAGCGATGCCACGGCAATATCTGTCGCCAGCACAATGCCATTGCGGTCCACAATGTCGGGGCGCGGAATATGTTCACGGGCTTCAGCAATGATTTTGGCTTCTTCGTTCATCGGCGCAATGATGGTGATGCGCACCAATTGCACCGTGATGGCCAGAAAGACGCTGGCAAAAAACAGGCCCATCAAGCGAATGCGGTTTTGGCCTTTCAGCCGTGGCACGTCGTTTCCTTCAACAGTCGTGGTGGTTCCCGCCATCATTGCATCTTCTTCAAAACATCACCGATCGGATCGGCAGGTTGTTTGGGTGCCGTCTCGGCGGCAATCGCTGGAATACGTTGCGCCAGTTCACCAGCCTGAACAATTTGATCAGCCCGGCGGGGAAGCATTTTCAGGTTTTGCTCGGCCAGTGCCTGAATGCGTTCGGGCCGCGTCAGGCTGCTCCACTCGGCATTCAACAGCTTGATGGCTTCGTCGTTGTCATTGATCAGGTTCTTGGTCTTGGCAATCTGCCGTTCAAGTCCACGCGTCTTGTGCTCCAGGCTGTAAAGCGCCGAAGCTGAAACCAGAACTGCAATAACCAACATGCCGTTGAAGAATTTGAGCATCAGTGTCTCCGTTCGCGCAAAACTGGAACGCCCAGCACTGGAACGCCAAGTGCATCACCATCAAACTTGTGCGGCTTGGCGGAAGTGCGCCAACCTGCCCGCAATTTGCCAGACCGTGCACGCGGGTTGGCTTGCATCTCTTCATCACTGGCACCCAGATGGCCCTTGAAAGGCAACGTGAAACTGGGGGCCGCGTGAACTTCAATCCCCGGCGCATGGCGTGATGTGCTGGGGATATTGCCACTGCGCTCTGCAAAGAATCGTTTGACGATGCGGTCTTCGAGCGAATGGAATGTCACAACCACTAGCCTGCCCCCCTCAACCAGCAATTGTTCAGCAGCTTCCAGCGCCGAGGCCAATTGATCCAATTCACCGTTCACATATATGCGCAAGGCCTGGAAAGTTTTCGTAGCCGGATGCGTGCGCATGTTGAAGCGTTGCGGTCCCGTGGCCCGTTCAATGGCTTTCACCAATTGCAAAGTCGTGAGAATTGGGTTTTCTTCCCGTGCCGCCACAATGGCCCGTGCAATGGCCCGTGACTTGGGCTCTTCGCCCAGAACAAATATCAAATTGGCCAAGGCTTCGGCTGTAAATTTGGCAACCACATCAGCCGCAGATTGCCCCGCTTGCGACATCCGCATATCCAGCGGGCCGTCGCGCATGAAGGAAAATCCACGCCCGCTTTCGTCAAGCTGCATCGATGAAACACCAATATCGAGCACAATGCCATGCACCGATGCAATGCCAACCTCGGCAAGCAACAAAGCCATGTCGGAGAACTTGCCCGCCAGCAGCGACAATCGGTTGCCGTGACTTTCAACCAAGGCCTTTCCGGCCGCAATCGCATCAGGGTCCCGGTCAATGGCGATCACGCGACAGTCTGCTGCCTTGAGTATGGCCTGCGTATATCCCCCGGCACCAAAAGTGCCATCCACATAAACCTCGCCTGCCCTTGGCGCGAGTTGAGCCAACACCGCGTCCAGCAAAACTGGCACATGGCGTCCGTCATCCTGTGTTGACTTTGAAGCAGGTGTGGTCATGGAACGAAGTCGGGCAAATCCGGCCGAAAATGGCGTGAACAAGTGGTTAATGATGTGCTGACAATGCGTCGCCCATTGTTAACAAATGGTTTCAAATCTGATTCACTTGGGCACAATTTGTGCTTTTCCACATGCCTTGGGGAGCCGCAGAAAGAAGTGCCAGTTGGCCTGTAAGCCGGGTTCTGTCCAACCGGACCCTTGTGGGGGCCGATGGGATGACCATTCATCTGGAACACTTGTTGCCAAGTGCTTCGCGCAACCAACCCGGGTGACAGGCCGGAAAAGCCCCGGAGCCGAAACTCCATGTCACCCCTATTCGGTCTTGCTCCCGGTGGGGTTTGCCCTGCCCCCCGCGTTACCGCGCGGGCGGTGCGCTCTTACCGCACCGTTTCACCCTTGCCAGCCGTTGCCCAAAGGGCGAAGGCGGGCGGTTTGTTTTCTGTGGCACTTTCCCTAGGGTCGCCCCCGCCGGACGTTATCCGGCACCGTTTTTCCGTGGAGCCCGGACTTTCCTCCCCTGCAACCTTTCGGTCATAGCAGCAGCGGTCATCCGGCCAACTGGCCAGCAGCCGATAGGCGTTTGCCGTTCGAACGTCAACAAGCCCGCGACAAACTTTCATATCACCTCGCATGTCCATGCAAATCAGCAATCATTGTTCGGGCAGGGATTTTCGCGCACAGGCAACCGCAATCTCAATCGCAAAATCCGTGGCAAACGTTTGCGCTTCGGAATGTCGACCTCAGGCTCTGGTGGCTCTTCTTCAAAGACCGGGATTTCCTCTTCAGTCACCCGGGGCCGCCGTGGACGCTTGATTGGCGGTGGTTTGGGCTTGGTTGGATTTTTAAACACCGGCGGCGCTTTCGGTTTGGGCTTTCTAAAAACCGGTGGCTCCTGCCGGATTTTCAAAGGCTCAACCTTCTTTGCAGGTACTTTGGTCTTGATCTTTCCCCGTTTGGGCGGTTCGCAGGACGGCAAATCTGTTACCAGATTCGCAGGTTGTAGAAGTCCGGCCAACCTGCCACGGGCCATGTCGACAAAAATCCCGTTCGGGAAATGTTTGAGATAGGCCAGATAGGCATTGTCAGCATTGGTCTGATCAACAAGATTCCAGTAATTTAACTCGTCAACGGCACCGTCGCCATCCGGCAAAGCAAATTTGCCGTTGGCTTTTGGCAAGTTCAAAAGCCCTTCCTCACTTTGGCGTTGCAGCCAAAGCTTTTGGGAGAGCAGCAGCAATGTCTGGTCAAGGTCAGTCGCCGTTTGCGAAACGCAAGGGCCCACCAGATTGACCAAATCACGCAAGGCACTGCGCTTTGCTTCATCAGGCAATCCTGCAAGCCGCCGCAACAACGCTGCATCACCCCGAAGGTTGTTCGTTGAAAGCGCCAATGACGTGTACCACACGGCTTTGGCCGGATTGCGGAGATCGTTTGGACCGACCGCAAAAATCCAGCTGAGATCAACAGCGCCACCTTCGTGGCCACGCTCTGCGCCACGTTCATACCACTTGATGGCCTGTCGCAAATCTTTCGGAAGTCCGTTGCCGTTGAAATACAGCGCACCAATATCGGTGAGTGCGGTCACCCGCCTTGTGAGCAGCGTTTTCTGCATCCGTGATCGGCTCTTTGCGTTGCGCGTGATCGATGCGTCAAGAAATCCAACTGCACGTTTTGGACTGGCTTTGATGGAACCACCATAAAGGTAGAGATCAGCCATTTCGTCGAGCGCAGCAGTGTTGCCCAATTCAGCAGCACGCTTCAAAAACTCCATCCCGCTTTTCACATCAGCCCTGATGCCCAGTCCTTTCACGAGATTTCGTCCATATGACAAGAGGCCAAAGGGGTCATTTTTGTCGGCAGCTTGTTTGAAGTAGTCATTGGCTTGTTCAAGGTTTTTTGCCATGCCATCGCCGCGCGAGGCCATCAGGCCCAATTGGTGGTAAGCCCGGATGTAGCCGGCATCGGCGGCTTGCAGGATCAACGCAACCGCTGCATCAGAGTTGCCTGCTGCAAGTTGCGCCCGACCCAGCAGATAAATGTACCGTGTTGTATCTGGATAGGCAGCAACGGCCGTTTCGCAGGCAGTCAAGGCAGACGCAGCGTTTATTTCAACCAGTTCCACGCCTTTGCCCACACCTTGCAAATCCAGCGGTTCCGCCACCAGCAGATCACATTCATGCACATTCTGTGGTATTTTAAGCTGCACGGGAATTGCTGTGCCGTCGCTGGCAATGGCGACCGTTTCAACGACGATGGGCGGCACTTCAATGACAGAACTGTTTTCATCAACAAAAGTCTGGATGCTTGTGGCCGGCTCGAACTTCAGGGATCTGAATTTGGCCAAATCCACAACTGTTCCTTCTGACAACACCTGTTCATCAACAAACAATGTGCCTGTCAAAGGCATCTGCATCAACTTGTAGGCCTTCGCCTGTGGCAATGCGCCAACGGTTTCTGCAGTGAAAACAGCCTGGGGACCAGCACCCAGGGTAACTGGCCCTGTCAAAACTTCACGCGTAGCCTCAACCCGTTGGATTTCCGCCAGCGTCTTGTTCATCGGGGGTACATTCGTTGCCAACGTCTTCAACAATTGGCCGTTCAAGAATATCGGTTTTACGAGTGTGCTGTTGATCCACGGCCGCTGGCTTTGTTGGGTCGCTTCCCAGACTTCTTCAGTCACTTTCATGAGTGCAGACTGAACATCCGTGTCTTGCGTGAATGAATGCCGGATAACCGCTTCAGTGAACGGAGAATTGTCACCAGTGCCGTCCTGCGCCACATTGCCGGGTGCCGTGGCATAGGCAATCAAACTTCCGATGGCACCCTTCTGTTCGGCAAGTCCCTTGCCTGCCGGTTTTTCCGTGTCGTCGACGCCCAGCAAGAACGCGCGGTCATTGAATGGATTGTTTCGGCACGCATCAAGATAAATCAGTTGCGCCGAAGAGCGGCTTTGCATGGATAGCAGAATGGTTTGCAAACTGAAGGTTTGCGTCTCAAGATCCTGCGGCTCATTCAATGTTGCATCAACTGGAATGATGCGGTTTTCGCCGCCGACTTCAATGCCATGTCCGGAATAATAAAACAGGCTGATTTCCGCGCCATCAAGTGAACGTACAAAACGTTCAACGGCTTTTTCCAGTTCAAACCGCGACAGGTCAATGGCCGTGACAACTTCGAAACCCTGCTTGCGCAAAAGAGTTGAAACAACCTCGGCGTCATTCTTTGGATTGGGCAGTTGCGGCACTGATTGATAAGCACCATTGCCGACCACCAAAGCGACACGCTTCACACTTGCAAATACTGCTGGACTTACCAAAGCAGCAAAAACCACGAGAGTAAGAACGGCAAGAAGTTGTCTGCAAATCAACCTGGAAAAATTGCACTGCACCGTAAGCTTCCTTTCCCAGAAGCCCCCTCGCATTTCACTATCACATCATCACTGATTGTTCCAGCAGCAAAGGATATGACAGCCCAATTCCGGCTTTTGTTTGGCGAGCCCTTCGACTCTGCCCGCAACAAAACCTTGCAATCATTTCCGATGCCACCATGTTAAACCACTATGACCGGGAGCAACAAAGTGCCTGCAAAACCCATTGACCATGCCAAGACTTTGCGAAGCTTGCAGCGTCTGACAAAACTTATGGATACGGCCTGGGGCATCCCTTTCACCCGCTGGCGTTTCGGCCTCGACAGTTTGGTAGGATTGATTCCCGGTGGCGGTGATTTGGTGATGCTGCTGCTCTCATCTTACAGCTTGCTTCTGGCCCAGCGCCTCGGTGCACCGGGATCGCTGCTCCTCCGCATGGCCGGAAACCTCGCCCTCGATTTCGGCATCGGCAGCATACCCATTGTCGGCGACATTTTTGATCTGTTCTTCAAGTCAAACACCAGGAACTTGAAGTTGATCACTGATTTTTTGGAGGAAAAGTCGAAAATTTTGGAGGCGTGAATTCACATCAAACAACCCTTCGAGGCTCGCCAGAACTCGTGCCTCAGGGTGAGGGAAAACAAAATCCCCTCCTGCTGAGGTGCGAGCCCTTGCGAGCCTCGAAGTAAGCAACAAGTTCATTACGTCACAAATTTGCCTTTCGGCTTTCTGGCCCATGGCTTAGAAGGCCGCAAGGAGAGTTACGTCATCATGAAGCATTTGATCACCGCAGCAATAATTCTGGCCAGCCTTGCAGGCCCCCTGACCAGCAGCGTTTTTGCGCAAGAACGCGAGTGGGTGCTTGATGCGGCAGATGAAGATGCATTTCTGGTGTTTGGTGTTGCGCAAACCGATGATGTTGGCATGAGTTTTTGGTGCAAGATCGGCAGTGGAAAAATCAATTTGCTGGCGCCGGAATACAATGCCGGTGTGAATCCTTCCCTCACCGAAACGCTGGCGCTGACAGTTGCCGGCAAGACGTTCAATGTCATGGGTCGCCGGTCATTTGGTGCAGAACCGGGCAGCGGCAGTGTCGAAGCTGAACTCGCCCTCAATGACCCCCTGTTCGATGCGGTCAAGTCTGCGGACCGTTTCAGCCTGACGGCAAGCGGTCATAAATCTGTCTACCCCACCGTTGGTGCCGATTTCGACGGCCTGCTCAAACTATGTCAGAAGGCTTGACAGAACTTGCCAATGGCACAGTACTGGCAAGCCTGAACAGCGTTTCAATGGTGGATTGATCGGCCACCCCATCCACCAGCAGCGGCCTGAAATGGCGCTGAAAGGCTTCGACGACCTGGCGACACCGACTGTCAAACCGACCGCTGACCTCAATTCCATAACCATATAGTTGCAGCGCTGTTTGCAGGGCAGCCACGGCATCGCCCTGATCTCCCTCCTGCAGAAAAGTTCCGCCGCCGATGGCCGTTGGTGCAACCCAGTGGCCCACACCTTGTTCGTGCAAAAGCTGCCAATCGAACTTTTCGCCGGGATCAATCTTGCGGCCAGGAGCCACATCAGAATGCGCCAGCACCCGTTCCGGCCGAATGTCATGGCGGCGGCAAATATCCTGGCAGAGTGCGATAACGCCGTGCATTTGCACCGCAGGAAACGCCGGATAGCCTGCCTTGTGACCCACATTATGAACTTCAATGCCGATCGACGCGGAGTTGATATCATCCAGCCCCCGCCAGTTGGAGGCCCCCGCGTGCCAGGCCCTGAATTCTTCATCCACCATTTGTGTAATCTTCCCCGCCTCATCGACAAGATAATGGCAGGATACCCGCGACTCCGCCGCACAAAGCCAAGTCAGTGCCGCATCGGCAGAAACCATATCTGTGTAATGCAGCAGCAGGATATTTGGTCGCAAGCCGTTCTTGCGGGCTTCATGGTGGGGCGATGCCGAAAACTGATGCGGCAACGAGGTGCCCGTCAAGTCATTGCTTCCTTGGTGATCTGACCATAGGCCGCATTGATCCGTGCCAAACGCTCTGTTGCAATGACCACCAATTCCTGCGGCATGCCATTGGCAATCTGTTTGTCGGGATGAAGATCCCGCGCCAGTTTGCGATATTGCTTCTTGACCTCGGCGACCGTGGCGTCAGACGCAAGTCCTAGCACTTCATAAGGATCATCAGCAATCGCCACATGCCGCGACCGGATGCGCGAAAAATCCTTGGATGTGAAACCGAATATTTCGGATATCTTTTCCAGGAAAACCAGTTCGTCCGGATGCACGGCACCATCCGCCTTGGCGATGTGGAACAACCCGTCAACCACATTTTCCAGAAGCTCATGGGCTTTCGTGCTTTCCTCGTTGCTAAACAAATCAGCAACCTGGGAAGCATAGCTGTCAAATCCGGCAACGTCTTGTTGGGCCAGATTGAACACCCGCTGCACACTGGCCTTCTGGGCTTCAGGCACCTGGAATACCTGAGCGAAAGCAGCAACTTCTTCTTGTGTCACAGCACCATCAGACCTCGCCATTTTGGCGCTCAAGGCTATCATGGCGATGGTGAAGGCCACAGACTTCTCGGGCGGCTTTGGCCCCCCAAACAATCCACCCACGCCATCACCAATGCCATGTACGACATCCGCCAACCGTGACCATAGTGACATGTAAGTGATTCCCGCCGCCGATACTCAGGAACGAATTAAGCGGATTTGCTGAAGTAATGGAAGAGTTTGAAAACCGGCACATCAACATCCTGACCCCGCACAATGCGCTTCTCAAGGTACCAGGCCCGACCCGCCACCCAAATCGTCATCCACAACACCGGAATGGCAATCAGGCCCTGCAACACCAGCATCATGGAGTTGCCAAGTTCAAACAACTGCGCCACCGCCCACGCCGTGGCACCCGCCGCCGCACCAAATAGACATAAAGTCATTAACGTCACTCCGGCTGCGGCCATGAAGCAACTGAAAGTGCTGGCAGCCCGGTCGTTGACTCGCGGCACATAATCGGGACGTCGAATTTCCTGTTCCATGGCGGCTTATATGCACAGGCCGGAGCAAAATTGCAATGTGCTTACCTGCAGTAGGTTCCACCACTCCGATGCCGCTGCAGGTCCATATGCAGGTGATCCTTGTGATGGGCGTCTGAACCCGGACCGAGCACTGTCTTGAACGTGCCGCAGGCATCACTGCGCACCTGCCGCAGGAAACGCCCCTCGTCGGAAGCACCCCGCCAACCCTCGAGCACACTCACCCGGCGGCCTGATTCCAGCACAAAGCTTGAAACATCGATGGCATTGCCCATGCCATGTTCGCTGAGCTTGCCACCCCGGATGTTGTTGCGCGGGCGGCAGGCATAGGACGACGGCACAACTACCGAGACGACTTTCTCACCAAAGGCATTTTCAGCCGCGGGCTGCACTGCTTTGTCGAGCCAATAGGCAAACCCTGTCGCCACATTGCAGTTCATGACACTGGACTTGTTTAAGGCCACGCCGGCAACCGCAAGAACTTCATAGGCATTGTGAACAAAGCAACCGTTGCCCTGATCGATATCCCGGATTTTGCGGGCTTTGGCGAAATCGGTTGGATCACTGGCACAAAAACCGCTGGGTGCCACAAGTCCCTTGGTCTCAAACTGCTGCAGCGAAGATTTGTCATCGGAGCAGGCGGCAAGGCCCAACAATAAACCGGCAACCGCAAAACCCTTCAACGCCAAACCCATACGCACAACTCCACACCGCACAACCGGGTTATGACTCCGCTTGCTTAAGGAAACCTTGCAATTGCAGGTAGGACTACCCGTATAGCGCCTGGATCAACTTGTTGATATCGCCATTGCGTTTGTCGAGATAAGACACGAAATCACTGCGTTGAAAATTTGTCAGCCAAAATCCCAAGACCTTGGCATCCCTGACCTTGTAGCGGCCATCCCGCCACACCAGACGCCAAGCGACGTTATAAACTTGGCCCGTCAGCAAATAGACTTTGGTGTCCACCAACACATCCTTGTTGGCATCAACTTTCGCTTCCCCCACTTCATATTTTGCCACCGTATAGTCGCGGCTTTGCAGGGCAAAATAGCGGGCCATGTAGGTGGCAACACCACGCTGGTATTTGGTTTTCTGGGCCGACGGCAGTTTATCGCCATACTTGCCCAAGGCAGCCAGCGCAATTGAGGGAACATCGGCATGGCGCTGCACCACGCGCAGAAAAGACGGCACGGTGCCCTGCCGGTGCGCCGCCAGCAAATCCTTGGCCACCTGTTTCATATAACTAACCGAAGGATGTTCAGCCTGGGCCATCGGCACCAAAGCCGATTGGGCAGCACCAAAAACAAAAACAGCAAGTAGAGAACGACGTGTCAACATGATTCGAATTCCTGAATATGCGGTTTTCAGTTCAGGTGGGTTAATGGCAAGTTAACGGCCCATTAACCACGATTTTGGCCACGATTAAGGCAACTACCAAGTTTCAGCTTCACGCAGAAAACTATAGAGACTTTCGAAATTGCCTTTTGACTTCTTCAATTCACGCGAAAACGCATCGCGCATGGCAATTGAAAGGCGAACCCCCAGAATACTCAGGTCAACCACTTGATAGTTTCCGCCTTTTCCAGCCAGATACCAGACCACCTGTTCGGAACCACCGTTGGATCGTACAATGCGCGATTTGACAACAGTGAAGCTTCCTTGGGCGGATATATTCGCCACCTCAAAATCTGACCCTTGAAACTTTTCGACATAAAAAACGAAAAGTGCAGCGGCGTAGGTCGTCACCAGTTGGTTGAATTTTTCCTTGTCGCCCGCAGGCAACTTACTGCGATAGGTGCCAAGCGATGATGCCGCGATATTGCGCAAATTTACATAGCGGCCCAACAGGTTGGCGAATTTTCCGCGCAAGCTTTTGCCCCGCAAACCGCCATTGGCCAATGCCAAAACATCTTTGCCGATGCGCTGCACATAAGCTTCAGCCGCTGCATTGGCTGAAGCCGTATCAGAACCGACAATCAGAGCAAGTGGCACGCCCCCGAACAATTTCAGGAAAAACCGGCGCGTTGGGTCGTCAATCATTCAATAAGCCCGTCCAAAAAAGCGTTCAGAGTGCTGCGCCCCTGCAGAGTTGAACAGTTCGAGAATAGTTCATAAGTCGCGGCAAAATCAAGGCCAATGGCAGGAACAGCCGTAATGCGACATTTATTTGGCGCATTACGAAAAATTTGCAATCCATATAAAGACATGTTTATATAGTTTAAGGAGAACATGCTGTGGAAGAATTACTCGTCGGCCTGAAAGCTATCGCGGAAACAACCCGCGTGCGTATTCTTTTTGTGCTGTCGCACGGCGAACTCAATGTTTCGGAATTGACTTATGTGCTGGGCCAAAGCCAGCCCCGCGTCAGCCGTCATTTGAAACTGATGACTGAAGCAGGACTGTTGACCCGCCACAAGGAAGGCAACTGGGTGCTGTTTCGCCTGCGCAATGAGGGCTTGGGCGGTGCGCTGGCCCGGGCTTTGGTGGACATGCTGCCCGTCAAGGATGCCAATCTCTCCGGCGATTTGGCAAGGCTGGAAGCAGTGCGCCGCCAACGCGAGGAACGGGCGACCACTTATTTCAGCGCCAATGCAGCCCACTGGTCAGACCTCAGGTCGCTGCATGTGAATGAGAGAAGCGTAGAACAGGCCATGCTTGATCTTGCGGGCCGCAACACCATGGAAAACATGGTTGACCTCGGCACCGGAACGGGCCGTGTGCTGGAACTCTTTGCCACGCGCGCCCGCAACCTGCATGGCATTGATTCCAGCCGTGACATGTTGGCCTTTGCCCGCAGCAATCTGGAAAAGCTCGGGCTTCGCCATGCCCAGCTTCGCCAAGCCGATATCTATGCCCTGCCCTTGGCTGACAACACGGCCGACATGGTGACTATCCATCAAGTCTTGCACTTCCTTGACGAACCACAAAAAGCCCTGCTCGAGGCCCGCCGCATCCTGAAACCCGACGGAATGGTGCTGATTGTCGATTTTGCACCCCACGATCTTGAAGACCTGCGCGATCACCATGCCCACCGCCGCTTGGGTATTTCGACTGAACAAATGACCGCGTGGTTCAGCCGCGCCAACCTAACAATGACCCACCATCAAGTTCTCGATCCACCCTGGATCAAGGACCAGAAGGGCCTGACAGTTTCCATTTGGACCGCGGCTCCCAAGCCCGCATTTTCAACTTCAACCCGCAACGCGGTGGCAACAGCATGAACCAGAATTCCATCAAGGTATCCTTCGAGTTTTTTCCACCAAAACCCGGCGACGGCGAAGCCACATTCTGGACCGCCGTCAAAAAGCTTGAACAAATCAGTCCGGATTTCGTTTCTGTTACCTATGGTGCAGGCGGCACCACGCAAGACCGCACTCTCGCCACCCTGCGGAAAATTACCAGTGAAACCAAATTGGCCGCCGCAGGACATTTAACTTGCGTTGGCCTTGCCAAAGCCGAAGTCGACAATGTCGTCCGCGCCTATGCCGAAGCGGGCGTCAAACATATCGTTGCCTTGCGCGGTGATCCGCCTGCTGGCGTAGGCACGCGTTTTACGCCCCACCCTGAAGGCTATCAGAACGCTGCCGACCTGGTGCGCGGCATTCGCGAAATCGGCGAGTTTGATGTTTCGGTTTCCGCCTATCCGGAACGCCACCCCGATTCGGTATCGATTGAGGAAGACCTAGCCTTCATGGCCGACAAGGCCGAACATGGTGCAACCCGCGCCCTGTCGCAATTCTTTTTCCACAATGCATTTTTCCTGCGCCTGCGTGATCGCATTGCAGCCCGTGGCATCAACATCAATTTGGTGCCGGGCATTTTGCCCATCACCAATTTTACCAAGGTCTGTGAATTTGCGGCAAAGTGCGGAGCCCACATTCCGCCAGAAATGGCACAGCGCTTTTCAGGTCTGGATGCCGATCCCGAAACCCGAAACCTGGTGGCCGCCATGGTGGCCGCCGAACAGGTGCATGCCCTGGCCCGGGAAGGTGTGACAGATTTCCATTTCTACACCCTCAATCGCGCCGATCTGGTTTACGCGATTTGTCGGGTGCTGGGCTTGGGAGCAATGCAAGTTGAAGTGAAGGCGGCCTGAGTTTCGCGCTCGTCCAAGAGACCTCATCCGGCGCGTTGCGCCACCTTCTCCCCGAAGGCGTGGAGAAGGGCATTTGTTTGGGAGCGACATAACTTGTCGAAGTGAGTGTAGAAGTCGCAACCAACGTCCCTTCTCCATGCCTTCATGGAGAAGGTGGCGCAACGCGCCGGATGAGGTCCCTTTGTCGGCCAACTAAACCCACGTCAAAACTTGTCGCCCAACACGTCGTGCCGACCAATGCCCATGTCCCTTAACAGGTGATCATCCATTTTCAGCAACTGCTTTTTCAATGCCTTGCGCCGGGCTTTTTCACGCATGGACGACGTCAAGCGTTCAAACATGTTTGGATTGTTGCGGGTATTGCTGATCAGTAAAAGCATATTGGTCATTGGCGTGTCCTCCAGAGTTGGGTTTGTTTTTGATCTCCAACGTTTAGGATCACCCACCTGAATGACAGTCCAATTACATGTTCAAATTCCGTTCATCTTTGCGACCAACCCATGCCTTTCAAATAGTACCGTTCCTTTGCCATACCACCCTGACCTTCGGCTCAGCCGCCACTGCCTCAAACAACCGCGCCAACTTTGGCTGACGCTTGAATAGCCCCGGCATATCCTCCGACCACGACAACAACATCGCCGCATACAAATCAACGGCACTGATCTTGGCTCCCAATAAAAACGGCCCCTCCCCACTACTGTCCGGTTGTTGAGGTTTTTGCCCTTCGTAACTTACTGTGAAAATTGAGAAAAGTGTGGTTTTTCAGGTGTCACCGACTTGAACTGCTTTTTCTTCTGAATGACGTTCAACATGCCGTCTCCAAGGATTCTGG
>JANOVS010000251.1:0-9622 GCA_031417515.1 Hyphomicrobiales bacterium
CTTCATCCCATTATACCAACCGTCATTTGAAACCACCCCGGCCCTCCCCCTTGTGGGGAGGGCCGGAGTGGGGGTCGCTCCGACGCTTGAGGCGAGAGAAACATTAATGTTCGGCTTTCTTCACCCTCTCTCGTACATAAATGTAAAGTCCCGCCGCAATAATCAATGCTGCGCCGATCCACACATTGGCAGTCGGCAACTCATGCCAGATAACATAGCCAAACAAAGTTGCCCAAATCAGCGAACTATAGGAAAATGGCGCGACCACTGATGCTGGCGCCCTTCGCATGGCTTCAATCAGAAAGTAATGCCCCAATGCGCCCGCAAAACCGCTGGCAATCAATAATGTCCAACCCCAAACATCAGGCCATTGCCAATACCAAGGCAAAATCAGGCTGGAGAATACGGCTCCTGCCGCAGCTGTGAACAACAGGGATGTCAGCGGATTATCGGCGCGGACTTTACGCGTGATGATTTGATAGGCCCCATTGCTGAATGCGGCCGCCAACAGAAAAAATGCACCAACATTGACCGCACTGCCTGTCATTTCCCATGGCTGCACAACGATGATGGCACCAAAAAATCCGATCAAGATGCCAATCCAGCGGCGCAACCCCACCTGTTCTTTCAAAACGACAATCGACAAGAGTGTAACGACGATGGGAGAAAGGAACATGATTGTCGTGGCTGTGGCCAAAGGTTCTGTCATGATTCCAAGATTGAACAGGACAGTCGTTGCCATCAGGGCAACTGAGCGGATGAACTGCATGCCGGGAACCTTGCTGATGGCCAGACGCGGGAAATCCTTCAAACAAAGGAAGACGGAGAAAACGGTGGCGAAAAAGAAGCGACCCCAAGTGACCTGCACCAGCGAATAGGATTCCAGCGCATACTTGACAATTGCATCGAGCGAAACGAAACAAAAAAGTGTCGCCATCATGAAAGCGATGGCCAGTCCGCGATTTTCCAGCGGTGCGTGTCCGTCTGTCAAAACAATGTACTTCCGGCGTCGTCGTTTTTTAGCCCGCCACTATGCAATGGCATGGGGCTCATCCTCGATGTGAACCTTGACGATGTCGTCAAAACTTTTCTCAGCCGCAAAGCCTAAGGCTTCCGCCCGCGTTGCCCGGAAATTGCGCGGCCAGCCTGAAACGATGCGCCGGATTGTTTCGTCAGGTTTGCGCTCGATGAGGCCAACAGCCTTCTCGCCGCCAAACCGCCGCAAGCTCGCCAATTGTTCGCCTACAGTACAGGAAAGGCCCGGCAACGTCAGGGCGCGGCGCGTACCGAGCGGCTCTCCCCCCATTGCCGCCGCCTGTATCAAAAACTTCACAGCAGCGCGCGGTGACGCATGCGAATGGCGAACATCCTCTTCGACTGGCAGTATTGCAGTTTTACCGGCAAGCGGCTCGCGTATGATGTTTGAAAAGAAACCCGACGCCGCCTTATTGGGTGCACCGGGCCGCACGCACACCGTTGGCATGCGCAGTGCCACGCCATCCATAAAACCTCGCCTCGAATAATCAGAGAGCAATAATTCACATATGGCCTTTTGAGTGCCGTAGCTGGTGAGTGGTGCCGTTAAAAAGTCGTCTTCAATCTGGTCAGGGAAGGGTGAGCCAAACACAGCGATTGAAGAAGTGAAAATCACGCGTGGAAAATATCCATTGCCTGCCAGCCGGATGGCATCCAGCAAGTGCCGTGTCCCATCCAGATTGATGGCATAACCTTTGTCGAAGTCAGCTTCTGCTTCACCCGAAACAATTGCCGCCAAATGGAAAATCAAATTTGGCCGTTGGGCAATCAGTTTCTCGGCTGTCCCAACGACCGAAAGATCGCCCAGCTGGGTTTCAATTGGAAATGCACTTGCGGGCGGGGCAGGGCTAAGCACAACATCGAGACGCGTGATTTGCGCAATCTCACGATTGCCAATGCGACCCGCCATTGCCAGCTTTTCGATGAGCTTGCGGCCCAGCATGCCAGCAGCCCCGATAACAAGTATATTCAGAGGTGAATTCAATTTCAATCTCCTGCGATGTGACTATAGCTTAATTGCACAAGTTGGTACGTTGCAATGTAAGTCGCTAATCGATTCTGCTGAATAGCGAACTTTTTCAGCTGCAAGCCATTGAAAAGAAAGAATCAGTTATCGCGAGAAATAATGACGGACGCGATGTTGTGGATAACAATTTCTAATTATTTCAAAAGGTTGCATCTGGAGATAGGAGGTTGTTTTAGGTTGTGGTATCAGAAACTGTAAAGACTGGGGTCTTGGGGAAACAAATGTTGACGAAAATAGGCATGAAAAAATGCCCCATTAAATCGCAGCGCAGCCATGAGGATTTTGTGGCCTGATGTCTGATAGTGAACACCCCGCATCAACGCTTGTCTCTGCCATCGAGCGGCTGCAGGTATTGCTGCGCAGCTTGAGTTTGTTTTACGACCAGCCGCGTGATGCCTTTGCGTTGCCGCCAAATTTCATGATGCAGTCTTTAGGCGTTGCCGAGACATGCATTTCCCAAGCCCAAGATGCGCTTGAGAGAATCATGCAGCATTGTGACCTTACAATGCTTCCTGCAAAGGTAGAGCAGGCTGCTGACGTTGTTACTCCAAAGCCTGATGCCGAATCTGACGATCACGAACTGACCGAAGTTGATAGCCGTAACGAATATGATTCAGCGAGCCGAGCAAACCTGCCCATCGGCTATTCAGAATCCGAGCTTGAAGTCGCTGAAGCAGCAATTGTGGATGTCTATGAGCCAAAACATGGGCTAACCCAAGCCGCTATGACGCCGAAGGCTGGTCACAACGAACAATTTGCACAAACCTATCTGGAACTGTTACAAAAGCTGACGGCTGCCGAAATTTTCGCCACGGAGCAACAGGCCCTGAGCCCCAATCAGTCGCAGCAACAACCCCTGCTGCCGCTTTTGCGCAGCTTGCGACAAGACATTCAGAAGCTGCACAACGTCGCCTGATTTGTTGTGATAGAGTTCATTGGTTCGCAATAGTCATTGACTCGGGCAGGACCAATCCGCAACTTCGCGCCATGTCGTCTTTTTCCGATCCTGAAGCAGTTGCACGTTACGCAGAAGGCCCCGTGCGCCTTGTGCCGGGCTTTCATGCCATGCAAAAAATGGCGGCACTCCTGCTCGCCGAGCGTATTCAAAACACCGGCGACATACTTGTTCTTGGAGCAGGCGGGGGACTTGAATTGAAAGTCTTTGCCGAGATGCAGCCACAATGGCAATTCGTCGGTGTTGATCCATCCGCAGCCATGCTAAACTTGGCAATCCAAACCATTGGGCCCCATGTTGACCGGATCAAACTTCATGAAGGCTACATTGAAAGCGCTCCGATGGGTCCATTCGATGGGGCTACTTGTCTCCTGACATTACACTTTCTGCCCGCCGAAGAACGTCTGCGCACACTTGTTGAACTCCGCAGACGCCTGAAACCAGGAGCACCCCTTGTAGTTGCCCACCACAGTTTCCCTCAGGCGGAAAACCAGAAAGCGCTATGGCTGGACCGTTTCGCTGCCTTTGCCACAGCCTCCGGCATTGCCGCTGAAACCGCACAAAATGCAGCCAAAGGAATCAGCGCACAATTGCCAGTCCTGTCGCCCGAACAGGACGAGGACATATTACGGAGCGCAGGATTTTCCGACGTAAGCATGTTCTACGCCGCGTTCTCGTTTCGCGGTTGGGTGGCTCATAATTCTTGGGCGCTTGATACACACAAGAAGCAAATGGCGGAGAGGGAGGGATTCGAACCCCCGGAGAGCTTGCACCCCCAACGGTTTTCAAGACCGTCGCAATCGACCACTCTGCCACCTCTCCACGGGAAGCCTGCCGATGACGGCGGCTATGCAACAGTCGGCGAATTTGGTCAATAGAACATTGCTGCAATTGCGTTAAATTTTATAGCCCGGGAAACGCCCATAATTTACAAAATTGTTACAACTGTTGATTTAGCAATCCATTCTGTACCTTGGATTTTTCGCATCGAATTTGAAACTGGAGACAAAAATGAAATCGACGATGTTGTTTGGGCTGGCTTTGGCCATTTTTGCTGGATCTACCCTTGCTCTGCCAAATGCCAGTGAAGCTGGCATCAAGCGTTCACAAATGACTGCAGCCCAAAAGAAAGAACTGCGCCGCCGGGGCCGGGAATGGTGCATGAAAAACCACATCAAAGGCCCCTCGACCTTCGACCGCATTGAAATCATGTCTGATGGGCGTGTGCGCTGCTGGTGGCGGGGTTAAGTTCCATAGCTCTTGTCTGAATCATCAAGAATCAATTTCATCTCGGCAAAATGTGCGTGAAACTGTTCTCGGTCGGCTTCCCATTCCCGAGCGGTTTTGTCCGCGACTTCCGGCGACATGACGTGAAGTTTTTGCCCGGATTGATAAGCCAGCATCAGATTGCGGCAGGACCGTTCAAGGTAATACGAAAGGTCAAAGGCCTCCGCCACCGTTTCAGCACAAACCAGAATGCCATGATTGCCCAGCATCATGATGTTGCGGTTGCCCATCAGGCCAGCCAATCGGTCGCCTTCCGAATCCGTATTGGCCATGCCGCCGTAGTCCATGTCAAAGGCCAGTCGGTTGTAAAACCGGGCAGTGTTCTGGTCGATCGGCTTGATGTCAGGATCAGCCAAGGATGCAAGAGCCGTGGCATAGGGCGGATGGAGATGAATGATGCAACGCGCCTGCGGGAGTTTGGCATGCAGTCTGCTGTGCAATGACCAAGCTGTAAGATCAGGCGCATCCGGCCGATCCATGGTGGTCTTGTCATTGGCATCAAGCAAAAGCAACTCTGAAGCTTTGATTTTTGAGAAATGCTTCCAGCGCGGATTCATCAGAAAGGTTTTGCCGTCGCCCGATACGGCAAGGCTGAAATGGTTGGCCACAGCTTCGTGCCAATCAAAATGCGCTGCCAGCCTGAAAGCCGCCGCAAGATCGACACGCATTTGCCATTCAGCCTTGTCAATTCCCTGACTAGGCAAATTTTTCGATTGTATTTTGGAAACCGATTGCATCCGCAGCACCTTCTTCAAAGTCTCGCGAAATGCTATAGGTTAATGTGGATTAATTCAACTATGACAGGCAAGAGCTTGTTGATTTTGGTAGAGTATTGAAATGGCAAACAAAAATTTGAAGCGTTTCCGTGACACCGCAGCGCTCGTTGTCATTGCAACATCATTGGTTTTGGCAACCGCTGTGTCTGCCCAGGCTGACGTCATCGGCAAGTGGCGAATGAACAGCGGAAAGATTACAGTGCGCCTTGACTATTGTGGTGGCAAAAACATTTGCGCAACGATTGTGGGAATGGCCAAGCCGCTGAACAAGGCAGGCCAACCGAAAACCGACAAGGACAATCCCAATCCATCACTTCGGTCGCGTCCCATTATTGGCCTGCAAGTGGTCAGCGGCATGCGACCTGATGGCGAAAACCAGTGGAAAGGTGCCATATATAATGCCGATGATGGCAGCACCTATAGTGCGACTGCCGCAATGGTCGGCAATCAATTGACGATCAAGGCTTGTGCACTGGCTGGGCTGGCCTGCAAAAAACTCCGCTTTGCACGTGTCAACTGAGTTAACTGCCGTGTGCACAATTAAATGTGGGCTTGTGGCCGGACTTTGCTATGATCAACAGGCACAAATCCCTATGACAAAGGGAAATGCAAACAGTTCGTGGTCCGAGGGGGAAACGGGTCAACGGTGGTGATGGCTGGGCTTACAAATTTCAATGTGTTGCTGATACGATGCTTTGCATGCGCTGCACTGCTGGCATTTGGCTGCACAAACGCCTATGCGCAGTCCACCAATCCCCTGCCGCCAGCAACGGCAGCATTTGAAGGTCTGTCTTTCATCAAAAAACTGAAACTGGCACGGGCGGGTGATGATCTTGCCCAGCTTTCCGTGGCATTGGACTATGAAAACGGACTGAATTCGGCCCGCAAGGATGTGGTTCAGGCAGCGCGCTGGTATCGGGAAGCGGCATTGCTTGGCAATGTTGATGCGCAATACCGCTTGGCCAAACTGGTCAGCGGCGGAGCGCCGGATTTACCGCAAGATCTGGGATCCGCGCTCAAATTGTTTCAGTCAGCCGCAGAACGCGGTCACATACCATCGCAGAACGAGATGGGGCTGCGCCTGCAGAAAGGCGATGGCGTTGCGGTTGATTTGGTAGCTGCTGTCAAATGGTATGAAAAGGCCGCCAGCCAGAATTATGCCCCTGCCCAGGTCAATTTGGGTTTGCTTTATGTCAAAGGGCAGGGCGCTGATCAGAACCTCGCCGAAGCATTTAAGCTGTTTGAACGGGCAGCCGACACTGGAGACGCCTGGGCCTTGAACAATCTTGGCAGCATGTATGAAATGGGTTGGGGCACAGGCCGAAATCTGGAAAAAGCAAAAAGCCTCTATCAGGAAGCCATGAGCCGGGGTAACAAGATGGCTGAAGTAAACTTGCGCCGTTTGGTGGATTCGGCAGCAGCGACGACCGCCACGCCAGATTAGTTTTTGACTTTATTCCAAGTCTTTTGCAACCAGCGATGATGTGCTAGAAGCTTTTCGCTGAATCGGGCCAAACAAGAACAATGAAGAGGCTAAAGTCATGGCACAAGAAAAACCCCAAAATCTTCAAGACACCTTTCTCAACCATGTGCGCAAGGCAAAAGTGCCCGTCACGGTGTTCCTCGTGAACGGTGTGAAGCTGCAAGGCATCGTCACGTGGTTCGACAATTTTTGCTTGCTGTTGCGCCGTGATGGCGTTTCACAACTCGTCTACAAGCATGCAATTTCAACAATTATGCCGGGCGCACCCATCAGCCTGTTTGATGACGAGGGACACAACACTTGACCGATAAAAGCAGCGCCAAGCCCCATGGTGTTGGCGGTGGTATTGATTTCCAGATCGAAGGCCCGGTTCTCACCCGCGCACTCGTTCTTCATGTGGAACCCAAAAGCCGAAGCCAACTCAAATCAACTGACAGGGATGCCACCAGCAAGCTCGCCGAAGCCATTGGTCTGGCCGAAGCCATTGACTTGGAAATCGTTGGCACCGTGATCGCCCCCCTGCAAAAGCCCAATCCCGCCACCTATATCGGCACTGGCAAAGTTGCAGAAATTGCCAAGATTGTTGAAGACGAAGAAGCCGAACTGGTGGTGGTGAATGCCCAATTGTCGCCTGTACAGCAGCGCAACATGGAGACCGAATGGAAGTGCAAGGTGTTGGATCGCACCGGCCTCATTCTTGAAATTTTCGGCCGCCGCGCCACCAGCAAGGAAGGTGTGTTACAAGTCGAGCTGGCCCATCTCAATTATCAAAAATCCCGGCTGGTGCGCTCATGGACCCATTTGGAGCGCCAACGCGGTGGCTTTGGTTTTCTCGGCGGTCCGGGTGAAAGCCAACTCGAAACCGACAAGCGCCTGATCCAGGAACGCATCACCAAAATTGAGCGCGATCTGGAAAGCGTTGTTAAAACCCGTGACCTGCACCGCAAGGGCAGGGACCGCGTGCCCTATCCAATCGTGGCACTCGTCGGCTACACCAACGCCGGAAAATCGACGCTGTTCAACAAACTCACCGATGCTAACGTACTGGCCAAGGATTTGCTGTTTGCCACCCTTGATCCCACCATGCGCAATATTGCGCTGCCATCCAGCCGCAAAATTATTATGTCGGACACTGTTGGTTTTATCTCCGAATTGCCGACCCGATTGATTGCGTCGTTTCGCGCGACACTGGAAGAAGTCTTGGCCGCTGATATCATTTTGCATGTGCGCGATATCAGCCACCCGGAAACCGATGCCCAGGCTTACGATGTCAATCTGGTCCTCGCCGAACTTGGCATTGATGAACTACGCCGAAGTCAAATCATTGAAGTGTGGAACAAGTCCGACCTGTTGGATCAACAAGACCGCGCCAATCGCAAAGCCACCTCGGATCGCAATGACCATGTCGTGTTGGTCTCATCCCTGACGGGTGACGGCCTTCCGCAGCTCCTCGAAAAAATCGAGCATCGGCTGGGCCAATCAAGCACACTTTATGACATTACGCTGCAACCCTCCGACGGGCAGGGCATGGCCTGGCTGCACCAGCGCGGCGAAGTGCTGGAACGCAAAGTCTTTGAAGACGGCAGAACCCAATTGACGGTTCGCATGGATGAAGGAACCGCAGGCCAGGCCACCGCCAAGTTTGGCAAAGCTATTTCCACAAGGAAGTAATTTTATTCAGCCAAGCGTTCCACAGCTTTTGCCTGATCCCACAGCGCATCCATTTCCGTGAGGTTTGAAGCTTCTGGCTTTTTGCCCAATGCCGCCAGACCTTTCTCGATGAAAGCAAAGCGCCGTTCAAACTTGGCATTGGTGGACCGCAAAGCGGCCTCCGGATCAATCCCTAAATGCCGCGCTACATTGGCAACCGCAAACAACAGATCGCCAAATTCAGCGGCTTTGTCTTCCTGAGGTGCCACGCGAAATTCTTCAATTTCCTCGGTAATCTTGTCATAGACATTGTCAACCGACGGCCAGTCGAACCCCACTTTCGCAGCCTTGGACTGAAGCTTGATGGCACGGGTGAGGCCGGGCAGGGCGAGGGGAATGCCGTCGAGCGTTCCTTTGCGCGTCTCACCTTTTGCAGCCCGCTCCTGGGCCTTGTTCTCCTCCCAAAATCCCTTGGCCACACCAGCAGATCGCGCCGCGTCGTCGCCAAATACATGCGGATGACGGCGAATCATCTTGCTGACCACCCCTTCCACCACATCAGCAAAATCAAAGGCCCCTTCCTCCGCCGCCATCTGGGCGTGGTAGACCGGCTGCAACAACAGATCGCCAAGTTCTTCTTTCAAATGCTCACGCGAACCAGAAGCAATGGCATCCGCCACCTCATAGGCCTCCTCGATGGTGTAGGGCGCGATAGTCTCAAAAGACTGCTCCAAATCCCACGGGCAGCCGGTGACGGGGGTGCGCAAGGCTTGCATGATAGCAAGGAGCGTATCGATAGAGCGGGGGTCCATGGTGGTGAGGTTGGGGAAGTCGGTGTTTGAAGGCATTAAAAGCTCCGAAAGGCAGGATTATTGACTATACCAACTACATTCCCGGCAAAATGGGTGATTGCTTGAATTGCGAGTTGTTATTTACACCGCACAGCGAATTGGGCATGCTGATAACAAGAATTGCTATAGTTTGTTATATTTGCTAAAAATCACCCCAATCTTGAGGTTATCACACATGAACGTTTCTCTCACTGAAGAACTGGCCAATTTCGTAAAAGTCAAAGTCGAGTCTGGACGTTACACCTCTTCAAGTGAGGTGATCCGCGAAGCCTTGCGGTTATTGGAAAAACACGATCAATCCGAACAACAAAAAGTCCAATGGATGCAAAATGCTTGGGCGAGTGGCATTGCAAATGGGGACGCTGCTGAATTGGATTTAGATGCGATCAAGCGTGCGGGAAGGGAGCGGTTGAAACAGGCGAAAGCTTGACCCATGGGCGTTGTCCGCTATTCCAAAAACGCAAGGGATGACATGCTCGACATCTGGCTTCGGATAGCCCACGACAGCAATGTAAGTCTTGCCGATAATATCGTAGAGCGGATTGAACACCGCGCAGC
>JANOVS010000252.1:0-6430 GCA_031417515.1 Hyphomicrobiales bacterium
TGAGATGGTCGCAACTTCAACATCACCGCTTTGCATCGCTTTGCGCAGCAGGCGACCGACGAGAACGATGGCGTTGCCACGTTCGAAGTGAATGTCGAACTCGCAGTGTCCGCCACGAAGCCCGCGCACATCCAACAGCAAGGCAACCCGATCTTTCGATGCTGTCTGCCAATCCGCAGCAACATCGATGCGGCACGACACATCGCCGGAACAGCCAGCGAGCAATTGCTTTTCTTCAATCCAGTTGAAGTCGATCATACGTTTGCCTGTAAGCAGGCTCACATCAACGCCATCACCGCCGACTTTGCCCATCTCTTCCATCGCCGTCATCACACACTCCAGCGGTGGATGGGGAATGTCATCTGAGTCGAGCAGAGTCAGCATGTAAGAAATGCCAAGGCCATTGTCGGCGCCGAGTGTGGTGCCTTCGGCGCGGATAAAATTGCCGTCGAGCTTCAGCTTCACGCCTTGCGTCGCAAAGTCGTGGGTCACACCATCTGCGAGTTTGCAAACCATATCGAGATGGCCGTGCAAAATGACAGTTGGTGCTTTCTCGTAGCCTGGCGTTCCGGGCTTTTTCACAATGATGTTCTGCAAGGCATCACGGTGATATTTCAGCCCACGCGCTTCGGCGAATTCGGCGATCCAGTCCGTGGCTTGTTTCTCGTGTTGCGAGCAGCGGTGGCGCGCGCTGAGCTCTTCAAAGAAGTACATGACCTTCTTGGGCTCAATGTTTTCCAGCAGTCTCACGTCATCCTCCCTACAAGTTCGGTCAGTTCTGGTCGAAAGCAAGCCGCCTCCATGGGCCATCGGCAATACCGTCCTGCATTGCGAGGTCGGGCCGATCTTCCATGGCGATCAAAAGTTTTGGCGGTTGCTCCACCCAACACCCTTTTCCATCAGAAAAAGCCAAGGCACACCGTGCACTGAGCAATCTATCAAGAATGGACATTTGTCTTTTTGTTAACGCAAATGTGCACGCATACGGAACATTTGTCAAATTAAAACTATGAATGTTCACCGCAAAAAGAAAGAAGGAATGGGCTTTTGAAGAAGTCGTCTTAATAGCATGTTTTTAATAAGTTTTATTGTCCGAAATGCTTTGTTGTGAAAACTGATATGACTAAAAATGCGTGGTTTTCGATCTCAGTTTTGACGATCTGCTTTCGAACTATTGTTATTCTAACAATGTATATATTCACGCCCAGCGCATAGTGGGATGTGAGAAGACTGTGTGCATCAGTACTTCCTCGGTGCTTTCAAGCCACATGGCCATCACGAAGCCTGGGATCAATTCCGTGACTTCTGCTCCCACTATATGGATTCCAATCAGACGGCCTGTCTTGGCGCCGAAGATGGTTTTGATCAGGCCTTGATCACACCAGCATTGCGATTGGATTTTCGATATAGCGCTTGAAAGTGGCAAGCACCTCGGCACCAAGTGCGCCATCAACGGCACGATGATCGGTGGAGAGAGTGACCGTCATGACTGTTGCGGCAACAATTGCGCCATTCTCCACAACCGGTCGCTGGTCACCACTGCCAACGGCAAGGATGGTCGCATGGGGCGGATTGATGATGGCGGCGAAGTCGCGCACGCCGAACATGCCGAGGTTCGATATGGCAGAGCTGCCGCCATTGTATTCATCAGACTTCAGCTTGCGGGTTTTTGCGCGGGTGGCCAAATCTTTCATCTCGCTTGAAATTGCCGAAAGTGATTTTGTCTCAGCGCTTCGGATGATGGGGGTGATCAAGCCACCCTCAATTGATACTGCAACGCCGATATCGGCGTGGGCGTGATGCAACATGGCAGCATCGGTCCACGACACATTGGCGGCGGGCACATCACGAAGGGCCAGGGCCCAAGCCTTGATCACCATGTCATTGATGGACAGCTTGTATGTGGGCGCACCGTCTTTGACGGGCGCTGCCTTGTTCAGTTCGCCGCGCAGTTTCAACAGGGCATCGAGGCGGCAATCTGCTGATATGTAAAAATGCGGAACTGTTGACTTCGATTCCGTCAGGCGGCGGGCGATGACTTTGCGCATATTGTCATGTGGAACGAGTACACCCGTATTTTCAGCAGGTGTTGTGGATGCAATTGGCACTGCGACTTTGCTGAGAGGTGCAACAGGCTTGGCGACAAGCGCTTCAACATCTGCACTGAGCACGCGGCCTTGGGGGCCACTGCCTTTCACGGATGCCAATGCAACACCATTTTCTTTCGCCATCCGGCGGGCTAACGGCGTGGCGCGGATTTCGGAGGATGGGCTGCTTGTGCTGGTTTCAACCACGGCAACTTCTGCTGCTTTGGCAGGCATTTCAACAACAGGTGCTGCAAGTTTTGTCTGCACGACGTCAGTTGCAGTTTCACCAGTGGCAAAGATGTAAGCAATCACTTGGCCAATCGGAACTTCATCACCTTCCCTGGCGCTGATCTGTCCAAGTTTTCCTGTGCCGGGCGATTCGACTTCCATGGCGGCCTTGTCGGTTTCGATTTCAAACAGCGGATCGCCCTTCTTGACCTCAGCTCCATCAGCAACAAGCCACTTGGAAATGCGGCCGGTGGACATATCCATATCGACTTTGGGCAGGATGACTTCGATGGCCATGGCTCAACGCTTTCCCTGCACCAGTGCGCGGGCACTGGTGATGATGTCGTTGACTTGTGGAACGGCGGCCTTTTCCAAATCCGGATTATAGGGAATCGGACTGTCGCTGCCGCCCAAGCGCACAATCGGCGCATCGAGATAATCAAACGCATCACTCTCGGCGATCATGGCGCTGATTTCAGCGCCCATGCCAAAGGCTTTCACCGCCTCATAAACGCAGATCAGGCGATGGGTTTTCTTGACGCTGGCGATGACGGTTGCATGGTCGATGGGGCGGATGCAGCGGAGATCAATGACTTCGACATTGATGCCTTCAGCTTCCAATGCCACAGCAGCTTCAAGCGACTTGTGCACCATGATGGATGTGGCAACGATGGTGACGTCACGGCCTTCCCTTGCAATGCGGGCCTTGCCGATGGGAACGGTATAATAGCCTTCTGGCACATCGCCTTTCATTTTATAAAGCAGCTTGTGTTCGAAGATCATCACCGGATCCGGATCAGCGACGGCGGCGAGCAACAGGCCCTTGGCGTCGTGCGGTGTTGCGGGTTGCAAGACTTTCAGGCCCGGCACATGGGCAAGCCAGGCTTCCAAACTTTGACTGTGTTGAGCCGCAGCACCTGTGCCAGAACCCGCAGGAAAACGCATGACCAATGGCACGGATACATCGCCACCCAGCATATAGCGCATCTTGGCGGCTTGGTTGACGATTTGCTCCATGGCCAAAGTTGCAAAGTCAGAGAACTGGAATTCGAAAATGGGCTTCATGCCGGTCATGGCTGCACCCACAGCGACACCTGCGCCACCCAATTCCGAAATCGGCATGTCAATAACGCGGTCTGCACCGAAACGTTCGACGAGATCGCCCGTCACCTGAAATGCGCCGCCATAAACGCCGATGTCTTCCCCCATGAGGAACACCCGTGGATCGCTTTCCAAGGCAATCGCCATGGCTTCCTGTATGGCTTGCGAATAGCTGAGCTGACGTGGTTGCGTGTCCATTAGCGTTGCTCCGAGTAAACGAAATTGAGAACTTCAGTTGTGGCGGGCGCTTCACTGGCTTGTGCAAAGGCAATGCCTGCGGCGATTTCAGCGTCCACTGCGGTGATGACGGCGGCGATGCCTGCTTGATCAATGACACCAAACTGCATCAACTCAGCTTCGAACTTGCTGATGGGGTCGCGATTGGTTTTCCAGTCTTCGATTTCTTCCTTAGTGCGATAGCGGTTGCGGTCGCTTTTGGAGTGGCCACGGTGACGATAGGTTTTCGATTCAATCAGGGTTGGTCCTTCGCCTCTGCGGGCGCGGTCGACAGCGTTTGATGATGCTTCGGCAACGGCGGAGAAATCATTTCCGTCTACGACGACACCCGGCATGGCATAACCCGCAGCGCGGTCGGCGATGTTGGCCACGGCGGTAGAACGGGCTGAAGATGTGGACATGCCATAGCCATTGTTTTCGCACACGAACACCACAGGCAGCTTCCAGATGGCAGCCATGTTGAGGGACTCGTGGAAGGCTCCTTCATTGTTGGCGCCATCGCCAAAAAAGCAGACCACGACTTTACCATTCTTCTGCATCTTGGCGGAAAGTGCAGCTCCCGTCGCAATTGGAATACCACCAGCCACAATGCCGTTGGCCCCAAGGTTGCCTTTGCTCACATCGGCGATGTGCATGGAGCCGCCACGGCCTTTGCAATAACCGGAGGTCTTGCCAAAAAATTCCGCGAACATGCGGTCCACTTGCGCACCCTTGGCGATGCAATGGCCATGGCCGCGATGGGTTGATGTGATCTGGTCGGCTTCCGTCAGTGGCATGCAAATGCCAAGCGCGCTGGCTTCCTGTCCGATGGAGAGATGCATGGTGCCGTGGATGAAGCCGCGCAGGTAAGCGTCTTCGGCACCCTCTTCAAATTTGCGGATAAGATGCATCTTGTGCAACACCTCCCGCAATTGTTCAGGCGTGTAGTTGCGAATGGCGAAGGGCGTATTGTCTTTAGCGGAAGTTTTGCTTTGCGTTGAAGTGGCCATGGGATGTTCCTTATTGTCCGTAAACCAGCTTGTCTTGGCGGGCGCGCAATGCAGCGATTTTTGAATCGGCTGGCACCTGGACATTGGCAGTAGTGATGAGTTGGCCCTTGGTTATGGGCTTGATGACTTTCGCCTTGTGTAGAAGGCCACACGGAATGGCGTGAGCCGCGCGGGCATCTGCTGCCGTCATGATCCAGGCGCGGTAGCAATATTCGCCAATGGCATCCAGCGTGTCCCCTGGCTTCAGATCTTTCTTGGCAACCGCTGCAACCTCGGCACTTGGCTTGGCCAGCGGCACCATGTCTGGCTTGCCATAAAGCACCACGCGGGCGCATGTGAGTGGCACTTCAAGTGATGTGAGATGATAGGGGCGATGGAATGTGAAGTAGGGGCCGTGGCCCATTTTCAAATCTTCCATGCGTTCGCTGAGGCGGGGATGCGACATGTCGGCGACGACAAAAACACCAGGGGCGACACCCTTGCCGATTGTATAATCGACAACACCGACGCGAGAGAGAACGCCACCATCCTTCTTCGGTACTAAAACCTTTGCGAGTTGATCAAGTGTTGCCGATGGCCCGTGCATGCCCTGGCAATCGGGCACCAGTCCAGTAGCATTGGCGATGGCGGCCATTTCAACCATGGTTTTCGAGCCGTCAACAAATTCGACGAGCATGCGTACATTCATGTTCCGGCGCTTGGCTTCTTCAGCGTATGCGTCAGGGGTAGCGTCGATGTTGAGCGGATTGTTCTTGCCCTTGCCTGCCGCAACAATGGGGTGGCCCATGGCCGATACAAATTCGATCAACTCCATGCAGGATGATGGTTCATCGCCGGCACCCAGCGAGTAGGTGACGCCCAGTCGTTTTGCTTCGCTGTTGAGATAAGCCCCGATGGTGACGTCAGCTTCGACATTCATCATCACGAGGTGCTTGCCATTTTCCATGGCACGAAGACCAATTGCGGCACCAACTTCCGGAACGCCAGTAGCATCAATCACCACGTCGATCAGGCCGCTTTCCAAAAGAAGGTTTACGTCGTCGGTGATAGCAATCTTGCCAAGCTGCATGACGCGATTCAAGGTGTCGGCAGTTTTGGCTTCGGCCCAATGGCCCGCTTCGCGATAGGCAATATCAACAGCCTTGCCAGCTGATGGCAATCGGAGTTCAGAGATGGCACCAATTTCGATGCCCGGCATGTGAGCCACCTGAGTGACAATATCCGTACCCATTTCTCCAGAGCCAACAAGCCCGATGCGGATCGGCTTGCCACTGTCAGCGCGGATTTGAAGGTCACGCGCAAGACCTGTAGGCGAGACATTGATGGGCATGGTGTTTGCTCCTCGTTCTTTTCACTTTTCCAGTGTGGTATTCTTCAATCGTTCAGCACGGCGACTTTGATGGCGGAGCCCTGCTCAGCCGTATCCAACGCAAGCTTGATGTCGGACAAGTCAAAGCGATGGGTGAGGAGTGACTTCATTTCAAGTCGACCACTGGCGATCATGCTGAGTGCTCTCGCGAACGTCACGCGTGTGAGGCCGAAAGCCCCTGTGACGACAAGTTCATTGTAGTGAATGGCATTGACGTCCAATTCGGCCTGCTGGCCTTTTGAGAAACCCGCGAACAAGCTGACGCGGCCCCGGTGACATACGAGGCGAATGGCGTGATTTGCCAATGACGGAACACCGATGGCGACAATCGCAACATCGACTCCCAATCCATCTGTCACAGATTTTGCACGGGCGAAAATATCCTCTGTAGTTGGATCAATGGCCATGTCCGCACCCGC
>JANOVS010000253.1:0-7734 GCA_031417515.1 Hyphomicrobiales bacterium
AACCCGACACGGAAGCCGCCCTGCTGACCCTGCGCCGCAACGCCATGATGGGCCTTCCCTGCGGCAGCGAAGCCTTTCTGAAAAAACTTGAAAGACAAACCGGACGCAACCTCCACTACAAGCCCCAAGGCCGACCCAGCACCGCAACAACAAATCCGCAAAACAATAGGTAGCGTCCTCTATACTTCCAAAACAAAGGATATCGTCCCCTATATATCCCCCATGGAAATCGACCAAAACAAAAACAACGGGTAGCGTCCCCAATTCATTCACAATTCATTTTAATAAACAATGGGTAGCGTCCCCAATTCCTGTCAGTCGATCAGCCAACATCTTCTAAAACTCGGTTGTCACGAGCCGCTTGCAGCACAGGGATCGGTTTTGGAGGCCTTGAATTGGTTCGATGTGAACGCGGCATCCACCAGCGGGTCTTTCAACCAGCCGAAATCCCATTGGCCCATATAGCCGCGCTCGCCGATGTTTCGGATGTGCTTGGCCATGACAGCAGCATCTATTTTCAACATGTTCCGGGGGCCCAGCATGGTATCGAGTGCTCCGCCGAGGTCATTCAACTTGCTGGCCATTTTCATGCCGTGCTTCATCATGATCTCTTCGTTTTTGGCAGCTTCGCGCGTCGAGGAAGGATTGATCTTGGCCTCCTTCATCACATCGCTCATCATTTCAGTGGCAATGGCACGGCCCTTGAGGGCGACCTGCAAACCACCGACCATCATTTGCGCGCCAGCCGTATTCGTGTCGATCCGATAGCGCTTGATGACATCGGCAAGATGTTTGCGTTCATTGGAATCACACAGCCTGCGAATGTTGGTCGTTAAATAACATTGCAATGCTTCATCATTGCGCCCCCCAGGCACCCAGTATTTTTTGCAAACCGGGTCAACGATTGAAGCCAGTTCACCACCACTACCCCAGTTGGTGCTTAACGACGGCATTGAAAAGCCACCGTCACTCCACATGAAAGTTCCACCGGCAATGGCAAGAAAGGCAACAAAGACACTGGCCATGAAGCCGGCACTCATTTTGCTGGAGTCGTCGTCGCTGGTGTCATCCTCATAGGCATTGCCCTGCGGATTGTCGTCGTCGTAACTGCGCTGCACCGAAGCAGATTTGCCCAAGCGGGCTGTGATGTCATCCAGTGATAGGCCATTCTTTGCCATGTCTACGCCACCAACTCATCATTCAAAACAACCAGTCTAACGGAGCCCGGTTAAGTCCCTGTTAACGGGTATTGATTGTGGCAAGACGGCTGCCGACTGCCGCATTCTTGCCTTGCTGTCGCCCCAACCCACCCCCAGCCTGCACCAGACGGCGACGTGATGATTCACTCCAAACCAATCAGGAGAACTCCATGATGAACACGCCGCAAAGACACTGGTGGCACGAACTTAACACTTGGGAACCTGAGGCCGCCTTGGCCTTTTATGGCCGAACTTTAGGCTGGGAGTTTGAACCCAAAACTCTGCCAGACGGTGGAGGCTATTGGATTGCCAGCAAGGATGGCAGGCCCGTGGGCGGCGTCTATGAACTGACGGCCCCTGACTATGTGGGCATCCCCTCCCATTGGATGACTTATTTGTCTGTTGCAGACATGCACAAGGCAGAAACAGAAACATCCCAATCCGGGGGCGAAGTCATGCGTGCACCCGTCCGCGTTCCGGGCGTCGGAAAACTTGCCGTCGTAACTGATGCTTCGGGTGCCATGATCGGTTTGATCGAACCTGATGGCAACCACGCGCTGGCGGGAGGAAAACTGACAAGCGTTCATTAGAGCGGTTCCCGATTAGTTTGAACCAGCAACTCAAGCAAACCGTCATTCCCGCGAAAGCGGGAAACCAGACTTTCCGCGAGCGAGCTGGTTGAAAGTCTGGTTCCCCACTTTCGTGGGGATGACGCTGCGAGAGTGGGACTGCGATTCCAAGAAAACTGGAACCGCCCTAATGGACTGAACAAATGTACCGAGGCGTCGCTGATCGAAGAAGCAGCGACGCCTGGATTGTTTTGTCAGCAATGCAACGTATAAACTGGACCTAACAGCAGTCGACAATTCCAGCTATCACTTGCCGATGTCTTACCCCGCCCTCGCCTTTGCCTGCGGTTGCATTTTTCTGGCGGCAATCGTGCGCGGATTTTCCGGATTTGGTTTTTCATTGTTGGCCATCAGTGCATTGTCATTGGTTTATGCGCCACAGGAAATTGTCCCCACCATATTCATGCTTGAAGTTGCGGCATCGCTGCATTTGCTGCCATCCATATGGAAGGAAATCCACTGGCGGTCGCTGGCACCGCTTTTGTTGGGCTGTTTTATTGCAACACCCTTTGGCGTGTGGTTGCTGGCCAATGTTCCGGCCCGCCCCCTGCAAATCGCATTGTCGGTATTTGTACTGATTGCCACAGCGCTGCTCTGGCGGGGGTACGCCCTGAAGTCCATGCCGGGATCGATAGCGACCACCGCTGCTGGTGCCGCATCCGGCCTCGCCAATGGGGCCTTCGGTATTGGGGGGCCACCCGTCATCCTGTTCTACTTCGCCTCCCCCGCCGGCAACATCGCAGGCCGCGCCAGCCTTATCGCGTTCTTCTTGGCGACTGATGTGATCGGCCTCGCCAATCAATCCGTACACGGACTGGTGACAAAAGAAGCAGCCCTCCGCGCCCTGCTCTTTTTGCCCCCCTTGATAGTCGGCGTATGGCTGGGTGCCCGCAGTTTCAAAACCATGGATGCGGCGTTGTTCAGAAAATGGGTTCTGGCGATTTTGGCCGTGCTGGCGCTTGCGATAGGGGCGAAGGCGGTTTTGGGAATTTAGAAAATTTAGGTTTGCCCGCAATCGTTCTATTGACCCTCAGCGACTTCCACGCCCCAGCGCTTCAAACCCAAGTGTTCTTCAAAACCTGCAAAATCCCTGTCATCATGGAGCAACGGCACATCGTGCTCTAAGCACCATGTGGCCAAGATCATATCAATGGTGCCTCGAACAGTTTGACCTTTTGACCGAAGATACCGAAAGTTTGCGGCAGCCTTGATTGCAATTGATTTGCCAACAACTTCCACACACTGAAGACTACTGAATTCTGTAGAAATTGCTTTTGCTTCATTGTTCGTCCTTGCACCTCGCAGCACTTCAGCCAAAACCAGATCAGGAAGCAGGATCGTATGATTTCGGATCACGTCAAGCATAAGAACTTTTGTCTGGGAATCTGCCGGACGCAACGCCGCAATCCAGGCGCTGCTGTCAGCAACAACTATCAGTCCCTCCGCCACGCGTCGATGTCCCAGTCACCATCAATTTTGCCAACCAATTTCAGTATGCCGAGCTGTTTGTTCCGCCGCACCACATCTTCCAGCGCGATGACAACGGCTTCTTTCTTGGTTCTCGCCTTGGTCGCTTTCATGGCCGCAGCCATCAATTCGTCATCTATATCGATGTTCGTTCGCATGACAGTCCTCGTGTGTATGAATTCACCTATTTATACACATCGAAGTTTCAACCTCAAACAAAAAAAGACCCGAGATCACTCTCGGGCCTTGCATGATCAGTTTAACCGATATGCCGTGTTTATTCCGCCGCTGCCTGGGGCAATTGCGTTTTGCTTTGTTCTTCGATGATCAGCTTGTCGCGCTTCACGGCGATCTGGCGGAGCCTCGACAACATGCCGCCCGTACCCGCTGGGATCAGGCGGCCGACGATGACGTTTTCTTTCAGGCCGTCGAGGGTATCGATCTTGCCTTGGGTTGCGGCATCGGTGAGCACGCGGGTGGTTTCCTGGAACGAGGCAGCCGAGATGAAGGAGCGTGTCTGCAACGATGCCTTGGTGATGCCGAGCAGAACCGGCTGGCCTGAGGCCGTGCGCAATCCTTCAAGCATCATCTTGGCGTTTTCGCGGTCAAGTTCTTCCTTGTCGATCTGCTCGCCCACCAGCAGCGTGGTATCGCCATTGTCGGTGATTTCCACCTTCTGCAACATCTGGCGCACAATCACTTCGATGTGCTTGTCGTTGATCGACACGCCCTGCAAACGATAGACTTCCTGGATTTCATTGACGAGATAGGAAGCCAGTTCCTCCACGCCCTTGATCGCCAGAATGTCATGCGGTGCCGGATTGCCGTCGAGGATGTATTCACCCTTTTCGATGAGATCACCTTCCTGAACAGGAAGATGCTTGCCCTTCGGAATCAGGTATTCAATGGCTTCACCTTCGCCCTCTTGTGGCACAATGCGAATGCGGCGCTTGTTCTTGTAGTCGCGGCCGAATTCGATCTTGCCGGAGATTTCCGCGATGATGGCGGCATCCTTGGGACGACGGGCTTCGAACAACTCGGCAACACGCGGCAGACCACCGGTGATGTCGCGGGTCTTGGCACTTTCCAGCGGGTTACGGGCCAACACATCGCCAGCACCGATCTTCGAGCCGGGATCAACCGAGAGAACCGCATCCACCGACAACAGGTAACGCGCCTCACCGCCACGCGCCAGCTTCTTCACTTCGCCCTTTTCGTCACGAATGACGATGGCGGGCTTCAGTGATGAACCGCGCTGGTTGGTGCGCCAATCGATGATGATACGGTTGGTGATGCCTGTGGCTTCGTCGATGACTTCATTCACGGAAACACCGTCAACCACATCTTCGAAAGCAATCGTGCCATCCACTTCACCCAAGATGGGGCGCATGTAGCTGTCCCACTCGGCAATGCGTGCGCCACGTTTCACTGTATCGCCCGTATCAGCAAATAACCGTGAACCATAGCCAACCTTGTGGGTGGCCCGTTCATTGCCTTTTGCGTCCTTGATGACCATGGCGACGTTGCGTCCAATAACCACCAGTTTGCCGTTCGAGTCTTTCGCCACATTGCGGTTCTTGATCTCGATGGTGCCATCGATATTGGCTTCCACGTAGGAATCGTCGAGCACCTGAGCAGCACCGCCGATGTGGAAGGTACGCATGGTAAGCTGGGTTCCCGGTTCACCGATAGACTGGGCCGCGATAACACCAACCGCTTCACCCATGTTGACGGGTGTGCCGCGAGCAAGATCGCGTCCATAGCACGTGGCGCAAACGCCGAACTTGGTTTCGCAAGTCAAAACCGAACGGATGCGAATTTCCTGGATGCCAGCCTTTTCGATCAGTTCGACATGATGTTCGAGCATCTCATTGCCTGCGGGTACGATGACAGCACCCGTCGATAAATCGACCACATCCTGTGCTGCCGTTCGGCCCAGAACCCGAATGCCGAGTGAAACAATGACTTCACCGGCATCGATGATGGGACGCGTCGTGATATAATGTTGCGAACCACAATCCTGCTCGGAAATGATCGCGTCCTGCGCCACGTCAACCAGACGGCGTGTGAGATAGCCGGAGTTGGCTGTCTTCAATGCCGTATCGGCGAGACCTTTGCGGGCACCGTGGGTGGAGTTGAAGTATTCGAGAACGCTGAGGCCTTCCTTGAAGTTGGAAATGATTGGCGTTTCGATGATTTCGCCCGACGGCTTGGCCATGAGGCCGCGCATACCGGCAAGCTGCTTCATTTGCGCTGGCGAACCGCGCGCACCGGAATGGCTCATCATGTAGATGGAGTTGATGGGAAGCTGCCGCTTGTTGTCATCAAAGCGGACGGCGGAAATCTCCTTCATCATTTCTTCGGCAACCTTGTCCGAGCACTTGGCCCAGGCATCAACCACCTTGTTGTACTTCTCGCCTTGGGTGATCAAACCGTCGATGTACTGCTGCTCATATTCCTTGGCAGCCTCGCGGGTCTGCGCCACCAGTTTCACTTTGGTTGGCGGAATGACCATGTCATCCTTGCCGAAGGAAATACCAGCCTTGTAGGCGTTGAGGAATCCCAGCGCCATGATGCGGTCAGCAAAAATCACCGCTTCCTTCTGGCCACAGTGGCGATACACCGAGTCAATCATCTTGGAGATGTCGCGCTTGGTCATCAACTTGTTGCAGAGGTCATAAGTGATGTTCATCGCCAGCGGCAAAAGCTCGCCGATGCGCATGCGGCCTGGTGTGGTGTCGATGATGCGGTTGCGCACCATGCCATCAGCAGCCGTGTCTTTGATGCGGGCCTTGATCTTGGCATGCAGCGTGACGACACCAGCGGAAAGCGCATGTTCGATTTCCGAGAGGGAACCAAACACTTTGCCTTGGCCTGGTTCACCTTCTGCAGTGATCGACAGATAATACAGTCCGAGCACAATGTCTTGCGACGGCACAATGATCGGCTGGCCATTGGCGGGATGCAGAACGTTGTTGGTCGACATCATCAACACGCGGGCTTCCAGCTGGGCCTCAAGCGACAGCGGCACGTGAACCGCCATCTGGTCGCCGTCGAAGTCGGCGTTGAAAGCCGTGCAGACCAGCGGATGAAGCTGGATGGCCTTGCCTTCAATCAACACGGGCTCAAACGCCTGGATGCCCAAGCGATGGAGTGTTGGAGCGCGGTTCAACATGATCGGATGTTCGCGGATTACTTCGTCAAGGATATCCCAGACTTCCGGCTTTTCCTTTTCAACCAGTTTCTTGGCCTGCTTCACCGTGGTGGAGAGACCCTTGGCTTCGAGGCGCGAATAGATGAATGGCTTGAACAGTTCGAGCGCCATTTTCTTTGGCAATCCGCACTGATGCAACTTCATTTCCGGACCAACCACGATCACGGAACGGCCCGAATAGTCGACGCGCTTGCCGAGAAGGTTCTGGCGGAAACGACCCTGCTTGCCCTTCAGCATGTCAGAAAGCGATTTCAACGGACGCTTGTTGGCACCGGTGATGACACGGCCACGACGGCCGTTGTCAAACAAGGCATCGACAGATTCCTGCAACATGCGCTTTTCGTTACGCACGATGATGTCTGGTGCCTTGAGTTCGATCAGCCGCTTCAAACGGTTGTTGCGGTTGATAACGCGGCGATAGAGATCATTGAGATCCGACGTGGCAAAGCGGCCACCATCCAAAGGCACGAGCGGACGCAGTTCTGGCGGGATCACTGGAACAACGGTCAAGATCATCCATTCCGGACGGTTGCCAGATTCAAGGAAATGCTCAACCAGCTTCAGGCGCTTGGCAATCTTCTTCGGCTTCAGGTCACCAGTGGCCACGCGCAAATCTTCGCGCAGTTGTTCTTTCATCTGCTCAAGATTGAGCGACATCAACATGTCACGAATGGCTTCGGCACCAATGCCAGCCGTGAAGCTGTCATCGCCATAATCCTCCTGGGCTTTCAGGAAGTCATTTTCGCCCAACAACTGGTATTGCTTGAGCGGTGTCAGGCCGGGCTCGAGCACAATGTAGTTTTCGAAATACAAAACCCGTTCGATATCCTTCAGCGTCATGTCAAGCAACGTCGCAATGCGAGAAGGCACTGATTTCAGGAACCAGATATGGGCAACCGGAGCTGCAAGCTCGATATGACCCATGCGCTCGCGCCGCACCTTTGAAAGGGTGACTTCAACGCCGCACTTTTCGCAGATGATGCCCTTGTATTTCATGCGCTTGTACTTGCCGCACAGGCATTCGTAATCCTTGGTGGGTCCAAAGATGCGGGCACAGAACAACCCGTCACGCTCTGGCTTGAATGTGCGGTAGTTGATGGTTTCCGGCTTCTTGATTTCGCCGAATGACCACGACAGGATTTTCTCCGGAGACGCAATCGAGATGCGAATCTGGTCGAAAGCTTGGGCCGGCACCGCCGGGTTGAAGACGTTCATGACCTCTTGG
>JANOVS010000254.1:0-55687 GCA_031417515.1 Hyphomicrobiales bacterium
CAAAAAACCAAAAAACGGCTCCGAGGATTTTTAAACCCTGGGAGCCGTTGACCGTCCTTAAAGGATTCCAAAGCCCATGCAACAAGTGAAATTGTTAGTCGACAAGCCCCACCCGCTGGCCTTCAGGCCAGCTGATTTTATAGCCGGTTTTCAACACATTCTCGGCTTGCGGCTCCAGCGTGAAAGTCCAGGATAGCACGCCGCGTTTCTTCTCCACATTGCGTTCCGTCGGCTCGCTCATGCCGGGGATTTCTTCGATGGTGATGTCCTTCACCGTGGCAAAGGGCACCCGGTCCTGCACCAATATCGGCATGGCAATGCCATGCAGGTTTTTCACTGAAATATCCCAGCCCCGCAATTCAATGTTGGACGAACTGATAAAGCCCTCTTCACCGGAAAGCCGCTTCACTTCCATGCGCGTCACCTTGATTTGGTCATCCACGCCAAAGCCGAGTTTGGCCTCTTCCTTGGGGTTCAGCAGCGGCAACACGCCTTGGCCAACGAACACGCCATCGCGATACAGATTGACAGCACCGCCCAATTGCGGCCCCTCACCTTGCATGGCGAAAGAAGCCGTGAGATAGGCAGCCGCATCAACCCGCGGTGTGGTGATTGCCTGCAGTGCCACCTCCTGATTGGTCGAGGTGATACGCACTTTTTTCGATTGGCCCGTGTTGTCAACATTCACCCGCGTGGCAATCACATAATTGGCCTGAAACCCAACCACCTCAACAACAGCCTGTTTTTGCTTGGCGATGGGGGCTGCCAAACGCAAAGTGCGCAGCACTGATTTTGGTTGCGCGTCCGCTTCATCGTCACCGCCGCCTTTGACAGCGCTGCCTTGTTCCATCGTTTCCAGAGCAGCATCAGCAACAACAGGCTCTGGTCCTCTGATAACTACTTCTATTTCCGCAATTTCCGGCGCTGCCGTTGCCCCCGTTGGCCGTGCTGTTGAAAGTGTCAACAACACATCCTTCCAAACCTCACCTGAAGATTGCGTCACTTCGGCCCGCCTGATAAGCTCAAGCGTGGAGGGCTTGCCCGCGCTGCCAATCGCCAGCTTGGCATCATAGTAAGGTGACCAGCCCGCTTCATTGATCCGGTAGCTGATCCGCAAATCGCCCTTTGTCGGCAGCGCTGCCTCAATGTTGATGACAATTTCCGTGCGATAATCCTGTCCTGGTGGCAGTTCCGCCATGCGCTGGTTGAGTTCGTTGACCTTCTCGTCAATCTCGCGCTGGCGCACTTGGGACTTTTGCGTGAGAGCCGCGAAATTTGCCAAACGCTGGCCCACCAGATCCAACATGCTGCCTAGTTGCACCGTGTCAATGCCCTTGAGGGTTTCCGTGGTGGATTGCGGCGTCAACTGCTTGTCGGCAAGTTTCAGGACAAAATCCCGTTGATAGTTGGAATCATTGATCACCATGTCAAGCCCCGCCCGTTCCTCGGTCAGCGCCAGTATCTGCTTTTCAAACTCCTTGCGGGCCGCATCAGCTGCACTGGTGTCCTTGAACACATTGCGCGAATCGACAGAGGCGATGGCCAACTCTCCCGTCCCCTCCACCCGAATGGAGCGCGGATCGATATTGGCAGGCAAATCCGCCAATATAATTTTATGCTCGCCCGCAGGCACATCAACACTGGCACTGCGCACCACATCGGCACCCTGCAAATAAACCGTCACCGCATCAATTTTGGAAGGCGGTGCAAAATCCTGCGCCCAAACCGGCACACAAAAAGTCGAAGCCAGCAAGCAGGCAGCCAGAGCAAATTTCATGACGTTTCTCCATCGGAATATGTGAATAAATCCCCTTGTGATCTTGAAGCGCCTTACCAAGGCAAAACTGCGGCAGGATTTCGAATTTCTACATTAACCCTGCTTTCGGTTTTTCACCATTGACGCCGCATAAAATCCCGGCTCAATTGCAGTCGGGGGTTACTTAAGAGGTTCTGTCAATGAAATACCGCGTCATCGCACCCGCCCTTCTGCTTCTCCTGTCATCCACCAGCTTGAGCATTGCAGCAGCCACTGCAGAAGAAGCCGCCAGCATCAAGGCCAGCATCCAGGCCTATGTCGGCAATGAGCCCGGCGTGGTTGAAGTCACGCCCGATGGCGATGATTATGAAGTCACACTTGATGTCATGCCTTACATCAAGAAAAACGCCAAGCCAGACTTCACCGCCACCTTTGATCCGATGACAATCACGTTGTCTCCCGGAGACGAAGATGGAACTTGGGATGTCTCCTCGTCTGGCCCCTATGCCTTTTCGATGTCCGCAGGCGACCAATTCAATACGTCGGGCAAGATCGAGAATTTTGATTGGCAAGGCACGTTTGACGAAGCCTTGGGTGCCATGAGCGAAAGCACCACAACCGCCAAAGGCATCACATTTTCAAGCAAGATCAACCAGCCCGAATTGAACATGAAGACCGCTGTTGAATACAGCATCGGTTCAGTGGAGTCGAAAAGCAAGGCAACCGAAGCCGGCGAAGGTTTGGCTGATTCAGAATCGACAATTGGATTTGCCGATATCAAAGTATCATCGAAGTCGGAAGTGCCAGCCGGTGCAGCCGCCAGCGGACCGTCGCTGGATTATGATGCCTCTGTTGCCAAAGGTTCCTATGTCACCACCATGAAGTCCGCCAATTTGGCCGGGCTTCTTGACCTCGTTGCATGGCTTGTCGCGCATCCCAAGGAAGAGCTGATCAAACAGGATCAAGCTGCACTCAAGGAAAAAATTCTAGCGGCTCTGCCAGTGTTTGCAAATCTCACTTCCACCAGCACTTTTGAAACCCTCAAGGTCAATACTGCCTTGGGAACCTTTGCTGCCGAATTGGGCGGCTCATCCATCGCTCTCAATGGCGTTGTGAAAGATGGCAAATTTGGCGAAGGCATCAACTTGTCGGGCATCTCGATCCCGCCAGGCTTGGCACCACCATGGGCCGCTGACCTGGTGCCCACCAGCATGAAACTGGATTTTGCAGTTTCCGGTTTCGATGTTGAAGCCCCTGTACGCCTTGCCATCGGTGCCATGGACCTCACCAAGGATCCTGTCTTGCCAGCCGAAGTTGAAAGCCAAATGCAACCTGCCTTCACGCCAACCAACACCGTCATTGTCACCATGAACCCTGGCGAAATTGTCAGCCCGGTTTATACGCTGTCCTATGAAGGTGCGTTGACGGTAAACCTCGCCGGATTGCCAACCGGCAAGGCAACCATCCGCTTGCGCGGCGCTGATGCCTTGATGGCCAAACTCTCTGCAGCGGGTGAAGACCCCATGGCCAAACAGGCCGTGCCCATGCTGGTCGCGGCCAAAGGCTTTGGCAAAGCTGAAGCTGATGGCAGCATTGTCTGGGTGATCGAAGGAACCACCGCAGGCGCCGTCACCATCAACGGCCTCGACATGTCCAGCATGCTGGGAACGCCACCGGCGGCACCAGCGCAGTAGCTCGACAGCGCCCCCCACCTCCGGCCTTCGGCCACCTCCTCCCCGATGAAGAATCGGGTTGGAGGGCGAGGTTGGATAGCGGTATCAAATCAATGCCCCCCAACCCGCGCCTTTCGCGGGGAGGAGGTGGCGCGAAGCGACGGAGGTGGGGGACGACGGAAAGTTTTCCCCTTAAAACTCCAGCACCTTCACCTGCTTCACATTCGGCAACTTGTTGACTGCATCAATCACTTCAGCAGGCACTTTCGCATCCACTTCCACCAGTCCAATCGCATCGCCACCATGTGTCACGCGGCCAAAATGGAAACAGGCGATATTGATACCGGCATTGCCCATCAGCGTGCCAATGTTGCCGATGAACCCCGGCTTGTCGTTATTGGTGATGTAGAGCATGTATTTGCCGAAATCCGATTCAAGCTCAATGCCCTTCACCTGGATGATGCGCGGCTTGCCGTCAGAGAACACGGTGCCTGCGACCGAGCGTTCATAGTCGGCTGTCTTCACCGTCAATCGCATATAGGTCTCATAGGCTCCACGCTGGGTTTGCTTCACTTCATCAACCTTGATGCCGCGTTCACGCGCCACGATGGGAGCAGACACCATGTTGACGGTGCCGAGTTGAGATGCCAGCACGCCGGCAAGGGCGGCCGACGTCAACGCCTTGGTATTCATCTCCCCCACATCACCAGCATATTCAATGACAATGCCGGTGATGGAGCCATCCGTGAGTTGGCCCGCAAATGAACCCAGCTTTTCAGCAAGCGCCACAAAGGGCCGCAGACGCGGCGCTTCGACAGCTGAAATCGACGGCATGTTCAGCGCATTGGTCACCGCCCCCGTCATTAAGAAGTCGGCCATTTGCTCAGCCACCTGCAGCGCCACATTTTCTTGTGCCTCATTGGTGGAAGCGCCGAGATGCGGTGTGGCGATCACATTCTCAAGTGAGAACAGCTTGTGGCTTGTTGCAGGTTCAACTTCAAACACGTCGAGTGCAGCTCCTGCAACATGCTTGGCGACCATCGCGTCATACAAGGCGTCTTCGTTCACCAGCCCGCCACGCGCGCAATTGATGATGCGCACACCCTTTTTCATCTTGGAAATGGCAGCGGCACCAATGATGTTGCGGGTCTTTTCTGTCAGCGGTGTATGCAGGGTGATGAAATCAGCCCGCGATACAAGCTCAAGCAGTTCGACCTTCTCAACACCCAATTGCAGGGCACGTTCCGATGACAAGAACGGGTCATAAGCGATGACCTTCATTTTCAGGCCCACGCCACGGTCGGCAACGATGGAACCAATATTGCCACAACCGATGACACCGAGCGTCTTGTTGTAAAGCTCAACGCCCATGAAGCGGTTCTTTTCCCACTTGCCAGCCAGTGTTGAGGCTGAGGCTTCGGGAATCTGGCGCGCCAATGCCATCATCATGGAAATCGCATGTTCAGCCGTGGTTATGGCATTGCCGAAAGGCGTGTTCATCACAACAATACCACGGGCCGTGGCGGCGGGAATATCCACATTGTCCACACCAATGCCAGCCCGCCCGATCACTTTCAGGCGCGGTGCGGCTGCAATCAGTTTCGGTGTCACTTTGGTGGCCGAACGAATGGCCAGACCATCATAATCGCCGATCACCGCCAGCAAGGCATCCTTGTCCTTGCCAAGGTCAGGCTTGTAATCAACATCAAGACCGCGATCGCGGAATATCTGCACAGCAGTTTCAGAAAGTTTGTCAGAGACGAGAACACGGGGTTTGGTCATGGTGGTTCCTCAAAAAGGCGAATAGCGAATAGCGAATAGCGAATAGCGAATAGCGAATAGCGAATAGCGAATAGCGAATAGCGAAGTGGTAGCAGCGAGGGAAATCAACCCCTATTCGCTATTCGCTACTCACTATTCGCCCGCTTGAATGCCCAATCCAGCCAAGGCATCAGCAATTCCAGATCGGCGGTTTCAACTGTCGCACCACACCAGATGCGAAGCCCTGGTGGCGCATCGCGGTAGCCGCCAATGTCAAAGGCAACACCTTCCTTTTCGAGAAGCTTGGTCATCTTCTTCGGCACATCTTCCGTGCCATCAAGGGTAAAACACACTGACGTATTGGAACGTGTTGCAGGCACCTTCGCCAAGTGGTGCGCGTAAGACGTTTTGCCAATCCACCGGTCAATCACCGCCGCATTGGCATCGGCCCGCGCCCGCAAACCTGCAAGACCGCCAACACTTTGTGCCCACTCCAGCGCCACCACATAATCTTCAACGCAGAGCATGGAAGGCGTGTTGATCGTCTCGCCTTCAAAAATGCCTTCAATCAATTTACCGCCAGATGTCAGCCGGAAAATCTTCGGCATGGGCCAGGCGGGTGCATGGGATTCCAGCCGCGCCACAGCTCGTGGGGACAAAATCAAAACCCCATGTGCCCCCTCGCCGCCCAGCACTTTCTGCCAAGAGAACGTCACCACATCGAGTTTTGAAAAATCCATGTCCTGCGCGAAGGCCGATGATGTGGCATCGCAAATTGTGAGGCCTTCGCGATTGTCTGGAATCCATTCGGCATTGGGCACTCGCACGCCTGACGTCGTGCCATTCCAGGTGAACACAACGTCACGCGAGAAATCCGCCTGGGTCATGTCAGGCAGCAAACCATAGTCCGCAGTGAACTTGCGCATATCCGGCAACTTCAGTTGTTTCACCACATCGGAAACCCAGCCATCGCCGAAACTTTCCCAAGCAAAGATATCAACGCCGCGCGCACCCAGCAGTGACCACAAGGCCATCTCCACAGCACCAGTATCGGAAGCCGGAACAATGCCAATGCGGTAATCCGCAGGCACCTGCAAAACTTCACGCGTCAAAGCAATGGCGCGTTTCAAACGCACCTTACCCTCGCCTGAGCGATGGGACCTGCCAGTCAAAGCCCTGGAAAGTGACTGGATAGTCCAGCCGGGAATCTTGGCACAAGGGCCAGATGAAAATTGCGCATTTTGCGGCCGCAAAGCCGGTTTCAAATCTGTCATGTTACTCCATCCTTACAGATGGGTTGACCCCCATTGGGGAGGGCTCGCCCAAGGCGCGGATCGCACAACTTGTGTCGCAAAGCAAGAAAAAAATACCAATGACACCTTTGGAGACCTTGCAAACTGACTTGACGGCAAATGCTGTTCAAGTAGGTTAGTCAAATTCATTTAATCATTATGTTAATTAATTATCGTCATTTCAACTGTGCAATAATGGATAACCGCTATGATCTACGAATACCCAAAACTCGAACAGAAAGACCATGCTGTGTTGGGTTTGATACGCGAACTGCGCCAACAACTGAGGCACCAAGTAAGCCAAAACCCCACCCGATGGACTGGGTTTCTCCGGAAAAATACTTTTGCAAGGGCAATTCAAGGGTCAAACAGCATTGAGGGCATAAATGCCAATCTTGCCGAAGCTGTTGCAATCATCGATGACGAGCGCCCTGAAACGCTGGAGGAAGAAACCATCAAAGCATTGCAAGGTTATAGAAACGCGATGACCTATGTAATCAGGGTCCATGAAGACCCACATACTGAAGTGAACGCACAATTCATCAGAAGCCTGCACTTCATGATGCTCAACTATGACATGACTAAACTTCCTGGGCAGTGGAGAAATGGGCCAATTTACGTAGTTCGGGAACCAACCCAAGACACCGAGTACGAGGGTCCACCAGCTGACCAAATACCATCTTTGATGGCAGAATATGTCAAACAAATAAATTCGGCTGCTGACTATGATTCTTCTACCGTTCTTGGCGCGATGGCACATCTGAATCTTACCATGATCCATCCTTTTAAAGATGGTAATGGCAGAATGGCCAGAGCGCTACAAACGTTGGTCATATCTCAAAACGGCATCACGGGACCAATGTTTTGCAGCATTGAAGAATGGCTTGGACGCAATACAGAGCCCTATTACGCCATTCTGAAAGAAACCGGACAAGGCATTTGGAGTCCGCATCGATCCGCATTGCCGTGGGTCAGGTTTTGTCTTCGTGCACATTATCAGCAAGCCGTCACATTGATGAGGCGAAATGCAATAATTGGGCGTGTTTGGGAACAGATAAGCAAAATTATCAAAGAACTCGGTTTGCCCGACAGAATTGAAGCACCGATGATGGATGCTGCGTTCGGCTACAAGGTCAAAAATGCCCCATACAGATCGGAAGCAAAAATATCCGAAACTGTTGCAAGCAGAGATCTGAAACGGCTCACCGAACTGGAATATCTGGTTGCATTTGGAGAAAAGCGCGGGCGCTACTACCAAGCGGCAACCAAACTGAATGCGCTGGTGCTGGCGGCAAAAGATAAATCAGGGCCAATAGACGACCCATATCAATTCAAGACTCATTCTTCTTCCAAAGGTGAGCAATTGTCTTTTGAACTATAGGGCAATTTGCTGAATTTCATCACGCGGGTGTTTTGAAAAACGCGCCACGGGTTTTCACCCGTAGCGCGTCTGTCGATGATCACACGCGATTGTGGATCAGAACTTGAAGCGAAGGCCTGCTGTCACTGCATGTTCTATCGGGTTGTTACCTGCCACGATGAAGTCACGCATTTTGTAACCCACATCAACGGCGATGTTGTTGGTCAGGTCCATGGCAACACCAGCCGCCGCACCCAGAACCAGGCCGCTGTCATCAACAGCCGTGCCAGAACCATTCACCCAGCCATAACCCGCACCCACGCCCACATAAGGCGTAAACATCGAGTCGTTGGCGATATCAAAATAGGCATTGCCCATGATGGCTCTCGTCGAGATCGCCGCACCCGGTGCCACATTGTATTTGCCCGACCATTCGCCTGTAATGTCAGTGCGGAAATAGTCATTGTACTGATAACCGACACCCAGTCCCGCTGTGTAGGCATTGTCATTGCCGGCAAAATTTAGCATCGACCAACCGGCATCCGCCCGGAGATAAAGCCCCAGCGACGACACATCCTCGGCAGGTAAAACCGGATCAATATCAGCCGCCATTGCAACACCCGATAGCGGCAACGACACAACACCAGCCAGCAACATCATTTTGAAATTATTCATCACACACCTCATTTGCAGTTTTGTTTTTCTAGTTCGATGAGGAGAGAATGGCAGCCCGATTTGTCTTTCAGCAGGCCGGACTGGGGCGATAACATGGCGGAAATAATGTGTGTCTTTAAGGCAACGCTTTATGTGCGAAAGCCGCGCAAATCATTGCTGAATTGTTAACCATGAGCCATTTCAAGCCGCAGTCCTGGCAATGATGCCGCAGAGCTCATCCACAATCTCATCCACCATGCGACTGTCATCACCTTCGGCCATGACGCGGATCAAGGGTTCAGTTCCCGACGGACGAATGACCAGCCTGCCCTGATTGCCCAAGCGCATTTCAGCACTGGCAATCGCCTGCTTGACGGCGTTGTCTTCAAGTGGCTTGCCACCCTTGAATTTCACATTTTTCAAAACCTGTGGCAGCGGATCAAACAACTTGCAGACCTCGCTCACAGGTTTTCCCTGCCGCACCACTTCCGCCATCACCTGCAGGGCGGCCAGCAGGCCATCACCCGTCGTTGCATAATCCGACAACACGATATGGCCCGATTGTTCGCCACCCACATTGAAACCATGTCCGCGCATATGTTCGACTACATAGCGATCACCAACTTTGGTGCGCGCCAAACTGAGGCCCTGCCCCACCATGAATCGTTCGAGTCCGAGGTTCGACATGATGGTGGCAACCAGTCCGCCACCTTTCAATTGCCCCCGTTGCGCCCACGAAGATGCCACCAGCGCCATGATCTGGTCACCGTCGATCACATTGCCTTTTTCATCACAAATGATCACCCGGTCTGCATCGCCATCCAGCGCAATGCCAATATCGGCCCGCAATTCGCGCACCTTCTGGCACATCAGTTCCGGTGCCGTGGATCCACATTTTTCATTGATATTGGTGCCGTTGGGATCAACTCCCAGTTCGATGATTTCAGCGCCCAATTCCCAAAGAGCCGTCGGTGCTGTTTTGTAGGCAGCACCATTGGCCGTATCAATCACAATGCGCATGCCATCAAGATTGCTTTCGCCGGGATATGTGCGTTTGGCAAATTCGATGTAGCGGGCACCCGCATCCTCAATGCGTTTGGCCCGGCCGATTTCCGCCGATGAAGCCAACTGCACGCGCGACGAGTCGTCAATCAGCGCCTCAATATCAAGCTCTTGATCATCCGATAGCTTGTAGCCATCAGGACCAAAAATCTTGATGCCGTTGTCGTAAAACGGATTGTGCGAGGCAGAAATCATGATGCCGAGATCCGCCCGCATGGAGCGTGTCAACATTGCAACGGCGGGTGTTGGCACCGGCCCCAGCAAAAAAACATCCATGCCAGCCGACAGCAAACCAGCCGTCAAGGCTTGTTCAATCATGTAGCCTGAAAGCCGCGTATCCTTGCCGATGACTACCCGGTGCCGATGCCTGCCACGACGATAGAGCTGGCCCACCGCCATGCCCACCTTCATCACAATATCAGGCGCCATTGCACCGATGTTGGCGCGGCCCCGCACACCATCTGTACCAAAATACTTCCGTGTCATTGTTGTTTTCCCAAATTCATCGACGACCCCACCGAAATGCTATTAGCAGAAACTAAACATCTGCTGAATCAGGATCATTTGACGCAGTAAACATGGAAAGCGCTGCCCGAGAGGCTTTCACATCATGAACACGCAGAATATGCGCGCCCTGCTGCGCCGCCTGCATGGCACCGCCAACCGATCCATGCACGCGCGCCGCTGCAGGTTTTTCACCCGTCACCGCCCCGACAAAACCTTTCCGCGAAAGTCCGACAAGCAACGGAACACCGAGCCCATGAAAAATCGTCAATCCGGCCATCAATGCCAGGTTCTGCCGAAATGTCTTGCCAAAACCAATGCCCGGATCAATGCAGATATTGCCAAGTGAGATACCTTCTACTCGCGCAAAGGCCACCCGTTCCGCCAAGGCATCATAAACATCCAGCACCACATCATCATAGCGCGGATTAAGCTGCATGGTCTTGGGCTCACCTTGCGCATGCATCAAGACCACAGGCGCTTGGCTGGCAGCCACCACACCAGCACTTTTTTCATCGTGACCCAAAGCTGACACATCATTGATAATCCGTCCACCCGCCGCGAGAGCTGCCTGCATGACCGAAGATTTGCGCGTATCAACGGAAATCACTTGTTCACCCCGCAATCCTGCGATCACCGGCAGGATTCTCGCAAGCTCGTCCGCAGCAGAAACCGTATCGGAACCCGGTCTGGTAGACTCGCCGCCAATGTCCAGAACATCGGCCCCTTCCGCCACCAGTTGTTTGCCATGGGCCACGGCAGCCGCAACAGTTCCCAACCGGCCGCCATCTGAAAAACTGTCCGGCGTGACATTGACAACGCCCATGATCCGGCAGGCCGACATGTCCATGCCGCCGAAGGCTGCACGCGGTCTCACGTGATTGGCCATCAGGGCATGACCGGAAATATCCGTATACGGAACGATATCACGGCGGATGCCGGAGCCGCGCTCAATCACTTCAACCAGCGTAAAGCCTAGATGGGCCATGCCGCCCAAAGCCCCTGCCCGTCCCGCCGCGATCAAGTTTCGCGCATCATTGCCGAACACCAGGCCCAAGGGGCGGAGGTAGGTTTTAGAGGTGGGTGCCATAGGATGGATTTCTCAATATGGAAAGTGGCCGGATCATGGGGAACCCAAAGGACCTCATCCGGCGCGTTGCGCCACCTTCTCCACTTTCGTGGAGAAGGGACAGGTCTCTGCAAATTGTCCCTTCTCCAACGAAGTTGGAGAAGGTGCCCGAAGGGCGGACTGTGTGCGCCGTAGCCCACTTGGGCGAAGGGGCATGAGGTCCCTTTGGCCAACGCTATAAAACGATCACGTCGCCTGTGGTTCCATGCCACCTGTGGTGCGCTTGCCGCCGGCTTTCGGCACAATTTTGCTGGTTTCAGCCTTGGCAGGCGTACCTTCATCGTCATCACGTTTGGGCATGATGCCTTTGAAAAGCGATTTGATTTCTTCGCCGGTCAGGGTTTCATACTCCAGCAACGCCTTTGCCAAAGTCTCAAGATCCTTCCGCCGTTTGGTCAGAATGGTTCTGGCATCCTTGTAGCCCTGATCGATCAAACGCTTCACTTCCGAGTCAATCTTTTGCGCCGTGGCCTCTGAAACGTTCTGGGTGCGTGCAACAGAATGCCCTAGGAACACCTCTTCCTGATTGTCGCCATAAGCCACCGTGCCAAGGTCATCGGAATAACCCAATTGCGTTACCATGGCGCGGGCCAGTTTGGTGGCCTGTTGAATATCGCCAGATGCACCAGACGTGATGTTTTCCTTGCCGAACACCAGTTCTTCAGCAACCCGGCCGCCCATGGCCACGGCGAGCTGCGATGTGTATTCCTTGAACTTCATGGAATAACGATCCCCCTCCGGCAGGAACTTCACCATGCCAAGCGAGCGACCGCGCGGAATGATGGTGGCCTTGTGCACCGGAATGCCGGCCGGCACCGACATGCCAACAACCGCATGGCCCGCTTCATGATAGGCAGTGAGTGTTTTTTCCTCTTCTGACATGGCCATGGATTTGCGTTCAGCACCCATCATCACCTTGTCCTTGGCATCTTCAAATTCAACATGGGTCACCATGCGCTTGTTGCGCCGCGCCGCCAGCAATGCCGCTTCATTCACCAGATTGGCCAGATCAGCGCCGGAGAATCCGGGTGTGCCACGGGCAATCACGCGTGGCTCCACATCAGGGGCCAAAGGCTTGTCCTTCATGTGAACTCTCAGAATCTGCTCGCGGCCCTTTACATCAGGATTGCCCACCGTAATCATGCGGTCAAACCGACCCGGACGCAACAAGGCGGGATCAAGCACGTCAGGCCGGTTGGTGGCCGCAACAATGATCACGCCTTCGTTGGCTTCAAAGCCATCCATTTCAACGAGCAGCTGGTTGAGCGTTTGTTCGCGCTCATCATTGCCACCACCAAGGCCTGCACCACGGTGACGACCGACAGCGTCGATTTCATCGATAAACACAATGCAAGGTGCATTCTTTTTGGCCTGTTCAAACATGTCGCGCACGCGACTTGCACCAACGCCCACAAACATTTCGACAAAGTCCGAACCGGAAATCGTAAAGAATGGCACATTGGCTTCACCAGCAATGGCGCGGGCCAACAGGGTTTTACCCGTACCTGGCGGCCCCACCAAAAGTGCACCGCGCGGAATCTTGCCGCCCAAGCGTTGGAACTTGTGGGGATCACGCAGAAACTCAACGATTTCCACCACATCATCCTTGGCTTCATCAACACCGGCAACGTCAGCGAAGGTCACGCGGCCCTGCTTTTCCGTCAAAAGCTTCGCCTTGGACTTGCCAAAACCCATGGCCTTGCCAGTGCCACTTTGCATCTGCCGCATGATGAAGAACCACACGCCAAGCATCAGCAACATCGGGATTGAATAGGCCAAAATCGTCGAGAGCAGTGAATCGCCCTGGGCCGAACGCACCTGAATATCAACGTTCTTCGACCGCATCAGCTTGATGAAATCATCAGTCAACAGCACATTGGCTGTCAAAGTTTTGTCATCTGTGGTCTTGGCCACCAGCTCGCTGCTGCCAAGTGTATAAGTCACCGTCTTGATGGAGCCATTGCCCACCTTGTCGAGAATTTCGGAATAGCTCACCTCATTGGAGGCCGTCCGCATCAAGGTTTGGCCTTGGAACAAACTGAACAGGGCGAACAACAAAAGCCCGATGACAATCCAAATGGCAAAATTGCGGAATTGATTCACGTCGATCCTCGATTTCTGGAACAGCCGCCAAGGCGCATTGCTCCCTTCACATATTTGACACTTAACATAGGTTGCGACAACGCCAATTCCAAGTCGCTTACCACCGTTAATTTATGTCTACTTCGGCTTTCGTTCACAAATTATGGCTGAAATGCCCTTCCCGGCATTTTTATCGGCCAAAATACAAGTGCCATCCGCCAATTTGACGTGAGGCATGGCCAATAGCACGGCAAATGGCACATTCTTCAGGCGCATGTTTACTTTAAACGCAAGACCAGAACCAACGAAGCTGCCCGGAGGGGCTGTAACCAGAAAGCGCTCGTCCCACAGCAGGTGACCATCAGCAGGCACAATTTGCGGCTGAGGGCTGATTCGCCCGGCTTCCCGCGCCACCAAAACATGATCACGGCGCAACATTATCAATGCGCCGCCCAAAGTGCGCCGCCCGGATTGATGGCCAATTGCCCAAGCTTGCAAGTTGCGAAGTGCTTCCGGCGCTACGGCAACTGATCCGCCCGCATGTTGAATGCAATGCCTAAAGATTCCGAGCCTGATTTCAACTTCACATCCAGACAATTGTGGTCGCGGCAACCAGATGCAGCCCCATTCATCAACCCGGCCATGGACTTTCATCCAGTCGCCGATGATCTTCTGCTGCGCCACCGTCAAACGCAAAGACTTGGCCGCCTGTTCCTGCAGCTCTGAAATATCCTGATCAGCGAGTTTCTGTCGCACCCGCACCCGTTCAAAACGGATATCATCATTGCTCGGATCATCAATCCATTCCTGCTGGAGTGACTTCAAATAACCGCGCAGACTTTCCCGCCTGCAGGCCAGCAGCGGGCGCAATACCCGAACCCCCTGCCATTGGCTTTCCGGCCAAATCCCCGCAAGGCTCCGATCTGAGGATGTACGGGCGCGTCGCATCAACACCGTCTCGGCTTGGTCATCAGCCGTATGCCCCGTCAATAAAACCGAAATGCTATTTGCCAAACACCATTCCGCCAAAAGATCATAACGCGCAACCCGGGCCTTGGCTTGCAAACCTGTTTGCGGTTTGTCACCATTCCAATACAGAATATGATGGGGGATCGAAAACGAAGCGCACCACTGGGCCACACGGACCGCCTCGTCCCTGCTCGCGGTTCTCAAACCATGATCAACCGTCAAGGCCGTGATTGCTGGCATGGGATTTTTCGCCAACTGCCATTCCTGTACCATCCGCAAAAGCGCCATGGAATCAGACCCGCCAGAAACCGCAACAGCCACATGGGGAATTCCCATGAGGCTGTTGAATAAATGTTCCTCTGGTTGGAATTGTCGCACCAATCTTAACTCACGTCGAACAACCTTTCGAGGCTCGAAGGGCCGCTGGCGCAAATCCCAACTCAACAACCGTTGCGCTTGAATTCTGCCGTGGCACGCTTTTTCACTTCAACGGCCCGCGGAAATTCGGCTCCAACTGAACCCAGCGCTGCACAAGCCTGTTCCTTTTGGCCCATCTTTTTCAAACTCATGCCGAGTTTCAGCAAACTGTCTGGTGCGCGGCGGCTTTTTGGATAATTCTTGTAGCCCTGAAGAAAATTACGGGCGGCCCCCTCATAGTCAGCCTGGGCATAAAATGTTTCACCCAACTGGAACTGGGCACTGCCGGCAAGGCTGTGTTCTGGATATTTGGCAAGGAAATCCCTGAAGCCAGTTTCAGCTTCCGGGAACTGCCGCCGCAACAAGGCTTCATACCAGCGCTCGTAAACAGCTTCAGGAGTCTCGGCTTGTGGCGTCAATGAAACCTGTTCGATTGAATCGCCTGTCACAGCATCATCGACGCCAATGGCAGGAACTGCTGAAGCCACGGCCGCGTCTTCGCCAATAGCGGCTTCCGCATCATCGGTCGCAGCAGGCGTGCTCGCCAACTGGTTATTCAGGTCTTCAACCTGCTCAGCGCCGGTAATCACTGCGCGCTTTTGCGGCGGAACAGGATCCTCCGAATCACCAATCTGCTCAATCCCCTGTTCAGCGGCCAGCTTTTTCAAACTGGGCTTTGCTGGTGCCTTGATCGCCGGTTCCAGCGATCCCGACTGGGAACCACCCGCAGCAATCTGCTTTTGCAGCTGCTTCATCGAAAAGTTCAACTCTTCGAGTTGACCCGTCAAGTCACGCATCTGGTTTTCAATGTTGAGAATGCGGGTGGCAATATCCTGGGCTGAAGCTGGTCCAGCAATGAAACTGGCTGCACTCGTAAACAGCGCTGCCGCAAAAAGCGTTCTTTTGAACATGTCTATAATCCGGTTGGAAAATCAGTGATGCTGAACCTTGGCTGAACAAGGCGGAGAAATTGGGGCTATGCCGTGGCAGCCTGCAAATCCCTGCCAACTGTTGCACAGGCGCAACAGTAACAGAAGGTTAGTTTGTTCCGCCTGTCACCACAGTTGCGGCACGACGGTTCTGCGACCAGCATTCCTCTGCATCGCAAAGTTGTGCCGGACGTTCCTTGCCATAGGCAATGGAAGCTATGCGGTTGGCTGGCACACCTTGCGAAATCAGGTAATTCCGCGACGTGGTGGCACGACGCGCCGACAATGAAATATTATACTCGCGCGTGCCGCGTTCATCGGCATGACCTTCGACCTGGATGGTAACATCGCCATATTTTTGCAGCCATTCTGACTGACGGGTCAAGGTTTCACGACCCTCAGGTGTCAAGTCTGACTGGTCAACCAGAAAGTAAATCACGTTGCCGATATTGGTATCAAAATCCGCCTTGGAACCAGGCGTAGCCGAGCCAATGCCGCCATCAAAGCTTTCGCCCTGGCCGCCGGGGCCTGCTTCCAGATCTGGCGCATTCTTTTTCGTACAGGCCGCCAAAGCCAGAAAACAACTCATCACAGCAACAGTTTTGAAACCAGCCATCCGCATCAACATCGCTATCCCACTCCTTTAAACAGCCAATCACGGAGCCCCAAAAGGACCGCCCTCGCGATTCGCCACATTCATCTTTTTGCGTTGCACAAAAAGCCACCGCACACAAGCGCGATGGCCACCCCTTACACGAAATTCATGTGGCAAGGCCATGGAACGGCCCCTCACCACCCTTAGCTGGTGCGGGCACCACCCGTGATAACCGTGACAGCACGGCGATTTTGTGACCAACATTCCTCACTATCACAAACCGCCGCTGGGCGCTCCTTGCCATAGGCGATGGAAGCCACGCGCTTTGCTGAAATACCTTGCGAGATCAGGAAATTGCGAACCGTTGTTGCACGCCTTGCCGACAGTGAAATATTGTACTCGCGGGTACCACGCTCGTCGGCATGGCCCTCAATCTGAATGGCAACTTCAGGATATTCCTGCAACCACGAGGCTTGCTTCACCAAAACATCGCGGCCTTCAGCCGTCAGCGAAGACTGGTCATTTTCAAAATACACCTTGTCACCGATATTGGCTGAGAAATCTTCGGCCGAACCCGGAACCTGGGCTGCACTGCCTGCCAGTTGATCGCCAGCCCCACCGCCAAGACCATCGGCACCAAGACCAGCCGTTGAAGATTTCTTGGAACATGCGGCCAGCGAAAGCGCACAAGCCAAAGCCAGCACAATCTTGAAACTCGAAGTTTGAACATTCATCATTACATTTATCCACCTATTTTAGTATTGCGTGAGGCCCCCCAATTAAAATTTTGGCCCCGATATTCAGAAAGTCTTAGCCCTGATATTCTTAAGTCCAGGTTTGCAAACTTAGTTAAGACGCGGTGACCAAGCCGGGTCTGAAGCAAAACCCGGTGTTGAAACCGGTTGCTCGTTGTAACCCGACACATCGACCGAATAGAGTTGCGCACCACCATTCTCTCCGCCCTTTTCCTTGAAGAACATGATGACACGGCTATTGGGAGACCAGGTTGGCCCTTCTGCGTGAAAATCTGCCGAGACGATGCGTTCGCCTGAGCCATCGGGCTTCATCACGCCGATGGCAAATTTGCCGCCCGCATTTTTGGTAAAGGCAATCCACTTGCCATCCGGCGACCAAACCGGTGTTGAATAACGACCCTTGCCGAAACTGATGCGCTCCGCGCCACCGCCACCTGCAGCCATCAAATAAATTTGCTGCGTCCCACCCCGGTCTGACTCAAAGGCAATCTGCCCACCGTCAGGCGAATAGGAAGGTGCCGTATTGATAGAAGTTACGTCAGTGAGTTTCCGCGACTTGCGTGTCTGCAAATTCATTTCATAGAGATTGGAATTATTGCCATCCTCACTCTGCAAACTCATGATGATGCGGTTGCCATCCGGCGAATAGCGCGGCGCAAAACTCATGTTGGGAAAATCCCCGACAATCTCTTTCTGGTTGGTGTCGATGTTATAGACGAACACCCGGGGTGTTCCCGTACCGAAAGACATGAAAGCCACTTCATTGGATGTCGGCGAAAAACGCGGTGTTAGCAACAAGTCACCTGCAACCGGAAGATCGCGGGCATTGAAACCATCCTGATCCATGATCGCCAGTTTTTTGATGCGCTTCGACTTGCCACCGCTTTCATTAATGAAAACCACCCGGGTGTCAAAATAACCATCAAAACCTGTAAGGGCCTGATAGATCTGATCGGCAACCCGGTGCCCCAAACGCCGCGCCAATTTTGGAGAAGCGGACAACGATTGGCTCACCAGCATCTGGCCTGAGTCCACATCATAAAGTTTAAAAGCTACGCGAATCTTGCCGCCTTCACTTGTGACCTGACCCGCTACCAGCGCGCGGGCTTTGATTTGCTGCCAGCCAGAAAAATTCGGTTGGGCATCAAGGGTGGAAAGTTGCTCGGGATAGGAATCTGGTGAAATCGGCCCGAAGTAGCCTGATCGACCTAAATCATTGGCAATCACCCCGGCAATGACAGCAGCCGCATCCGTCGTGTCACCACTAGCTGAAAACGGCGCAATGGCAATCGGCAAAGGATCAATCTTGCCGTCTTGGTTGATGCCCTTCAATGCCGCAAAGGAAGCTCCGGGCAATGCAAGGAACAGCATGAACGCCATGACAAGACGGAGTACTATTGCGGTAGAAGTATTTTTCATCATGTCACTTTCCTGCGTCATCGCGGCTTGAACGTCCATTCAATATTTTTCCAAAGGTCATAGCGGTCAGGTGGCAGCCAATCAAAGGGCTGGCATGTCATCACAGCCGAACGGGCTGCAAGTCCAGCGGTCTGGAACAGCGGGCTGTCATTGTCGCCCCCGATGATAACAGGCTGACCAACCACACGACCCTGCTTGTCGAGATCAAACGTCACATCAACACTGACTGCTGCTTCGCGCACACCCGGTGGAATAGACCAGCATTCCGAGAACTTGCTGCGCAAGGCATCGACGATTGTTGCAGAAATGGCATCATCATTGCCCTGCACATCTTTCTCGGCTTTTTCAGGCGTACCGGCATCGTCTTTCTTTTCAACAGGCGCTGATGATTCAATCGTATCGTCCTTGTTCAACAAGGCTTCCAATTCCGCCACATCAAGCTTGCGCTTCTTCTTCTCACCATCGAGCTTTTTCTTGGCATCGGCAGCGGCCTTTTCATCGGTCTTCTTTTTTTCCTCGGCGACTTTCTTTTTCTCGTCGGCCTTTTTCTTTTCGTCGGCTTTTTTCTTTTCGTCAGCCTTCTTTTTTTCTTCGATCTTCTTGTCTTCTTCGATCTGCTTTTCCTCAGCCGCCAGCATGTCTTTCAACGGATCGGAATCCAATGGCAAGTCCTCCACCTTTTTGGACGGTGGTTCTTTTTTGGGCTTGGGTGGTTCAACCTTGGGCTCGGGTTTTTCTTCTGGCTTTGGCGGCTCAGGTTCGGGTTTCTCTTCTGGCTTGGGCGGTGGTGGCTCTGCCTTGACAGGTTCCTTCAACGCCACCTTCTTTTCTTCCGCAACTTTTTCCTTGGGCTTTACTTTTTCCTTCGCCTCCGAAGCCTTGGGCTTTGGCTTGTCCTTGGGTTTTTCATCCGACTTGGTTTGCGCCTTGACCTTGGTGTTGTCGGTGATGTTGCTGATATCTACCTGAATGGCTTCCGGCGGAATAATCTCCGGCACTTTCGCAGCAGGCATGCCAAACACTGCGGCGATGATAATTGCCCCATGGAATGTTGCCGAACCGAGAAAGCTTTTCTTCATGGTTTCAATTGTTGACTGGCTTGTCGATGGGCAGTGTTGCAAGGCCCACCTTGGTGTAGCCCGCACCATTCAGCAGGCCGAGCACTTCCATGATCTTGCCATAGGTCAGCGCACTATCGGCCCTCACCATCAGATTTTCGTTCAGGCCATCCTTGGCCTGGGCGGCAAGTTGCGGCAGCAAATCTTCAAAATTCGTCACCTTGTCGCCGAGGTAAACCGTATTGTTGGCTTGCACAGTAATGAACAAAGGCTCAGCAGGTGTCGATGTGGGTTTGGCACTGGTCTTCGGCAGATCGACGGGCACACTGACTGTCATCAACGGAGCCGCCACCATGAATACGATCAACAACACCAACATCACGTCCACCAGTGGCGTCACATTGATTTCGCTGATGGCACCATGGCGCGATTGGCGCCTGCCCCGGCGTCCGCCACCTTTTGCACCACCCATGGAAGCGCCCATCGTTTAAGCCCTCTCGTCCAACTGGCGGGAAATAATGGCTGAAAATTCATCGGCAAAATTTTCAAGCCGAGTCGCCACCTTCGCTGCATCGGCAGAGTACATATTGTAGAATATTGTCGCTGGAATGGCAGCCACCAGGCCAATGGCCGTGGCAAAAAGCGCTTCGGCAATGCCGGGTGCCACAACTGCCAAGCTGGTCTGGCCGGAATTGGCGATGCCCTGGAAGGCCGTCATGATTCCCCAGACCGTGCCAAACAACCCGATAAAAGGACCAGCCGAACCCGTGGTTGCCAAAAACAACAAACGGGATTCAAGCCCGCCCATTTCCTTTTGTATCTGCACATCCATGACTTTTTCGATGCGCTTTTGCACACCGGCAAAACCTGCGCGAAGCGCTGCACCCTGGCTGCGTTTCCATTCCTGCATGGCCGCCACGAAGATCGAAGACATGCCGGAATTATCGCGGTTGCTCACGCCATGGTAAAGATCATCCAGCGATTGGCCCGACCAGAAGGATTGCTCGAACCGGTCATTGCCTGCATTGACCTTGCGGAAGGCAAAAAACTTTTCGAATATGATGGCCCAGGTCCATAGCGAAGCCAAGGCCAGGCCAATCATTACAAGTAAAACCGGGCCCGATGCCTGCGTTACCAGATGCCATAAGGAAATACTCGCAACCTCAGCGGCAGGCGATTCAACTACTTGTTCCATCTCAGATCATAAATCCCCAATTGCGGCAGAACTGTCCTCCGTTCCGTCTCACAAAGCGCGACAACGCCAAACCAGCGCCTAAACAGTCTAATTCTGTCGATTCTGCGGCAGATTTTGAGCATCCACATGAATCAGCAAAGGGCCGGACGAGGACCGCCAGCCTAGGTCTTCAGATGAATCATTTATGGTTAACAAATAGTTACGCTTGGGGGGGCACAAATTTTGCTGCCATGTCAGGTGGAATCCGCATGGGCCGCCCGCGTCGATCAATGATGGCAACAGTCACAATTGCTGTAAAAAGCTGTTCCTCGCTGCGCAAAACCCGCTGCGAAAGTTCAAAGCGCGCACCTGCCAATGTGATGGGCGTGGTCTCAACGGTGATGAGATCGTCAAATTTTGCTGGCCGCAGAAAATCACAACCCATGCGCCGCACCACAAAAGCCGTGCCTTCAGCGATCATCTGATTCTGGTCAATGCCAACAACCCGCAAAAAATCCGACCGCCCCCGCTCGCAGAATTTCAGATAATTGGCATGGTAGACATAACCGGAAAAATCCGTGTCTTCGTAATAGACGCGAAGATTGAGGCGGTGGATGGCGTTGGTGAGGGTGCCTGTTAGCATGTTGCGCACCGCAAGGAAGTGACCTCATCAGTCGCGTTGCGACAGCTTCTCCGCAGGAGAAGCGACAATCCCCGCTGCCCGGTCAATGTCCTTCCCCTTTGGGGAAGGTGGCGCAAAGCGCCGGATGAGGTCCCATTGCCCAAGTTCACTCCCCCTCCTCCAGCGGCAAAACCCCTTGCGTGATCTCTGCCCGGTTCGGCACCGCCAAACCCAGATGCTTGAACGCATGATGCGTCAGTATGCGGCCCCGTGGTGAGCGGTTGAGAAAACCGAGTTGCAACAAATAAGGCTCCACCACATCTTCAATGCCATCCCGGCTTTCTGACAACGAAGCTGCAATCGTATCAATGCCGACTGGTCCACCGCCGAAATTCATCGCAATACATTTGAGATAGCGATGGTCCAGCCCATCCAGTCCTGCATGATCCACATCCAGCGCAAGCAGGGCCTTGTCTGCCGAGCCCACATCGATTTCCGCATGCCCTGCTACCGAGGCAAAATCCCGCACCCGGCGCAGTAACCTTCCGGCAATGCGTGGCGTGCCGCGTGAACGCCGGGCAATTTCCCGTGCGCCATCTTCGGTCACCGGCATTTGCAGGATGCGCGCACCCCGCCGGACGATATCGAGCAGTTCTTCCTCGTTGTAAAAATCCAGCCGGATGGGAATGCCAAAACGATCCCGCAACGGCGAGGTCAAAAGCCCGGTGCGGGTGGTCGCCCCCACAAGCGTGAATTTCGCCAGATCAATTTTGACACTCCGTGCCGCTGGCCCTTCACCAATGATCAGGTCCAGCTGAAAATCTTCCATGGCAGGGTACAAGATTTCTTCAACCGCCGGATTCAGGCGGTGAATTTCATCGATGAACAACACGTCCCGGTCCTCAAGATTGGTGAGCAGCGCCGCAAGATCTCCGGCCTTGGCGATGACCGGGCCAGACGTGGATTTGAAATTAACCCCCATCTCCCGCGCCATGATCTGCGCCAGCGTCGTCTTACCCAAACCCGGCGGCCCGGCGAAAAGCACATGGTCAAGCGCTTCATTGCGGGACTTTGCCGCTTCGATGAAGACACGCAAGTTGGCTTTCTGTTTCGATTGCCCTACGAACTCATCAAGCTTCTGCGGCCGCAAATGGGTGTCCAATGCGTCTTCGGGTTTTTTGTCGTGATCGAGAATGGTGCGGGTCATGCTAAACTCTCACCCCACCCCGCTCTGCGGGGAGGGGCCGGGGTGAGTGATGGGGCAAACTCGTTCATACTCATCCCAACGCCAACTCCTTCAATGCCTGTCGAATCAATTTCTCCGTAGGCTGATCATCGCCACCCTTGCGCATCGCCGCTGCAACCGCCATTGCCGCTTGCGACTGGCCATAACCCAGATTGACCAGTGCGGAAACGGCATCGGTCACAGCGGAAGATTTCGGTGCGTTCAGCTCTGCAGCAATCGCCCCCAAACCAATATCTCCAGCCGTGTAAGCCGGCGCCTTGTCCTTCAATTCCAACACAATGCGCTCAGCAAGCTTTTTGCCCACACCATTGGCCCGACCAATCATCGCCTTGTCCTGCAAGGCAATGGCGGAAGCCAGTTCCCCTGCCGACAGCACCGTCAAAATTCCCAGCGCCACGCGCGCCCCAACACCTTGCACGGTTTGCAACAGCCTGAACCATTCTTTTTCCAGAACGGTTGCAAAACCTACAAGCCGAATATTATCCTGCGAAACCAGCATATCCGTATGAATTTCGCAAAGTTCACCCGCACCCGGCAAAGCGCCCAAGGTTTTTCCCGAGCACGAAACAAAATAGCAAACCCCACCAACATCCACCATCACCCAATCAGGCCCAGTCGAATCCACACGTCCCTTGAGTTTGCCTATCATGCCATTTTCCTCATGGGTGCGTATCCGGTGCGATAACTTCAACTTCAGGAAAGTAGGTGCGGAAGCGGGCTTGGTCACGGGTCAAGATGCGATAACCTTTCACAGCGGCGTGGGCACCAATCAAGAAATCCGGCAAAACACTCGCACGTTTTCCACCGCGCAGTTTGTACTGCTTGAAGGCTTTGCCTGCACGAAATGCTGCGCTCCATGGAATGTCCTCTCGCACGACCCATTCCAAACGAAAACCTGCTTCAAAAATCGCTTCTGAATCATAAGGAATAGACGCTTCACCATAAGTAATTTGGTTGAGTATGAAGGTTCCGCGGTCTGCCAATTCCGCCAAGCGTGAGACTGCCCAATCATGCCAGATAGGCCGCCCCTCCATCACATCAATCAAGACATTTGAATCAATCAGCGTCGAGGTCATTGTAGGGCCCGCGCGTCATTTCCATCAGCTCTTCCGAGGAATATTTGCTGCGATTCAATCGGCGACCCAACTCGCGCAAATGTCGGGCCAGCTCAAGACCAGCATTCAACTCCTTTGGTTCCTCAACTTTCTCCACCAATACAGCTTGCCCCTCCTCGCGAAATCCAACGTCGTCACCTGCCGCAATGCCCAAGCGATCCCGAATGTGCTTTGGAATTGTCACCTGGCCTTTCGATGTGATGCGCATGATTGTAATACCTCGCTGGTATTACTTTCATAAAATCAGGAACAAGTCAAGAACGACAATAATTCGCGCTTGTGCTATCCTGTTTCAAAGTGAGGTGATTCATGCGCAATTTGGTTTTGGCTTTGGGGTTTGTCGCGCTCATGCAAAGCAGCGGCTGGGCACAAGACAGTTCGCGCCTGTTTGGCGTTTGGACAGGCACAATCGGCAAGTTGCCGATCATGGTCTGTCTGGACACCAGACGGGATTACCACTTCGGCGCATATTACTACCTTGCCCATTTGAAGGCGATCCATCTCGAGGAAAATGACGATGGAAAATCTTGGACCGAAGGCAGTTCAAGCGATACCAATGCACCACGGTGGCAGCTGGATCCCGTTGACGGCAACAAGATAAAGGGCACTTGGGCAACCCAGGAAAAGTCATTTCCCATCAACCTGACGCGGCTTGCGGAAAACTCCAAAGATGCAGATGGCCAGGAATCCGCTTGTGGCTCCCAAGCGTTTTTCCAGCCCCGCGTGACGCCCCCCAAGATCACCGAAACAGCCGCCGTGCTGGATGGCCAGTCCTATGTCAAAGTAACCGTAAACGCCGGAGAACAGTTCAACGTCTCGCTAGAAACATTCAAGCTCAAAGGCTCCGGTGCGAAGATCGCACGCATCAACAAAACCCTGCTGCAAGGCGTGCCCCAACCCGGCCAGAAGCCAGACTATTTGGAATGCATACAAAGTGGATTGGCCAACGGAGGCAATGATGGCGACTATGACACCAGCGCCGTGCCCATCATCCTCACCGCCCATTGGTTGGTCGCAGCGTCGGGGGACGGTTCTTTTTGCGGTGGAGCACACCCCGTCAACAGCAGCGCCAAAATTGTCTATGATTTGCGCACCGGCATCGAAGTTGATCTCAAAAAATGGCTTCGTCCGGGCGTTGCTGACGAGAACGGAAAGTTGAGCGGAAAACTGGCAATGTTGGTTGAAGAAAAATACAAGGCCGATGCAAAGGACAACCCCGATTGCATCGACAGCATTCAAAATGCATTCGGCTGGGGCTTGAGCCTGGAGAAGACGGGTATCAGCTTCACGCCATCGCTGTCCCACGCCGAAACCGCCTGTGCGAATGCGAGCTTGCTTGGCTTTTCGAGCGTCTTGCCGTTTTTGAACGACAATGGAAAAAAGCTGCTCGCTGATTTTCGAAGCGAGCTGAAAAACTAATTCAACCCTTTAGTCTTTCTGCAAGCGCTTTCGCGCTCCGGTGATGGGCATGGCAGATGGCGATGGCGAGGGCATCGATGGAGTCTGCTGATTTCATCACGGCCTTGGGCAGCAACATTTTCACCATGTGTTTGACCTGCGCCTTCTCGGCATGGCCTGCACCAACAACCGATTTCTTCACGGTATTGGGCGCATATTCCGACACGGGAATTTTCAGTGACGCTGGCGCCAACATCACCACACCCCGCGCTTGCCCCAGCTTCAAGGTAGCCCGTGCATCTGTGTTGACAAATGTCTCTTCAATCGCGGCTTCGTCGGGCGTGAATTCTTTCAGCACGGTGAGCACTTGCAGATAAATTTGCAGCAGTCGATCCGCCAATGTGGCAGCAACATCGGAATGCACCGAACCATCGGCCACATAAATCAGCCGCGATCCTTCAATTTCGATCACACCCCAGCCTGTGTTGCGAAGCCCCGGATCAAGCCCGATAATGCGGGTTACGCCAAGATTCAAGGAAGCCACTGCTTTTCCAGTCGGCAGGCCACGGAAAACGCCGGGTTGAAAACATTGCCGATATCATAACGCACCGCCATGCCAAGCAGATGCGAGGCACTTACCCGTGACAAGCCATAATCCGATTCAAGCCAGCGCAACATTTCGCTCGTCGCATGTTGCAACCCCTGCTCCAGCGGCCGCGCATTGCCTATCGTGAAAATAGCATCGGCGGTTTCGCCACGCGGCCAGCTGATGATTTTGTTCTTGATGATCCGTACACGGAATTCAACTTCAGCAGAAGTCTCGACTCCTGTTCCCGCGATCTCGCCATCGCCTTGTGCCGCATGCACATCGCCGAGAAAAAACAAGGCCCCCGGCACGGCAACCGGAAACATGGCCGTGGTGCCCGCGCGAAATAGACGGTAGTCCATATTGCCACCATGTGACCCGGACGTTGCAGTAGAGATTGCCTCACCACCGCCGGGGGATACACCAAAACAACCGATCATCGGATCAAGTGGAACTGTCCAGTTTTTCAAGCCCTGCGTAGGTTCTTGCAACGAAACCCCGTTGCCGCCAATATCCCAGATGATGATGTCACGCTCCGGCATATCCCGCACCATCGCCGGATCAACCACATGCCACGCCAGCCCTGATCGGGTCCACCCCGTCTTGCGGTTCATGCTGATGCGGATGATTTCAACCGCCAGAACATCACCCGGTTCTGCACCTTCGACAAAGAAAGGCCCCGTCATCGGGTTGGTATCGCCCCCACGTTTCACCAGCGTTTTGTCAAAGCCATGGGCATCCAGCGTCTCGGTGACCACCACATCACCATCGGCAATTTGCAAAACCGGGGCATGGACACCGAGTGTCGAATGAAAAACCTCGGGCTGGAATTTATGCGTCGCCATTGTCACTCCTGATTGAGTTGCGCCATGACATCATCTGGAATGTCGGCATTGGTGAACACCACCTGCACATCATCATCATCATCCAGCGCATCAACCAGCTTCAGCAATGTTTCTGCCTTGTCGAAATCCACGGGTGCCATCACACCGGGCTTCCACACAATCTTCACGGTTTCAGCATCGCCAAATTTTTTCGCCAGCGCCGAAGATACTTCACCGATGTTTTCAAAGGCGCAAGTCACCACATGGGCTTCGGCATCAGAAGTCACATCATCGGCACCCGCTTCAATCGCCGCATCCAACATGCCATCAGCCGTTGCTTTGGCAGCGGGATAGGTGATTTCCCCAACCCGCGCGAACATGAAAGACACCGAACCGGTTTCCCCCATGTTGCCACCATATTTTGTGAACAGAGATCGCACATTGCTGGCCGTCCGGTTGCGGTTGTTGGTCAAGGCTTCCACCACAATGGCAACACCGCCCGCCCCATAACCTTCATAGCGAATGGCATCAAAACTTTCACCATCGGCACCGGAAGCTTTTTTGATGGCCCGTTCAATGGTGTCCCACGGCATGTTGCCAGCCCGGGCATTTTGCACCGCCAGCCGCAAACGCGAGTTCATGGTAGGATCAGGAAGTCCTGCTTTAGTGGCAACAGTGATTTCGCGGCCCAATTTGGCAAAAGCATTGGAGCGGATTTTGTCCTGCCTGCCCTTGCGGTGCATGATGTTTTTATATTGCGAGTGGCCAGCCATGATGTCCTCAAAGGAATTTTTCGCATATAGCCGGGTGCATCCACAAAACACAAGCTGCCCCTTAACCCGCTGTTAAGTCAGTTCCTTCACCATGTCATCAGTACAGTTTGTGTGTGGAGTAGAGTGTGATGGCGACGGCAGCAAGACCAGCAATTGATGAATTTTCCTTCGATGGCGAAGCCGTCGGGGTTGCGGGCGCAGCTGCCTTGAGGAAGGTCCGACCCTTGATTGAAGCAGCTCCTCCCGGCAGATTATTTGCCAGCATTGCAACCCTCGTCGATACCAGCGCCCAGGCCGCACGGGAATTTGAAGCCGCAGGCCTTGCCACATTGCGTGCCGAAACCGAAGAAGCCGAAGCCCGCCTCAACCGCGGCATCAGGTTCGTCCATCAATTGAAATCCGCACTTGGTGCTGAAGTTGCAACTCCACTGCCAGAATTCATGCGGCGGAAATAAACTTCAATTCAACTGCGCCCGCAGCGTATCCTCCACCGCGCGATCAAATGAATCGACATTCCCGGCGGTTTTGGTTTTGGCTTGTTCTTCCACCACAAAGGCATCGCGCTTGTTGATGAGTTCGCTCATCCGGGCTTCCATTTTGCTGCGCTTGTCCAGTCGTTCCGCCACATAGGCCTTACGTTCATCCTTCGACAATGCCCGCATGTCGTCGGGCAGATCGGTTTCGGCAACGCCATCCAGTGCCACAGCATTGTTGCGCACATCACCGATGAGATCGCCGCCAGTGATGACTTCTTTTTTAAGTGCGCGCTTGGCATAGAATTTCGAATTGTCGAGTTTCACAGAAGGGGCGGCAGCGGCTTTTTCGACCATCCTGCGGCCAGTTTCTTCTTTCTGCTCAAGTCGCCCATAGGGCACGACGGTGCCATCGAGTTCTCCCTGCAAATCCAGAATCTCATCATCATAGGGCGAGATGATCACCACCACATCGCCGCCACTTTGTGGAATGGCCATGTAACGGCCACCGCCATATTGGGCGATTTCTTTCCAGATCGGCGTGGTCTCCGGCATGTCGCCGGCCTGTACCGTGTTGACGATGATATCACGGTCCTTGGCGTCTTTCAGAATGCGCGGATATTGCCGTTCCTGCTCATAATCCATGTGGGGCGGCGCATCACCCACCAGGAATACGATGCGCTTCACATGGTCGCCTGAAGACCACTTCAAATCGCTGATTGCATTTTGAAGTGCTTCGTTGACTGACTCCGGCGTATCACCGCCGCCATCCGCCTCAAGCTTCACCAACTTGCCATAGAGGCCCTGAATGTCTTCGGAGAGCGGTGTAGTTTGCACCACATAGTCATCACCACGATCCCGGTAGGCCACCAGCGCCATGGCAATGTCGGCATCAGGATTGGTATCAACAACCGTGGAAGCTATCGACCAGATTTTCTTTTTCGCGCCATCAATCAAATCCGCCATGGAACCCGTGGTATCCAATACAAAAGCCACCTCGACGCGCTGTTGCATGGCGGCATTTACAGATACGGCGTTAAGGGCGAACAGCGAAATGGCAGACAGCAAGAACAGGCGTTTCATAGGCTTCCTCCGTTGTGATGGGACGGAAGCTAGAAAGCGATCATGTTGGCATGAAGCCGGAATTCCGGCGGGATTGTGGAGAAGTGATCAGGCGTTCAAGCGTGCAATGGCGATTTGTGAAATGCCAAGTATCATAGTGCGTACCTTTCCAAAATCGTCAACCACCCCCTCCCCCCTTCGGGGTACTCCCCCGGCGAAGAGGCCGAGGGAGAAAGGTTATTTCTTCCTCACGCGCAGCGTGGGGGAGTACCCCGAAGGGGGAGGGGGTGTTTGCCACAAATTACCAATCTTCTAAACTTGCCGGAGACAACTTCCCGCCAATTCTGATCGGCGCAATCTTCAGTGCCAACCCCGTAATATCATCCGTCTCAACCGCAATGCCACAAACCGTGGCTTCACCTTCAGCAGGTTTCATGCGCTCAATCGGCAGTTTGCGCAGGAAGCGCTGCAAGGGCTCTGCCTTGTCCATGCCAATCACACTGTCATAATCGCCGCACATACCGGCATCGGTCATATAGGCGGTGCCACCATTCATGATGTGATGATCAGCAGTTGGCGTATGGGTATGGGTGCCAACCACCAGTGAAGCTCTGCCATCGCAAAAATGCCCCATGGCCATTTTCTCGGAACTGGCTTCAGCATGAAAATCCAGAAGTATCGCATCACAGGCAATACCCAATTTGCAACTTTCCAATTCCCGGTCAACTGCGGGAAATGGATCATCAAGCATCGGCTCCACCATCACCCGGCCCATGGCATTGACCACCAGAACACGGCGGCCCGCAGCTGTTTCAACCAACGTGGCGCCCCGGCCCGGACAGCCTTTTGGCCAATTCACCGGCCGTATCAATCGTTCCTCGCGCTCAATGAAAATCAAGGCTTCCCGCTGGTCAAAAGCGTGGTTGCCAAGGGTCACAACATCAGCACCGGCTTCCCGCAGTTTGTTGAAAATATCTTCCGAAATGCCAAAGCCATGGGCGGCATTTTCGCCGTTCACGACAACCACATCCGGTTTCAATGTTGCGCGCAATACTGGCAAATGCTGGTAAACCGCTTCCCGGCCAGACCTGCCAACAACATCACCCAGAAAAATCAACCGCACGCAAAAACCTCTTTTTCGGTCATGATGTAATCCATGGGCTGGTCATGATCGCCACGGGGCACACTGTCAACCTCTTGCGCCGCATAGGCAACGCCGATGGCAACAATGGGTTTCTTGTTGCGCAGCAGCGCCAGTGTGCGGTCATAAAAACCGCCACCATAACCCAATCGATAACCCTGTCGGTCAAATGCCATCAGTGGCACCAGCAAAACATCCGGTTCAACAAGGGGTGATGTGTCAGGTGGGCGGGGAATATCCCAAACACCATTCACCGTCGGCTCCCCCGGCAACCAACGCCTGAACACCAGTGGTTCACCCTGAGCGATCACAATGGGCAGACAGGTCGTCCACCCCTCGCCAGCCAAATGTCCCAGCAAGGGTCGCGTATCAATTTCAGTCTTGTAGGGAAAAAACGCCGAAACCACGCTTCGCCCTTCTGTCGCAGAAATCGGCCAAACCAGTTCAAGCAGGCGCAAACCCGCATGTTCGCCCGCCACATCATGGGCAGCTTTGCGCGCGCGCGCCGCAGCCTTTCGCGCTTCGGCTTTTGTCTTTTCCAATTGTATCGTCACGCCATTGGCATAGCCGCAGATAACGTCACCTGTCCATGCCAAGCCTAGCCAGCAGTAAATTCCGTCAGGTTTACCGTGTGGGTATAGCGAAAGCGAATTGTGGAACCGGGCGATAACATATCCCACGACCCATTGATGGTTGCATCCGAAGAAGGGCCTGAAGGACCATTAGACAGCAATGTCTCATTGCTCACCACACGAGAAGGAGTGATGGGAAGCGCCACGCCCTCATGAACGTCACTCACCACAATGTTTGTGAGTGAAACATTGCCTGTATTCTGGACTTGGTAGCTATAGACAATCTGGTCTCCCACATCGGCAAGTCCATTGCCGTTCAAATCACCCCCAGGTGACAGAAAAGCCCAGGATTTGGCGATCGTGATCGTTGTAATTGCCGCCGTGTTCACCACAGTGCATGTAATGATGGCACCTGGCCTGATATTGACACTGGCTACAATCACAGTGCTCAGAGACACCGAAGCCGTAAAATTCAATGGATTTCCAGACACCGCCGAGTTCGAGTCAGAGCAAGCCATGGTTGAGCCGCTAAACGCCCAATTGGTTGGAATCGTTTCGGTGATCACAGTATTGGTAGCGGTTTGAAACAGGATACGTCGGGTGCCAACAGTAGTGCCGCCAGCAGTGGCAACAACCAGGTTCTGCGAAGCGGTTGTCGCACTCCAAGGCGTCGTGGCCGTGTTCAGGATGTTGTTGACGGCCAGTGGAAACGTGCCCGTGCCACCCAGCGCTTGCTTGTTGACAGTCAGCGTCGGACTGCGCGTGAAAGTGACGGTTTCAATATAGATAAATTGCGTGGTGGGATTGGTTACATTGCTATTGGGTCCGGAAATATGGCGAATGATCAATTGCCGGATCGGACCGGCAAACGCCACGTTCACATCACCCTGATTGTTTGTCACGTTCTGATTGGTCGACAAGGCCTGACCCGTGGCCGCATTCCAGGTCACTATCCCGGCATTAACCGGCGTGCCAGTCGTCGGCAGCACTGTCGCACCTGTGACACTGATGGCCCTGAATTCAACAATATCATTGAACGCGGCACTACCTGAAATAAACGTCGGGCCCCCATCGATATCGCCGACAATGACCGACGCATTGTAAACCGGTTCAGTAAAATTGATCGTGGTGATATGTTGGCTGGTGCCGTCGTCAACCAACGCATTCATGGTTGAATTGATATAGCCAGTGGTTCCGTTGGCCGTGCTGGCTGGTTCAATCGCCAATACATTGGGGCCCGCACCATCAAATGTGCCGGCTATCGCACCGCTGGTTGTAACTGTAAGAAGGGTGGGTGCGGCACCATAGGTCGGCGCGTCCGTCGCGCCAGTCCGTAAATTGGTGGCAGGACGCGTATTCCAGTCCAACGTTTCTGCATGGGCCAAAGGAACCGACAACAGGCCAAATACAATCAACAGACTTGCCAGAATCGCCCGCACCAACACCCGCACGAACAATTGAGAAAACTTCCCGACACACTTACAAACAAACGCCACAATAACACTCGCACTCAACACCGGCACAACATGCCTTATGACGAAATAAGGTAAGCAATTGTGTATAATAAACCGTAAACAACCAGAGAGTTCAGAGAAACCAAGTGGCCCACCATCGACACTATCGGCCGACTAGGTTGCCTTGCACCAAAACAGGTGTGAAAAGTGGCGACCCGCGTGAACCGTAGGTGACTGACGATCCCTGGTCCCTACTTGCGTAGGTGGGCGCCGTGTGCACCGGACCAGGATCCAGCACAGGGACAGCTCCCGAGATAATCGTTTATAGGCCCTGGGAAATTAGAGTCCCACACAAGAGCCGCAGCATCGCCACCCTCCATGTAGGGCGGATGGCAGCATAAATCCAGTAAGAACCGAAGCCTTGCGCACTACCCCGCCATTTCTTCCATCTTCTCGCTCGCCATATCCAGCGCTTTCGAGAAATTCTCCTCCAGCGTCTTGATATTGCTCAGCGCCACATTGCGGCTTTCGCGTAAGGACTGGTTGTCGGCTTCCAGGGCTTCCATTTTGCGGGTGGCCTCGGAGAGGCGGTCCGCCACCATCAATCCTGCCATCACCAGTTGCCGGATATCCCCAATCGCACCAACACTTTGGCGGATACGGGCTACTTCACTGTCCAGCAGTTTGGCGAGATCGCGCAAATGCTCTTCTTCACCATCGGGACATTGCATTGTATATGGGCGGCTTGCCACATTAACGACGACATTGGCCATTCACTTAAGCCCCACTGTTGGAATATAGCACCGAGCGGATTCGCGACACGGCATTGTCAATTTTGCCCGCCGCTTGTTTACTGGTGTCCACCAGTTCGGCGGCTTTCACCCGTACCAATGCCAAGTCGCTATCAAGCCGCTTGCGGTCCGATTGCAAGCTGGCGGTTTGCTCTTCAAGGTTGGCCAATTTGGCCTGTGCCTCACGTTTCATCACCAATGCTTTTTCGACAAGCCCCAAGGCTCGTTCGAATCGCGTCAGCGCCGCATCGAATTTTTTTGCTTCGTTCATTTTTGCCCCTTGCCCTCGTTTACGCGACTAACAGGAAATTATCAAGGCTGCTCAACCTGTTGCATCATAAACATGATTTCCCGGAGAAGCAAACACTTGCAAGTCTACCAATTCTCACAGTTGACTCGCTTTTGGCGGGTGATATCAGTTCAACACTTCACGGCAACTGCCAATTCAAGGAACTCTATTCATGACCGTTTCACCCAAATCCATGGCCAACGCGATTCGCGCCCTTTCGATGGATGCTGTGCAAAAGGCCAATTCCGGCCATCCCGGCGCACCCATGGGTCTGGCAGATGTAGCGACGGTTCTTTTCTCGAAATTCCTGAAATTCGACGCTTCTGCACCCAATTGGCCAGACCGGGATCGTTTCATCCTCTCGGCTGGCCATGCCTCGATGCTGCTTTACAGCCTGCTTCACCTGACGGGCTACGAAGACATGACCATCGAGCAAATCAAGAATTTCCGCCAATTCGGCTCAATCACCGCTGGTCATCCGGAATATGGCCACGCCACCGGCATTGAGACCACCACAGGACCGCTTGGCCAGGGCATTTCCAATGCCGTCGGTTTTGCCTTGGCCGAACGCCACCTGAATGCAAGGTTTGGCGACCTGATGAACCACAAGACCTATGTCATCTGCGGTGATGGTTGCCTGATGGAAGGTATCTCCCAAGAGGCCATGGGCCTTGCCGGACATCTGAAACTGTCAAATCTGATCGTCATCTGGGATGACAACAACATTACCATCGATGGCCGCGTGTCGATGGCCGATTCAACCGATCAGGTGAAGCGTTTTGAAGCCTCAGGCTGGAAAGTCCTGCGCTGTGATGGCCACGACTTTGCCTCGATTGAAGCCGCACTCAACGCTGCACAAACCTCCGACCGCCCGGTGATGATCGCCGCCAAAACCATTATCGGCAAAGGCTCGCCCAATAAAAAAGACTCCTATCAAGCCCATGGTTCACCGTTGGGGCCAGACGAAATCAAGCTGGCACGGGTAGAATTGGACTGGCCCCACGCCGCATTTGAAATCCCGTCCGACATTCTCAACACCTGGCGTGCCGTGGGCGCGCGCGGCGCAGAAACCCGCAAAGCCTGGGAAAGCCGCCTCGCTGCTTCCGATCACAAGACCGAACTCACCCGCCTGTTCCGCGGCGACTTGCCTGCAAACTTCGGCGAGGTAATTGCCAACTATAAAAAATCCCTCGCCGCCAATCCACCCCACATCGCCACCCGCAATTCCTCGCAAAACGCACTCGATGTGATCAACCCCGCCGTGCCGGAAACCATTGGCGGTTCCGCCGATCTGACCGGTTCCAACAATACCAAATCCAAGGATTTGAAAGTGCTTTCCGCCGCCGATTATGCCGGCCGCTACATGCATTGGGGCATCCGCGAACACGGCATGGCCGCTGCCATGAATGGCATGGCACTGCATGGTGGTGTGATCCCCTATGGTGGCGCCTTCTTTTGCTTCACCGACTATTGCCGCCCGTCCATGCGACTGGCGAGTTTGATGGGCATCCGCTCGATCTTCGTGATGACCCACGACTCAATTGGCCTCGGCGAAGACGGCCCCACCCACCAACCCGTTGAGCATTTGGCGGCTGTGCGCGTCATCCCCAATCACATCGTCATGCGCCCCTGCGATGCCGTGGAAGCCGTGGAGTGCTGGCAGATCGCACTCGAAAGCAATACAGCGCCATCCACCCTTGTGTTGACCCGCCAGAAGCTGAAGCCCGCACGTTTGACCTATTCAGCGAAAAATCTTAGCGCTGGGGGAGCCTATGAAATTGCGTCACACCCGAAGAAAACCAAAGCCGTAATCTTCGCCTCAGGCTCCGAAGTCGAAATCGCCATCGCAGCCAAAGCCCTGCTCGACAAAAAAGGCATCAACACCCGCGTTGTGTCTGTGCCAAGCATGGAACTTTTCGAACGCCAATCAAAAGCCTACAAAGCAACCGTCATGGGCACCGAAAAAATCCGCATCGCCGTCGAAGCCGGCTTACGCCAAGGCTGGGACCGCTTCATCGGAACCGAAGGCAGCTTCATCGGCATGACAGGCTTCGGAGCCTCAGCCCCCGCCGAAGTCCTCTACGAAAAATTCGGCATCACAGCAAAGGCAGTGGTGAAGGCGGCGAGCAAGTAACCACTCGCTTTCTCCCTCGGCCTCTTGGCCGGGGGAGTACGGCAAAGCCGGGAGGGGGTGTCCAATCAAACTCACAATGCAAAAAATTAAGTGGAGTGGCACCGCAATTTCCGCAATTCCACCGGTTGTTCAAAGTGGTATCCACACAATCACCGCAAAGTGCTCAGGTGGGCTTGGACACCATCAACCAAAACACCAGAACGATGGCAGGAAATGCCAGCGAACCAAGTGTAACCCACCACTTGTCCATTTTCCAATATCGCGCAGGCAATGGCAAAGCAGTTTCCAAGGATAGCTTTGCCATATCGCGCATCTTGATTTGCATCCACACCACCGGAAGCCAGCAGGCTCCGGCAAAGAAATACAAAGCCAAACCCCAGACAATCCATTTATCTGTCCAAGCGTAACCCATCGTATGCACCAGCGCCGCGCCCGATAACAGTTGAACCAAGACGGCAGGCGTGGTGAACAGCCAATCGGCGATGACCACATGCTTCGTGGCGAAGTAAATACCCGCCACATCTTTTCGCCTGTTCGCCATAAACATGAAAAACGCGCTGCCGATACCCGTACCAAAAAGGATGGTAGAGCTGAGAATATGAATCCATTTGAGCAACAGATAATCCATGAAGCAGTCTTCTAGCGATTATCGGTATAACTCACTATACAATCTTGGAAGATGATGAAACCCGCGAAGCCAGATACCAACCCTATTTTTCAGTCCATCTTCGGCGAGCAGTGGTCTGTGCTGCCGCCTGTTATGCACAAGCACTATGCCAACCGCCCACGCAGCAATGACGTTGTTACGGTGGAAGGGCTCATGAAGGTGGAAGTCTCGCTTTTTGCAAAACTGCTAAATGGGTAAAGTCCTTATCCTCGGCGGCTACGGCAATTTCGGAAAGCGCATCGCCACGGCGCTCACGATGAAAGCAATCCCGGTAATCATTGCAGGCAGAAGCAGGGATAAAGCCGAGGCCTTGGTGAATACGCTGCGATTGGCTGAGTGTGCCATATTCGATATTGCCATAGAGCTGGCGGCGCAATTGCAGCAGTGGAAACCTTCAGTCGTTGTGAATACCTGCGGCCCTTTTCAAAACAGCAATTACGATGTCGCAAAGATCTGCATCCAACAGGGGGTGCATTACATCGACCTTGCAGATGGACGGGATTTCGTCACCGGCATCATAGTGCTTGATGCAGATGCCAAACAGCACAATGTCGCCGTGATAAGCGGTGCCAGCACGGTGCCGGGGCTTTCTTCGGCGGTGATTGAACATTACAAATCTGAATTCTCTCAGATTGAATCCCTGCGCTTTGGCATCAGCCCCGGCCAAAAAGCCGAACGCGGACTCGCTACAACGCGGGGCATCATGACCTATGTGGGAAGGCCCCTGAAGCCGTTTGCGAGCCTTTCCAGACCTTCTTACGGATGGCAGGACATTTACCGACAAAACTATCCCGAACTTGGTTTCCGGTGGATGGCTAATTGCGACATACCAGATTTGGATTTGCTTCCCGCCCAATACGATATTCGCTCCATTGGTTTTTCAGCGGGAATGGAGCTTGGCTTCATGCATTTGGGTTTGTGGCTGCTATCATGGGCCGTAAGGCTCGGCCTGCCGCTCAACCTCCCGAAACATGCAAGCGCACTTTTGAAAGTCAGTGATTGGTTCAATGGCCTGGGTAGTGCGGACGGCGGAATGCACATGATCTTGCGTGGCAAGGATATCCACGGGAAGCCCCATGAACGCCGATGGTTCGTTATCGCCAAACAGGGAGACGGGCCACAAATCCCAACCATTCCCGCCATTGTTCTGGCAGAAAAACTGGTGACGAACAGCCTGGATTATCGAGGGGCCACAGCGTGCGTAGGAATGGTGACACTCAAAGAATATCTCATTGAACTTGAGGGCTTTTCGATCACGACCCACGAAAGCACCACCAATTGATAGATCAGGATTGCGCGGCAGTCCCCTGCCCCCATGTACGGAACCTCATGTGACCGACAATAGCCTTTTAATTACAGTGCCGCTGCACTTATTGTATCGGCAGATGCACTTGCTGCACCACACCTCGTCCTGTAGTGCCAAGCATGGAACTCTTCCAACGCCAGTCCACGGCCTAAAAGGCAAAAGTTGGGCCGAGTTGGACTGTATTCAGCAAATCCTGACCCCTCAGTCGCCTGCGAGTGCCGTCCATTGCGCACCATTATCTTAATCTGGACACATTCTGTGTTGTAGTTAAGCTTTACCACAACTTGAAACCAGCCTTGCATTGTAGTGGTGAGCGCAATTAACATATAGTCTGACGAGGTATGGTTGTATCCGGTTGTGCCAAAAAATGCCCTGCAAATCTGAAAGCAAAATCCATGCCCTCTTGGTTCCGGAGGTGCGGAAGGCAGCAATATCTGCTTTCTGTTTCCAAATGCTCATTGTTGATCCTGCATTTGCCAGCCCATCGACAAAAGGAGCGGCAGAGATGCGCATACCTGTCTCCTGTGTGATCAACGACGCTGCCGATGCCCAACATGCAAATCAAGCCTGTGCTGAACTGATGACACTTTTGTCGGCTTCATATCCTGACCATCGTTTTACCAACGCACCCTCAAATGATATTCCGGCCTTGGCGATCTTCGTACGAAACGCCAACGAGTCTGAACTTGGCGTGCTTATTGAATGGACGACATTGACGGGTCAAAAAATAACCGGGCATCCCATGTCGGTTGTCACAATGGATACCAAACTAAACCCGTCCCGCCGCCAATCGCTTTACCGCCGCCTGCTGGCGGAAACCCCAATGCCGAAATCCGATTGATCAGGAGAATCCGTACATGCCTACATTCACACTGGACCAGATCGCAAACCAACTGACTGGTGGAACGCCGCGTGCTTTTGATGTCACTGTCGATCGCAACATCACGGTGAACCTGTCCCACCTTTCAGTCGAAGCGCGCACCATCGCACTCACCGCTCTCAACTCATGGACGGCAGCAACCGGCATCACATTTACAAATGTCAGCACGACACCAACTGCCTTTACGGAAACGGTTGATGTTGCTGCCAGCACTGCGACCAATTTCAACCTTTCGACAAACGCCACTGTTGCCGGAAACATCAGTTTCGACGGCGATACAGACTATTATAGGGTCACCCTGACAGCGGGCCAGACCTATGTGATAGGCATGTCAAATTTTTCGAGCGGATCAGCTGTCGACTCTGTGCTGGAATTGCGCGACAGCACAGGCAATACCGTTCTTGTTGCTGCAGACAGCCCGGACGCTGCAGCAGGCGAATACATTATCCATACCGCCACAACGACTGGCACCTATTACATCGCGGCCGATGCATTTGGCACAACACAGGGTGGCTATGAACTTTCAGTTCAGACTGCGGCAGACATCACCTTCAGTGACTTGGATCCGACCGGCGCCTACGCCTTCTCGGAAACCGGCGGCCCGACTGGTCAAACCATTTTGCGGTCTTACATCAACATCGCCGACAACTGGGATGTTTTGTCGATGAACAGCTACATGCTGCAAACCTATATCCACGAAATCGGCCATGCGCTGGGACTGAGCCATGCCGGCAACTACAATGTCACTGCTGCCTGGCCCACCGACGCCCTCTATGACAACGACAGCTGGCTGACAACCATTATGTCGTACTTTGACCAGCTCACCAACACAACCGTGGCCAACGACAGCTATGCCCTTCTTGCCACCATCATGCCCGCCGATATTGTTGCCATCCAGAACCTTTATGGCGCTGGCCCGGCAGGCCATCAGACTGGCAATACAATTTGGGGTCCCGGCGGCAATCTTGGCAACACATTGCAAACCATGCTCAACATGTGGGCCAATCTTATCCCCGACGATCCAGCGATTTTTCGAGATCAACCCATTGCGTTCACCGTCTATGATACAGGCGGCATTGATACGCTGGATTTCTCGGCCTTCTCGAATACCCAGGAAATTTTCCTGACTGAACTGCTATACTCCAATGTCGGCGGCCTGATTGACAACGTGGTGATAGCGCGTGGCACGGTCATTGAAAATGCGATCGGTGGCTCGGGCATCGACACCATCACCGGCAATGCCGGAGCCAACATCCTCAACGGTGGCACCGACGCCCTTGCCGACACGCTGATTGGCGGACTGGGAATTGACACCTACATCATCAACTCGGCCACCGACAACATCACAGAGCTTGTTGGCGGCGGCGTGGGCGACCGGGCCAAGGCAAGTGTTTCCTTCATCCTCGCCGCTGGTGACAACATCGAGTTCCTCGAAACCACCAATGCAGCACTTTTGACAGCCATCAACCTGACCGGCAATGAGATCGCCCAAACCATCACCGGCAACGCCGGAGCCAACATCCTCAATGGCGGCACCGACGCCCTTACAGACACGCTGATCGGCCTTGGCGGCAACGACACCTATGTCATCAACTCGATCAACGACAACATTACGGAAGCAGCTGGCGGCGGTACGGCCGACCGGGCCAGGGCCAGCGTTTCCTTCATCCTCGCTGCTGGTGACAACATCGAATTCCTCGAAACCACCAATGCGGCAGGCGTCGGCCTGATCAACCTGACCGGCAACGAGACCGCCCAAAGCATCATCGGCAATGCCGGGGCGAATATCCTGAATGGCGGTATCGACGCGCTGGCCGACACGCTGACCGGCCTTGGCGGCAACGACAGCTACATCATCAACTCAGCCACCGACAACATCGTCGAGGCCGCAGGGCAAGGCACGGCTGACCGGGCCAAGGCCAGCCTATCGTTTGTTTTGGCGGCGGGCGACAACATCGAGTTCCTCGAAACCACCAACGCCGCGCTGTTGACGGCCATCAACCTGACAGGCAACGAGATCGCCCAAACCATCACCGGCAATGCCGGGGCCAACATCCTCAATGGCGGCATCGATGCGTTGTCGGATATTTTGATCGGCGGACTGGGAATCGACACCTACATCGTCAATTCCGTCAACGACAACATCACAGAACTTGTCGGCGGCGGCGTGGGCGACCGGGCCAAGGCAAGTGTTTCCTTCATCCTTGCCGCTGGCGATAACATCGAGTTCCTCGAAACCACCAATGCAGCACTTTTGACGGCCATCAACCTGACAGGCAACGAGATCGCCCAAACCATCACCGGCAATGCCGGGGCCAATATCCTCAATGGTGCAGGCGGCAACGACATCCTGACGGGCGGGCTTGGCGCTGACAGCTTCCTGTTCAACTCGACATTGAGCGCGGCGTCCAACCGCGATACGATCACCGATTTCAACGTTGTCGACGACACCATCCAGCTGGAGAATACCGGCATCTTCACCGCCCTTGGTGCCGCCCTCGGTGTGCTGGATGTCACCCTGTTCAAGAACCTGACAACCGGCGGGCCTGTCGATGCCACCGACCGCATTCTCTACGACGACGTAACCGGAGCCCTATCCTACGACGCCGACGGCAACGGCCTCATCGCCGCCATCCAATTCGCCACCCTAACCGGCTCACCAACCGTAACCAACGCCGACTTCTTTGTGGTGTGAGATTGCTGTGTCGGTCACTGTAGCACAACATGAACCGGGATTGATTGCAGCACTCAGGTGGCATTCAACCCCGGCACCAATCAATCACCCAAAAAATCAGATTTATCGCGGACTTAACCCGCAGCGATTGCGACCGTTGCTATGACAACAAGCCCGGTCACTAGAATAGCGCCTACGGCCAGAATCTGGGCCCACTTCGAGCTTCCCAAGGAAGCCCCTTGCCGCGCCTGGCGCTGGCGATGTTTACTCTCACGCATCCTAACCCCCTAGAAAATCGACCTTTCAAAACACAATCGTCCGCCTAAAGTGACCCTTAAGCAATTCAGCGTCCGAATCAAGGTAACTTTTGCATTCTCAATCCAGCGTTGCGAATTTTCAACAACAAATCGTGGATTTTCGGAATACAATTTTCTCAACGGACAGTAACTGCGACGCATCACGCAGTCGTCCCTCCTTCGTCGCAACTTTCCCCTTTCCTCCTCGCCGTGCTTGAGGTACGCCCCTCAACATATTTAACTGGAGTGATCCCATGCCGGCTTTCCGCACCCTTGATGACGTCGATCTCCATGGCAAGAAAGTGGTGATCCGCCTTGATCTCAACGTGCCGATCCAGCATGGTGTGGTGACGGACACCACCCGCATCGACCGTGTCATCCCCACACTCAAGGAACTGATCAACAAGGGCGCTGCCGTTATCATTCTCGCGCATTTTGACCGTCCGAAGGGTAAGGTTGTTCCGGAAATGTCGTTGAAGCCGGTGGCCCCGGCGCTGGAAAAGGCGCTGGGCCGCAAAGTCAAATTCGTCTTCACCGATTGGCAGTCGGCACCAGCGGTGAACGCCAAACCGGGCGATGTCATCCTCATGGAAAACACCCGCTATCATGCGGGCGAAGAAAAGAACGACGCAGGCTTTGCCCAAATGCTGGGGGCCTTGGGCGATATCTTTGTCAATGACGCCTTCTCCGCTGCCCACCGCGCCCATTCTTCAACGGAAGGCATCGCCCATGTCATTCCGGCCTATGCAGGCCGTGCCATGCAGGCCGAATTATCGGCTTTGGCTGCCGCCCTTGAAACACCAAAAAAGCCGGTCATTGCTGTGGTCGGCGGTGCCAAGGTTTCATCGAAGCTCGATCTCCTCGGCAATCTCGTCAAGAAAGTTGAGGCGCTGGTCATCGGCGGGGCCATGGCCAACACCTTCCTCTATGCCCAAGGTCTGGGTGTCGGCAAATCCCTGTGCGAGCCTGACCTCGCCGATACCGCCCGCGCCATTCTGGATGTTGCCGCAAAAGTCAATTGCGCCATCATCCTGCCGATCGACGCCATCGTTGCCAAGGAATTCAAAGCCGGAGCGGCAAGTCACAACTATGGCGTAGATGCCATTCCCGCTGATGGCATGATGCTGGATGTCGGGCCCATGTCGGTAGACCGCGTGAAAGCCGCCATCGACGGCTGCCACACACTGCTTTGGAACGGTCCCTTCGGCGCTTTCGAAATCGAACCCTTCGATGCCGCCACCAATGCCGTGGCACAATATGCAGCCAAGCGCACCAAGGCCGGAAAACTGATTACCGTTGCAGGCGGCGGCGATACGGTGTCGGCGTTGAACCACGCCGGAGCTGCCGAAGATTTCACTTACATTTCAACAGCAGGCGGCGCATTTCTGGAATGGCTGGAAGGCAAGGAATTGCCGGGCGTGAAGGCACTGGAGGTGAAGTAGGGGGTCAGTTCTCAAACAATCCCGCATGGTCGACATCCGCCGATCCGTGCAGCACGCGCGATATACCAATGCCTTCGTCCAAAACCATATAGTATATGATGTGGCGCTTATGCGTAAAGCTTCTGATTTTCGCACTCAGTTCAATTCTTGCTCGGCCCATCTCTGGGTGTTGTGCAAGCATTTCAATGGTTGAAAACAAACCGAGGATTTAAAGTTCAGCCTGATTTTCACCCCAGCGTTCATGGGTAAACCAATAGATATTCTGCAAGTCCGCATCAGCTTCCTTGGCGAGAACATAGCCAGTCACTTCGAAGCTCGTGCAGCCTTGGCCCGCGCAATCACGCCTGCCCCTGTGGTGCGAACGACATTGCCCCGTGCGATGGAGTTTACGCCCAGCTGAACTTCGTGCCGGAGCATTTCAAGTTTCAACAAGCGTTCCTGTTGCAACCTGAGTGCGTCCCGCACCACCTCGCTGGCATTGTTAAACTGCCCAGAACCAACTTGTTGGAACACATAGTCTTCCCAAACCTTGCCGAGTGACACATTCATGCGATTACTTTCTCGATAACAATAGATGCTATTGATTAGCATTCATTTCGTCCGCCTTCAAGATCGCCGTATGCCAGCCCTGCGAAACTTCAAGTTGCTCCAAACATGCAACTCCGCTTAAACCGCCAACCATGACGACGACAACGATTTCAACTTCGAGCTACACCAAAACAGTCTACGCCATACTGTTCGCGGCAGCCGGCACGCATCTGATCAACGATGCCATGCAGGCCATCATGCTGTCGTCCTATCCGCTGTTGCATGACGTCTACAAACTGAGCTTCACTCAAGTAGGCTTCATGACCTTTGCCTTCCAGGTGACAGGCTCGTTGCTGCAGCCCTTCATTGGCCTCACCACCGACAAACACCCCTTCCCACTCATTCTCCCACTGGCACCGGCTTTCACCTTGCTGGGATTTATCCTGTTGGCGCTGGCACCCAATTATCCGGTTCTGCTGGCGGGGGCGGTATCCATCGGTGTGGGTTCTGCCATGTTCCACCCCGATGCCTCACGCGTGTCGAGGCTTGCATCGGGCGGTCGCTATGGCTTGGCGCAATCAATGTTTCAGGTCGGCGGAAACGTTGGAACATCATTGGGCCCCTTGTGCGCGGCATGGTTCATTCTGCCAAATGGCCAGAAAAGCATTCTCTGGTTTGCCGCCCTGGCACTTTTGACAATGACCATCCTGTCTTTCGTTGCAAAATGGTTTGGCGACCATCTCAGCAACAGCTCCAACAAACCCAAGCCCGCCACCGTATCAAATGTCAGCAACCGCGTCATCACCATCAGCATGGCCATTCTCATCGCGCTGATGTTTTCGAAATTTGTTTATATGTCTGCAATGCACAGCTTCTATTCATTCTATCTCATCGATAAATTCAGCATGGCAGCAACATCCGCCCAGACGGCTCTTTTTGTTTTACTGGGAGCTGTTGCCGTGGGAACTTTTGCCGGTGGCCCGATTGGCGACCGCATTGGCCGCAAAACCGTCATCTGGTTTTCAATTCTTGGCACGCTGCCATTCTCCCTGGCTCTGCCATTTGCCAATCAATTCTGGACGATTGCTCTCACAGTTCCCATTGGTCTCATACTTTCGTCAGCATTCCCGGCCATGGTGGTTTATGCGCAAGAGCTGATGCCGGGTCGTGTCGGCCTGGTGTCAGGGCTGTTCTTTGGCCTTGCCTTTGGCATGGGCGGCCTCGGCGCGGCACTGATGGGAATGCTCGCTGATCAAACCAATATTGGTTATGTTTTCAGCCTGACCTCAATCCTGCCGGCCTTGGGGTTGCTGGCCTTCATGCTGCCTGCGACCGGCAATCGAAAGAACCTCCATTGAGCTGCCCTGCTTCACAAACCGCGAGATAACTTGTCATTCGACAAATCACGGCATTCGGATTAGTGATCCCGTTGATGATGACACTTTTTCTATATGCCCCAGACGGCATCGCGGAAGACACTTTGCTGCAATGTGCCAAGGCTGCTGTTGCGGCTGGCGACTGTGCTTCAATTGTTATTCCAGCCCAATCCACAACCAGCCTGAAAACCACCGTTGCGGCCTTGCAGTCGCTTGGCCTTGCAACATTGTTGCGCGATTGCGAAACAACCCTGGTCCTTGAAACGGGGGCAGACGGTTTGCACCTGTCCGACGCCACAAAGCTTGTCGAAGCCCGCAAACTTCTGAACAACCAAAGCCTGGGCTTTTTTGCAGGCACTTCCCGGCACGCTGCCATGGAAGCCGCTGAAGCTGGTGCAGACTACGTGGCCTTTGCCCAAACCAAACAAGTTGTCGGTGAACCGATCATTGGCTGGTGGCAAGACGTGACACAAATACCATCTGTCGCCTTCGATCCGGTTGAGGCAACCGCGCTCCCCGACCTGGTGCCACAAAATCCTGATTTCATTCGGCCAGCAGATTCCATGTGGCAATCCCCTGAAATGGCGACCCGAGAAATCACTGCAATGACAACCGGTATCACCTCATGAACAACAGAATTCTGACAGCTTCAATGCTCGGCGCTGTGCTGCTGTCCTTCTCTTCACCAACTTGGGCGCAGGAAACCCCCAGCGAACCTTCAACCCAGGAGCAGCCGCTGGAAGATCAGGCTGCCCCCTCGCCCGGCAGTTTCGAGGAAGCTGTTGCGCTGTTTGAAGACAAAAAATATCCAGAAGCCCGCGCCATGGCAGAGCCTTTGGCCGGAGCCGAAGACCCCCGCGCCATGGCCATGATGGGAGCCATATCGCAAAAGGGTTTGGGTGCGCCCATCGATCTTAAAGCTGCGCAAACATGGTTCAGCAAAGCTGCCGAGAAAGGCCACCCCGGCGCACAATTTTCCTTGGCCATGATGAATCTTGACGGCTCATTGGGTGACCCCAATGCCGAAACAGCAGCCAAATGGCTGGAAAGTGCTGCCAACGGCGGCAATGTCGAAGCGCAATACAATCTGGGCCTTGTATATAGTGGCCGCTACGGCACAGAGCCTGATTGGGCCAAGGCTGCCATCTGGTTTCGAAAGTCCGCCGACCAGAATGCAACGGACGCCCAATATAATTTGGGCCTGCTTTATCTCGACGGCAAAGGTGTTGCAAAAGACGCGGTTGCCGCTGCTGATTGGCTATCACGGGCCGCCGTCAAGGGCATGCCGGAAGCCGCCCTCGAATATGGCGTCCTGGTGATGCGCGGCGAAGGTGTGCAGCGCGATGAGAAAATCGGCACCAAATGGTTGCTTTATGCGGCAAATCGCGGTCATCCCGTGGCCCAAAACCGCTTGGCCCGGATTTACGCCACCGGCACCGGTGTTGAAGCCGATGTGATTGAAGCTGCCAAATGGAATTTGTTGGCAGCCAAAGGTGGCAGACCTGATACGACTCTCGATGACATGATGGCCAAGTTGAGCGATGCCCAGCGCAGGGATGCCAAATCCCGCGCTGAAGTTTTTGTGGCAGCCGAACCAGAGTCCGAACCCAACTGATTTGAACTGGCAATGTCGTGGCAGACTTGCTATTTGCCGCTGCTCATTCATTTGATTTTTGAAAGTTTCCCAACGTGTCTCATACCCCCGCCATGACCGTGATGATTGCTGCCGTGCGCAAAGCCGCCCGTGGTGTGCAGCGTGATTTTGGCGAAATTGCCCATCTGCAAGTTTCAATGAAAGGCCCCGGCGATTTCGTCACTGCAGCCGACAGGAAATGCGAAAGCCTGTTGCGCGCCGAACTCGCCAAGGCACGTCCTTCCTATGGCTTCCTCGGCGAAGAAGAAGGCGAAAGCAAAGGCACGGATCCTGATAATCGATTCATTATCGACCCCATCGACGGCACCTCGAATTTCATGCACGGCCTGCCGTTCTTTGCCATCACCATCGCCCTGGAACGCAAGGGTGAAGTCATCGCGGGCGTCACCTATAATCCGATTGCCGATGAACTGTTCCACAGTGAAAAAGGCCAAGGCGCCTTCGTGAACAACAAGCGCATGCGCGTGGCCGCCCGCACCCAACTTCATGAAGCCCTGGTCTCCACCAACATCCCCCACATGGGCCAGCAGGGTCACGTTACGCACCGCAACGAAATCGCCGTGCTGCAAGCCCGCACCATGGGCTTGCGTGCCTTGGGTTCTACCGCCCTTGAACTCGCCTACGTCGCCGCAGGCCGCCTCGACGCCGCCTGGTGCCACCACCTCAACGCCTGGGACATGGCCGCAGGGTTATTGTTCGTCCGCGAAGCCGGTGGCTTCGTGTCGAAGCTCAATGGCGAAGGCGACCCCCTGCATTCCGGCGGCTATCTGGCAGCCAACGCCGACCTGCTGCCGCATATGCGGAAAGCATTGGCTGACGCGGCGAAACTCTAGGCCAGTGATTGCGCTGCACAAAGCTACGATGACCCCGCCGCTCAATCGCGTTTGACATATCGCTCGATATGGACTAGTCTAGACTATATCCGGAGTAAACGCCATGTGGTCAATTGTCAACGCCAAATCACAACTCTCAGAAATTTTGCGCCGCGCCCGTGCGGGTGAACCACAGGTTATTGGCACACAAGCCTCCTGCGTCGTGGTTTCGTTGGAGGAATTCGAAGCGAAGTTTGCTGATCACGACGGCGCATGGTTGCTGCGGCAAACCGCCAGCCTTAACGCCGATATCGCCCTGCCTCCGCGCGGCAGTGATCGCAATGGAAATGTTTTCGAATGAGCGTGGCTGCGGCTGATCAATTCCTGGTCGATACCAATGTTTTGTCAGAACTGGCTCGCAAACAGCCAGATGCGGGCGTCGAAAATTTCTTTGCCAATACCCCGCGCATTTTGGTCAGCACCATGCTGTTCCATGAAATCCGCTACGGCCTTGATATCGCAAAGCCAGAGCAAAAAGCCCAACTCACTGCATTCATTACAGCGATGCGCGGACGCTTTGGCCCAAGGGCAATTCCTGTTACCCTGGAAATCGCCGAAACCGCAGGTCATCTCCGCGCCACTGAAAAAACCCTGGGCCGTGTGCTGACTGTAACCGACTCAATCATGGCCGCCACGGCAATGACAAGCGGAGCCATCTTAGTGACGCGCAACGTGAAAGATTTTTCCGGCCTGGCCCTGCGGGTTGTCAATCCGTTTGCGGGGTGAAACAAGCCACGAAGGTTCACAGTTTAGTGCACTGTCACCAAAATAGTAGTACACCCTTCAAGGCCGCGAAGGCGCGGCACCTCATACGAACGGCAACTTGAATTGACCCTTGTTCTCCTTGCCCACCAAAGGAACAGGGCAATCGCATATGGCCACCAAAGGGACCTCATCCGTCTCGCGCCAAGGGGGCGCGATCCACCTTCTCCAACTTCGTTGGAGAAGGGACAAGTCGCTCCAATTGTCCCTTCTCCATCGCAGATGGAGAAGGTGCCCCAACGGGGCGGATGAGGTCCCTTCGCCCGCTGCAATTCCCCTGCCACAAAGTGAAGGGAGAAGATGGGTCAATTCAAATCGCCGTTGGTATCAGAGGCTGTGAGTTCATGCGAGTCTCGAAGCATCTGTCTCTACGAGACAAGTCGCCAGATCAGACCACTCCACCCCAACAAAAAAGCCGCCGGAAAATCCAGCAGCTTTTAAATTCATACGGCCAAAACAGCTTACATGCCGCCAGCAGGCCTTGCGAAGCGCTTTGGTTTTTCGATTTTCTTGGGCATCGGCAGCAGGCCTTCGCGTTGCAGCTTCTTGCGGGCCAGTTTACGGGCGCGGCGAATAGCTTCGGCCTGTTCGCGGGCGCGCTTGATCGATGGCTTTTCGTAGGCATCGCGCAGCTTCATCTCACGGAAAACGCCTTCGCGTTGAAGCTTCTTTTTAAGCACTTTCAGTGCTTGATCGACATTGTTGTCACGGACTACGACTTGCAAGCCAAACCTCGACTAAATAGGGTTAAAAGAAAAGAGCCTTCCAAAAGGCCCCATTAACGCGAGTCCCTAACACAACCCCATGGCCCTGTCGAGAGGAGTTTCAGCGGATTGCAAGCGGGGAAATCCGATTGACATGCCCCATTTTCCGCCCTTCCCGCGCTGTCGCCTTGCCATAGAGATGGAGGGCAGCGTTTGCCTCGCCAACACATGCCATCCAGCCATCGATTTCGTGGCCCAGCAGATTGGTCATCACCACATCTGAATGACGATTGGTGGCCCCCAAGGGCCAGCCCGCAACGGCCCGCATATGTTGTTCAAACTGCGAAACCAGACAGCCATTTTGGGTCCAGTGGCCTGAATTATGCACCCGTGGCGCAATCTCGTTGACGTAGAGCACATCATGGCCGACAAAAAACTCCACCCCCAGAATGCCGACATATTCCAGGGTTTCAGCCAGCCGCTGGGCCACGAACACCGCCTCGGCAGCAAGTTCAGGCGAGATGTTTGCCGGGACCGTTGACGTATGGAGAATGTGGTGGCGATGGACGTTTTCCGTCACATCAAAAGCCGCCACCTTTCCATCAAGCCCCCGGGCAATAAGCACCGAGACTTCACGTTCGAAATTCACGAACCCTTCGTAGATCGAAGGCTGCCCCTTGACGGCAGCCCAGGCGGCAGCGCAATCCTGCAAGGCATTGATTTTGAACTGGCCTTTGCCATCGTAGCCAAACCGGGTGGTTTTCAGAATGCCCGGAAAGCCGATGCGTGCCACTGCCGCCTGCAACTCTTCAAGTGACAGGACGCTGGCAAAGTCTGCCGTCATTGCACCAAGAGACTTGGCCAAGGTTTTTTCCGCGATTCGATCTTGCGCAACACCCAAAGCTTTTGAACCGGGGCGAACGGGAACGAGGTTTTCGAGAAATTCAACCGTTGCGACCGGCACATTCTCGAATTCAAAAGTGACCGCATCAACTTGCGTTGCAAAGGCTTTCAAAGCGGCTTGATCTTCATAGGCGGCAATCGTCCGGGCCGATGCCACCTGAAAGGCAGGGCTGTCGGCTTCGGGCGCATAGATGTGGCATTTCAAGCCAAGGGGTGCTGCAGCCAGCGCCAACATGCGGGCCAACTGGCCGCCACCCAAAATGCCGATGGTGGACCCCGGCGGCAAAGCGGCCATCAAGCCTCGTCCTTCGGCGAAACAGCCACGGCAGCCGTCTGCTTGGCCCGCCACGCGTCGAGGCGTTCTGCCAAGTCAGCGTCAGACAAGGCCAGTACGCTTGCAGCCAACAATCCGGCATTGACCGCCCCAGCCTTGCCAATGGCCAGCGTGCCGACCGGTATGCCAGCAGGCATCTGTACAATGGAGAGCAAGGAATCCTGACCAGACAGGGCTTTTGATTCGACCGGGACACCAAAAACTGGCAGCGACGTGAGAGCCGCAGTCATCCCCGGCAAATGGGCGGCACCGCCTGCTCCGGCAATAATCACTTTGAACCCGTAGGCTTTTGCTCCCTTGGCAAAATCATAAAGCCGCTCAGGTGTGCGGTGGGCAGATATGATGCGGGCATCATGCGCCACGCCGAGTTCCCTTAGAACATCAGCGGCATGCTTCATGGTTGACCAGTCGGACTGGCTACCCATGATAATGGCTACAGGTGGTTTCATCGCGGGGGCTGTTTAGGCGATAATGTCGGGGATCAGCAAGTCTTCGATTTTTGAAATCTCGTCTTTCAACGACAACTTCTTTTTCTTCAGCCTGCGAATTTGCAACTGGTCCCCCGCACCAGAGTGTTCAAGCGCCAAAATGGCAGCACTCAAGTCAGCATGTTCCAGTGCCAACGTTCGCAAACGTCCCTGTAACTGAACTTGCTGCAATGCATCCATGTCCGCCCCTCAATTCCCGCGTACATATCAACTATGCCCTTGAAGAACATTCGACAAGCCCCCAAATTTGTGTCAAGTTCATAACACGAAACCACGGTTGGTTTCGTGCGTATCGTCCCTCACCAAACTTGGAGGTTATCGATGTCAGCATCATCCCTGAGCGAACTCATCGCCCAACATAGTGCGCTTGAAACAGAGTTGGCGGAAGCCTTGGATCACCCAGCATCCAGCGACGCCGAAATTGCGGCTATCAAGCGCAAGAAGTTGAAATTAAAGGATGAAATAACCAAGAAACAGCGACATACCACGATCGCGGCCTAGTCAATCAATTGTAGCACCAGAATCTCAAAGAGGCTGGGGCGTTTCATAATTGAGGGCGTCACCAAACGCTGTTTGGTGGTCTTGCATGATATTTTTTCCAAACTGCGCTGCAGCCAGTCTGTGTGCTAGGCTTTTCAGGTCATCGGCGAATTTTTTCTTTCGCGCCGGACGATTTGACATGGCTGACATGTCGCCACGCTGCATCGCCTGCAAGACTTGCAGGTGTTCTGCGGCAAAGGCTTGTCGAATCTTTGAAACTTCTGCCCGGGCTGCTTCGATCAATTCCCGGGCGGCATGGAATGGGTATTGGGGAAGTTTCAGATGGTCTGCCCCCTTGCGCGTAACGGGCAGCAACAAGCTGTTTGGTGCACTCGTGTGAAAAAAATCGCAGGCCATCATCATGAATGTGGCATTGGCCCCTTGCCAAATTTCAGCTGGAATCATCGACCAAGCCATAACATGACACCCGAAGGGTTGCCGTTGATTCACCAGATCAACATGTCGACGTTGCACTTCCACAACCCTGTTTGCCCTGATGATTTCCCTGCTTGGGATCTGGAATTCCCCAAGTTGTTGCGGTTGCAAGGGTGGCACGGTGGATTTGGGCAGCTCGCCCCACTTCAATTCAGTTTTTGATTGAACAGAAGGCAGTTGCAATTTGGGCGCTGAATAGGATTCTGTTTTAGGTGCAGACTTGGGTTCTGTCTTGGGTACCAACTCGAGTGCTGGCCTGGCTTCCGACTTGGGTAACAACTCGAGTACTGGTTTGAGTTCTGCCTTGGGTACCAACTCGAGAACTGGTTTGAGCTCTGCCTTCGGTTCCCATTCGGCCGCTGGCGTGGGTTCCGATTTGAGTTCCGATTTGAGCTCTGCTTTGAGCTCTGCCTTGATTTGCTCTTTGAGTTGCGCATTCAGCAATGCCTTGAGTTCTGACTTGGACTCAACGGCTAGTGGCGTTGGCAAGGCCGACAAAAATTGAAGGACTGGCTTGGTATTCTCCTGCTGTCCTTGCGGCCATGGGGCCGCTGCAAAAGGAAATGCTTCTTCCGACTGTGGTTGTGTAGAAATATTGGCAAGCTTGGCGAAGATACGATCAGCTAAGCCGGCCGACGAACGTAGATGTGCAAAAACCATAAAGCCCCCAATTTCACCATACTAAATCAAACATGGTTAATGAGACGTTAACTATTAAGAATACAATCTTAGGTGAGTATCTTTAGCGGGACTCAATCAAATCCCAACCGTTGCCATAAAGGTCTTCAAATACCGCAACGGTGCCATAGGATTCGTGGCGCGGTTGCTCTCTGAACACCACGCCAGCTTGCAGCATGTGGGCATGCAAGCTGGCAAAGTCGTCCGTGTGCAGAAAGAATGCAACACGACCACCAGCTGCTTGTCCAACGGCTTGCTGTTGCAGCGCGTTATCAGCTTTTGCCAACACCAGGCACGCGCCACCTCCTTTATCGGCCACCCTGACCCAACGCTTGGTTTCCGATAGTTTGGAGTCTTCCAACACCGTAAAACCAAGCACTGCAACAAACCACTGGATGGCCTCGTCATAGTCCCTGACGAGATATGTCACACTTGCGAGTTTTGAAGTGTAGGCTGGTTTCAAAACTTCTTCGCCAATTCACGCAGTTTGAATTTCTGGATTTTACCCGTGCTGGTTTTGGGAATCTCGGCAAACACCACTTGGCCCGGCACCTTGAAGCGCGCCAGTTTTTCGCGGCACCAGGCAATGATCTCTTCCTCAGTTGCGGTCTTTCCCGGCTTCAGTTCGATGAACGCACAAGGCGTTTCGCCCCACTTCTCATCAGGTTTCGCCACCACCCCGGCGGCTTGCACAGCGGGATGTTTATAGAGCGCATCTTCCACCTCAATCGACGAAATGTTTTCGCCACCGGAAATGATGATGTCCTTGGAGCGGTCCTTGAGTTGCACATAGCCGTCGGGATGTAGCACACCAAGATCACCGGAATGAAACCACCCCCCGGCAAAAGCCTGCTGCGTGGCGGATGGGTTTTTCAAATAGCCCTTCATCACCACATTGCCGCGGAACATCACTTCACCCATGGTTTCGCCATCGGCAGGAACCGGCTCCATGGTTTCAGTGTCCCTGACAGTCAAACCCTCCAACGTGTGATAGCGCACACCCTGTCTGGCTTTTTTGGTGGCCTGCCCTGCACTGTCCAGAGCATCCCATTCCGACTTCCAGTCATTGACAGTTGACGGGCCATAGGTTTCGGTCAGGCCGTAGAGATGGGTGACATTAAACCCGGATGCGGCCATGGCTGCCAATACGGCTTCTGGCGGCGGAGCTGCTGCCGTATAGAATTCGACTGTCTGAGAAAGTTTTCTTTTTTCTTCGTCTAGCGCATTGACAACGGTGGACATGACAATCGGTGCACCGCACATATGGCTGACCTTGTGATCATCAAGCGCTGCCCAAATGGCTTTCGCCCGCACCCAGCGCAAAGTCACATGGGTGCCGCCAACAATTGAAATCGTCCACGGAAAACACCAGCCATTGCAGTGATACATCGGCAGGGTCCACAAATATACCGGATGCTTGGGCATGGACCCCACCAGCACATTGCCCGTGGCCAACAAATAGGCACCCCGGTGATGGTAGACCACGCCCTTGGGATTGCCTGTGGTGCCCGATGTGTAATTGAGTGAAACAGCATCCCATTCATCATCAGGCCAATGCCATTGATAGTTCTCATCCCCCGTTGCAACAAAAGCTTCATAATCCTCGCTTCCAGCAGCAACACCTTCCACATCATATTCCGGATCAACGTAGTCAATCACCAGCGGTTTGACCTTGCAGAATTTTAACGCCTCCCGCGCCAGAACTGAGAACTCCTTGTCGACAATAAAAATCTTGGTCTCCGCATGGTCGAGTGAAAATCCGATGGTCGCCGCATCAAGCCGCGTGTTCAGGGTGTTCAAAACACCCTTGGTCATCGGCACGCCATAATGGCATTCCAGCATGGCGGGCGTATTGGCCAGCAATACCGACACCGTATCACCCCGGCCAATGCCGCGCCTGGCCAGCGACGACGCAAGCTTTCGGCAGCGCTTGTAAAAATCAGCATAGGAGGTTCGCTGGGAGCCATGAATGATGGCCAAGTGTTGTGGATAAACCGCTTGGGCTCGTTCAAGAAAAGACAAAGGCGTCAGCGGTTGGAAGTTCGCCGCGTTCTTGTCCAGATCGCGATCATAGGCTGATCCCTGCATAGTCATAAACCAATCTCCACCATTGTTGGTGGAGGTTAGTCGAAGTCATCAAAGCGCAGCAAGGCCCTCGTTTAAACGCCGCGTTGCAGGGCGGTTGTCATGCCAACGGGCAATCCTCCCGGCAAGCCACCAGCAAGCAATCGCCAGCACAATCGCGCCATAGCCATCCACTGCATAATGCCAACCCAAATGGACCGAACCCACCAGAATGACACCGGCATAGATGCTGAAAATCCATCCCGCCAGTTTGGAGCAGCGCCACGCTGCAAGCGCAAACAACACTGCCGATGCATTGTGCATCGATGGAAATGCCGCGATACCAATGGCCGGACCTTTGCCCGCATAGCCATCCCAAAGCGCATCTTGTGTGAACAGCGACCATATGGGCCAGCGCGTGTCAACATCGCGCAGATAATCCATCAAGGGTGTAAAGGGATCGGGCGACAAACCGATGCCGGAATAATACACCGGCCCCGCCGATGAAAAATACACGGCCAGCAATCCGCCACCGATCCACCAGCACAGCATGTATGAAATGAAAAACTGCGAGCGCAATGCCGAAGCCTGCCTGGCAAAGCCAAACCACATGAACGTGCCGAACAAGGCGAGGAACCAGAAATTATAGGCAATGCTGATGCCGAATGTCACAAGATCATGACCGAGCACGGGTTGCAGCCAAACCCAAGGGTCAACACCGAAATGCAAGCTGCGATCCAGCTGCATGAAGGCTTCATCAAAGCTGAAAGGCTTGACCAACGGGATCATCGGCTTCAGCTCAAGCATGCCCTTGTTGAACACCACCATGGCCGCGAGCAAAGGCAACCCGGTGATCAGGGCCGCAGGTTTGCCAAACAACGATGCAATGTCGCGCCCCATTTGTTTCACCGGGCTGTCGGGCTTGATGACCAAAACATATTGCAACAGGCGAAACAGAAACACCGCCACCAGCCCTGCTGGAAGCGTGAAAGTGATGATGCCCATGACAAGGCCTTTGACCGGAGCCTGCTTGTAAGTCGGCACATCCATCAACAGGAAATAGGTTGTCAGTGCATAGGCCGCAGCAAGGATATAGAACGGCCATTGCACCCGAAAGCTGAGGACGAAGAGCTGCAATACATTTTGCAGCTTGCGGCTGTGTGTCGTTGTGAGTTGTGCCGTGGTATCAGTCATCAGGTAGCCCGTGCTGCATGAACGGCGTTAAAGTCTTGTACATGGCGGCGGTTTTCCCACCATCTTACAACGGCTCCCGCGATCACCCAGAAGCCAACAACCAAAGCCCATGCCAAGTAACTGTCAACCGCATAGTGCCAACCCAAATGAATGGAGCCCAAGAAAATCAGCGCGCAATGGGCAACCATCAACCAGCGCAGCCAGCCGCCCTTGTTCCACGTGCACAGTACAAAAAGCAGTGCTGTGGCATTGTGCATGCTCGGCATGGCGGTAACACCACCATATACCGAGCCTGCCACATTTTCCGCCCATAACAGGTTTTGCGTTTCAACCGCCCAGATCGGAATGACGTCGTTGACGCCATTCAGATAGGACATCAGTGGCAGATAAGGATCAACACCAAGGCCAAGGTTGCCGTAATAACAGGGGCCTGCCGAAGAAAATAAGATGGCCGCAAGACCGCCGCCAAACGCCCAGGTCATAAAAAATGTCAAATAGAAGCGACTGCGTTCTGCCCCGGGTTTGGCGATGAAGGCGTAATGAACCCAGAAAAAATTCAGAATGAAGAACCACAGATTATAGTTGAAATTGAGCAGGAAGGTCATTGGCGCATAGCCAAAGATCGGTTGTAACAATTCCCAGGGCCGATAGCCGAAATGCAAGGCCACATCCCATTGGTCAAAAGTCTGATCCCAGGAAAACGGCTGGACAACCGTAATATTGCCTTTGAACACCGTGAAGCAATACATGAACAACACGAGACCAGCGAAAAGCGGCAGACCAGCGGCCATTTGTAGGGGATTGACCAAAACCGCTTTGAC
>JANOVS010000255.1:0-8271 GCA_031417515.1 Hyphomicrobiales bacterium
GCCAAATCATCAGGATGAATTTGCTCAGGCAGTTCTACGTCATCAAGCATTGAAAACACAGCATTGAGTATGCGGTTCCTGTCGGCATCCGGCAGGTCATTCACGCGGCGGATCGCAATTTCGGCAACATCAATCATGGCAATCTCTTAACAGGTTTGCGAAAATTCTACAATTGTCGAGATGAGTTTTGTCTGGTGAACGCCTTATAGCCCTCCGACAACTTCAATGATATCGTCCCCGCTCCCGTCCAATCCGCCAGCGAAAGCGGATGCCGAACAGGTCTGCCGTCAATGATCCGTACAGGGATCAATCCGGCAAAGGTTCCGGTGACGAAGGCTTCATCTGCACCGTAGACATCATAGAGCGAGAATTGTTTTTCAAAAGTTGCAATGCCCAGGGATTGTGCGACTTTCAGAATTGCACTGCGGGTGATGCCGGGAATGCAATATTGGCCTGAGGACGTCCACAATTCGCCGCGCCTGACGATGAAGAAATGCGTGGAATTGCAGGTCGCCACAAAGCCATGTGGATCAAGCATCAGGGCTTCATCTGCACCGGCATTGGCGGCCTGGATACAGGCAGTTATGCAGTTCAACTTGGAATGTGAATTGAGCTTCTGGTCCTGCACATCGGGTGCGCCGCGTCGCACATTCACGGTATGCAAGCTCAATCCGTCGTGGAATTTCTGCGGGTTGGATTGCTTGTATTCAGGTATGATCACGATGGTGGCTTTGCCAATGGTAACGCGCGGGTCCTGATAGGGAGTTGCCTTGATACCGCGGGTGACCATCAAGCGGATATGCACGCCGTCGGTCATCCCGTTGGCATCAACACAGTCAAACAAGCGCGCCACCAATTCACCGGGCGTCAAACCAATATCCATGAAAATGGCCTTGGCGCCTTCGTAGAGCCGTTCAACATGTTCACGCAAAAACGGCACGCCGCCGCCCACAAGGCGCAGGCCTTCCCACACGCCGTCACCAAGAATGAAACCTGAATCGAAAACCGACACCATGGCCTCGGCGCGGGGCACGAGTTTGCCATTCACCGAAATCAGAATGTCGAGATTGCGCGGATCAATTTTGATATCGTGAAGATTGGATTGGGGTGCGTTCATCACTGGACTATACGAAGCTTTGGCCTTGCTGCAAAGGCCGTCACAAAAACCTTTGGCGCTCGGCCTCACTCGGCATGTAACAGGTGGCCCGCGCGCCAAACCATTGCAGACGGTTGTTTTGCACGACATCGTAAATCAGGTTGCCAAGTGCAGAGGGCAGCAATCGGCCAACGGTGCCCAATACCTTCCATCCGCCGCCCATCAATCCTGCCGCCGCCAAAAGTCCGCGCCACTTTGTATGAGGCACGCCATCAGCCAGCACCATGAAAGTGGTAAACCGTGTGGCATCCAAGCCATAATGTTTGTAAAGAGCTTGTGGAACAAGATGTTGAATGGTGGCAAACCTGCAAGTGCCATCCCGATCATGGCGCATCATGAATTGCACACCGCCGGAACACAAAACACACAGGCCATCGAAGATGAGAAGCGGGCGGGTGTCGTCGAAATCGGGGACGTGGCGATCGGAACGGTAGCTATATCGAGGTTGTTGTATCATGGCTGAGGCGCCGCTCTTTCGCGGGCGATTTAGAAGCCCGTTTCGTTCAACGATAGTTGTTCCAGACAAACCAACCCACGTCGTTTTCATGATGGTTTCAAAACTGTTGTGGGGCAGGTCTCTGGATTGTCGTCTTTATAGGATTAAATGCCGCGCGGTGTCAAGCTTTATTTTCCTATATGTGGAAAATGACAAAAGCCGCAGCAGTTTCCCGGGCGGCTTTTTTGAAACTTTACTCGACCAATCTACTGCCGATACTGCTGTATCCGCGTCGTCCGCAATCCGGCCAGGCCGTTCTTGTCCAGCGATCTTTGCCAGCTCAGATATTCTTCTGTCGTCAGCGTATAGCGCTCACACGCTTCCTCAAGGGACAAAAGGCCCCCGCGTACAGCTGCCACCACTTCGGCCTTGCGCCGGATGACCCAGCGATGGCTGCCTGGTGGTGGCAGATCAGCAATTGTCAGGGGACTACCATCAGGTCCGATGACATAATTAACGCGGGGACGCAGTTGTACATTCATTACGCAAACTCACTCACACACACCGGGCACACCAACTAGTGCTTAACTGCCCAACTTCAATCACCCTACAGGCCAGCGCTTAATTTTGAGCTAAACGCTGATGAACAAATTGCAAATTTGCGTCGTGAAGTGGTCCATTCCGGTACAGACAGGTGGAATTTCTCCACGTTTTATCGGGGTGAGTTGCTTTCCCAGACGTTTCCGCCCATTTAACGGCCATGAAGTTATCTGCTCCTCTGCTGCAAGCCGTCCACGCGGCGATGGCACTTCCCGGCAACCCTGGTTCGCACCGGGTTGTCTGTGCCATGTCGGGTGGCGTGGATTCTTCGGTCACGGCAGCGCTGCTGAAACTGGCGGGCTATGATGTGGTGGGGATCACCTTGCAGCTCTATGATCATGGTGAGGCCATTCGGCGCAAAGGTGCCTGCTGTGCCGGCCAGGACATTCATGATGCAAGGCGGGTTTCCGCCATGCTGGATATTCCGCACTATGTGCTGGATTTTGAATCGCGGTTTCGCGAGGCTGTGATTGATGATTTTGTGGCGGGTTATTTGCAGGGATCAACACCCATCCCATGCGTGAAATGCAATCAGACGGTCAAGTTTGCCGATTTGCTATCGCGGGCGCGGGCGCTGGATGCCAGTGCGCTGGTGACCGGCCACTATATTGACTCCATCGCAACGCCGCATGGTCGTGAATTGCGTACGCCTTCTGATCTGGCGCGGGACCAGAGTTATTTTCTATTTGCAACGACGCAAGCGCAGGTGAACTTTCTGCGTTTTCCTTTGGGACGCCTGACCAAGGCCGAAACGCGGGCGGTTGCGACTGATCTCGGTTTGATCGTTGCCGACAAGCCCGACAGCCAGGACATCTGCTTTGTGCCGGAAGGAAAATATGCCGATCTGATATTGAAGCTTCGACCAGATGCGGCAGAGCCGGGTGACATCGTACATCTGGATGGCCGGATGCTGGGGCGGCATGAAGGGATCATCCATTATACCATCGGCCAGCGGCGCGGCCTCAACGTGGTGGCTGATAAATCCGATGCAGAACCGCTTTACGTGGTGAAACTCGATGCGATGGCAAAGCGGGTTTATGTGGGGCCGCGCGAGGCCTTGAAACAACATGACATTGTATTGGAGCAGATGAACTGGCTCGGTCGCCCGCCACTTGATGAAACACCTGTCACATGTTTTGCCCGCATCCGCAGCACACGCCCGCCGGTGGAAGCCACGGTGAGAATGGTCGACGGCCAAACCATCGTAACAATTCCATCAGGTGAATATGGGGTTTCACCGGGGCAGGCTTGTGTGCTTTATGCAGCAGCGGGTTCGGGCCAGCAAGTGTTGGGCGGTGGCTTTATTGCAAGCAGACTGGCGAATACCGCTGATGTTGCTATAGTCCCACGATCAGGGGAAAATATCAGTGGTCAAACGCATCCAGCTTAATCCGCAACTCGACAAGGACATCAAGAAGGGCATAGCCTGGTCGGTGCATGCCTTTACGACATTTGGCATTGTTGCCGGGTTTCTGGCGCTGGTTGCGGTTTTGAAAAATGATCCGTTTACAGCCTTTGTCTGGCTCGGTGTAGCGCTGTTCGTGGATGGGGTAGATGGCTCTTTGGCGCGCAAAGCCCGGGTTTCTGAATACACGCCGAATTTCGATGGTGCATCACTTGATCTGGTGATCGACTATTTCACCTATGTCGCCGTGCCTGCGCTGATGATCTACTGGTTCAACATGGTGCCCTTGGACTGGATATTTTCCGGTACGACATGGAGTCTCATCGCAGCGGTAACGGTGATGGCAGTCTCGTGTTACACATTTGCCAATGTCGGCATGAAGTCATCGGACTACTATTTCGTCGGATTTCCGGCACTCTGGAACATCGTTGTGCTGTATTTTTATCTTCTGGGCACAGGGGCCATCACCAATCTCATCACTGTATTTGTACTGGCAATCCTGACATTTGTTCCCATAAAATTCGTGCATCCCCTGCGCGTCACCTATTGGCGAAAATTCACCATTCCCATTACGGTTCTGTGGGCGGCCATGACCTTGAGTTTGATCATCGCCAAGAAATTTCCGGAAAATGATGGTGTTGTTGAGCAGGTTGAAACCTGGCTTTTCGGCCTCGCCACCGTGTATTTTGTGTTCATCTCCCTGTGGCGCACCTTTGTTATCGGCAACATGGATAAAGAAGGTGGCGATGTGGATGAAACTGAGGTTACACCAGAAATCACACCTGAGACTTGACGCCGATCATTGTTTGTCCCTATACGGCGCTCACCTTGGATGTGGCGGGGTAGCTCAGCTGGTTAGAGCACGGGAATCATAATCCTGGGGTCGGGGGTTCGAGTCCCTCTCCCGCTACCAAGGTTTTTAATTTATACCAACGGCCATTTGAAACAACTCTCTGAATTTCGACTGAACAGGTTCAGATCTTCACCAGCATCCCCCACCTCCGGCCTTCGGCCACCTCCTCCCCGATGAAGGATCGGGTTGGAGGGTGTGGATTGATGTCGGTATCCAATCCACGCCCTCCAACCCGCCACTTCGGCGGGGAGGAGGTGGCCGAAGGCCGGAGGTGGGGGGCCATTTGCGGCTATTGCAAACAGCCCTTGTTGCGGTCAATTCATGGGGCCGCTGGTATTGTAGCCGATTCAAACAATACCCGAAGACGAACCGGCCACGGCTGGCCGTTCTTTGGTCTTTTGAGCGCGATAGCCTGAGGCGCGGTAACAGGCCCAGGGGTGCAAGGCGCCGCCCTTGCGTTGGCGCGCTTCGCACAACAGCGGCGTGACATCCGTATTGTATGCCGATTTCAGCAAGCGGTGCGCCGCCATGACATCGCTGCTGGCTTGCATGTCGGCAAGTTGCTTGCGGTCCACCAGCAAGGCCTTGGCATAGGCCCTGGTGATTTCCATGGTTGATCCCATGAGGCTTTCGATGGGGTCCGTCACGTTGTGGCTTTGGTCGATCATGTAGGCGGGGTTGAAGCCGGGAGCCTTGCGTTGTTCGGCATCGACCAGTTCATTGAAGACCAGAAACAAACGGAAGGGATCAACGGAACCTGAATCCAGATCGTCATCGCCATATTTCGAATCGTTGAAATGAAAGCCAGCAAGCTTCCTGGCGTGAACGAGGCGGGCGACGATTTGTTCGATGTTGGTGTTGGCGGCGTGATGGCCAAGGTCTACCAGGCATTTGGCCTTGTCGCCCAATTCCATGGCGGCCATGAAGCTTGAACCCCAATCGGAAATGACAGTGGAATAAAATGCCGGCTCGTACATTTTGTGTTCAAGAAAAACCAGCCAGTTCTTGGGAAGCGCATCATAGATGGTGCGCAGCGAGTCGAGATAGTGGTCGAAAACTTTCGTCAGGTTTGACTGGCCAGGGAAATTTGAACCGTCGGCTATCCACACGGTCAACGCGTTGGAACCCAGCTGTTGGCCGATTTCTATGCATTCCAAGTTATGTTCTACGGCCTGTTGGCGCGTGGCTTTGTCGGCATGGGTGAGGGAACCGAATTTGTAGGAATGGCGCTGGCCCGCCTGGTCCTGAAATGTATTGGAATTGACAGCATCAAAACCCAGCTGGTGGCGGGAGGCTTCCTGCTTCAGGGCCCGGTAGTCGCTGACCTTGTCCCAGGGAAAATGCGGCGAGACATTGGGTGTGTGGCGGGTCAGCTGATTGATGACGCCGCAATCCTCAAGCTTGTCATGAATGTTGCGCGGCTCGCCGGGGCCGGGAAACCTTGCAAAGCGTGTGCCGCCGGTGCCAACACCCCAGGTGGGAACCGCCACGGCATAGTCCTTGACGCGCTTGGCCACATCTTCGATTGCAATACCACGACGATCAAGTTGCCGCGCCAGATGGGCGTAATCTTCAGCATGGACTGCTTGGCTTTTGGCATTGTGTTCGGCAATGAATTCCGGCGTGATTGAAAAGGTCATGGCTGTTACCGTGTAAATGATGCAAGATGGCCTGCATCGACGTTGATGATGTTGCCTGTGGATTTGTTAGAGGCATCTGAGGCGAACCAGTAGACAGCTTCTGCAATGTCCTCAGGATAAACCGAACGTTGGAGCAGGGAGCGCTTGCGATAGTAATCGTCCAACTCGTCGGGCTTGATGCCGAGACTGTTGGCGCGGTTCAAACGGAAACCCTCTGACATGATCTTGGAGCCGCGCAACACGGCATCAGGGTTGACCGTGTTGACACGAATGCCATGGGCGGCACCTTCTGCGGCCAAAACCCGGGCCAAGTGGATTTCCATGGCCTTCATTGCTCCGTAGGCGGATGTTCCGGGCGATGCCACCATGCCGTTTTTCGAAGCGATATAAATCATCGATCCGGCGCAATTTTGTTCCTTCAACAGTTTGAAGCCTTCGCGGCCCACCAGAAAATAGCCTGTGCCGAGAATGGCCAACTGCTTGTTCCACACTTCGAGAGATGTGCTTTCAGCAGGTGCAGGAATGGCGATGCCGGCATTGTTCACGACAATATCCAGACCACCAAAGCGGGCGACGGTGGCGGCAAAGCCTGCGATGACGGCGTCTTCTTTTGTTACGTCCATGTTGACGCCGTGAACATTGTCCTTGCCGAAGCGTTTGCCGAAATCGGTCACCACTTCCGCCATGCCAGCATCATTGATGTCGGCAATGGTGATGCAAGCACCTTCTGACAGCAGTTTTTCGGCGATAGCCAATCCGATGCCGGATGCGCCACCCGTCACCAACGCCACACGACCTTGCAGGCTTTTGGCTTTGGGCATGCGGGAAAGTTTGGCTTCTTCCAGCAACCAGTATTCGATGTTGAAAGCCTCTTGTTCGGGCAGGCCCTGATACTTTGACACACCAGCGGCACCGCGCATGACGTTGATGGCGTTGACATAGAATTCTGCGGCAATGCGGGCCGTTGCCCGGTCGCGGGCAAATGCCAAAAGCCCGACTTTCGGCACCAGATAAATCACCGCATTGCTGTCGCGCATGACGGGTGAATTGGTGTGCTTGCAGCGTTCGTAATAGGCGGCGTAGTCTGTGCGATAGTTTTCAAGCAGCTTATCCAGCTGGGCTCCATCAGCATCATGGGGAATGATCAACGGGCGGATTTTGGTACGCAGAAAATGATCCGGGCAAGAGGTGCCGAGTGGTGCCAAATCATCAAGCTGTTTTGAATTTACAAATTCCAGCACCTCAGGCGCATCGGTGAAATGGCCGACCTTGTGTTGTTCCCTTGAAATGCGCCCACGGATTGCGGGCATCAGGCGCAAGGCCTCAGCTTTTCGCTCTTCAATCCCCAGAGCTTTGATTTTTTCGCCGCCGAAAGCAGGTTTCTTGCGGTTTTCATCCAGCCAAAGGGCCGCGTTGTTGATGATGCGCAAAGTGGTTTCGTAGCTTTGCTTTGCACTATTGCCCCAAGTGAAAAGGCCGTGACTGCCGAGCACGACGCCAACCATTTTTGGATTGGCAGCGGCCATGTTGCCAAGCTTGATACCAAGATCAATGCCGGGCCTTTGCCAAGGCAAATAACCCATCTCATCGCCGAAAACCTGTCGTGTCAGTTCTTCGGAATTTGTCGCTGCTGCGATGGCGATCACAGCATCGGAGTGCACATGGTCGACATGGGCATAGGGAACATAGCCATGCAGGCATGTGTCGATGGAAGGGGCGCGGGCATTGAGATTGAAAATGCAATGGTTCAGCGCATGGACCATGGCATCTTCCTGGTCGATGGATGAGTAAAGGGACTTCAGGCTTTCGAGCTTGTGCATATAGAGCGTGGCAAAACCATCCAACTTCATGGAGCCGATATCGCCGCCTGAACCCTTGACCCAAAGCACTTTGACGTCTTGTCCGGTAAGCGGGTCTTTATGCATGACTTTGGCCGACGTGTTGCCCCCGCCGAAATTTGTGATGCGCAAATCGCCACCCAGCAAGTTGGAACGATAGAGCAATTTGCCCGGTTCATCGAGTGCGGCGGCGTGGGCATCGTCCCATTGGGATACGAGAAGGAGAGCGTTGGTCATGGTCGAAAACATTATGCGGATGGCACACTATGGTCAAACGCAAATCAGCGTCAGGTGAAATTCAATCCAGAATTCTGGCGGATCATCCCCATATGATCAGGAAAAA
>JANOVS010000256.1:0-1795 GCA_031417515.1 Hyphomicrobiales bacterium
GCAAGAGAGTGTTGCCTCTCAGAAACACCGTCCCTTTGGAGGGGCCGGGGAAACCAAAAAACCTTACACCGTCGTTGCTTTGGGGAGACCTTAAAGGCACGTGCGACTTCTGGTGCCGCGCATATGATGGATTCGTGTGTCGATTTCAAGAATTATTTTGGGCAGTGGAAATATTTTTTGTTAATTCCTGTTAAGGACTTGGGCGTCCGAACTGCTGCCAGCCCGCCACCAGCCGGGTGAGTGTCGTCACACAACACATGGCGGCATAAACATAGGCCAAACCGGCGAAGTGTTGCGGCCACAAGCACATCAGAACGAAGCACAGCACGGTTTCAAAACCTTCTGTCAACCCACCTAGATAGTAAAACGACTTGGACGGGTATTCGGTGGATTTTTCGCCGCGCTTTTCGGCCATGATGGCATAGGCCAGAAAGCTGACACCAGTGCCGATGAAACTTGCCAACAACACGGCGGCGGCCAGGGCATTACGCTCGGGATCGCAGAAAGCAAAGGCCAGGGGCACGCCTGCATAGAACAGAAAATCCAGGGTGATATCGAGGAAGGCCCCGCGATCCGAAGGATGGTCCAATCTTGCAACCGCCCCGTCAAGACCATCACACAACCGGTTAACCAGCAAGGGAAGGATGGCCCAACCGATCTCGCCAGAAGCAATCAGAACCGCTGCCAGTATACCGAAAGCAAAACCACCGAATGAAATCTGGTTGGCAGAAATGCCTATCGCCGCCAAACGTTTTGCAACGGCATCAACGGCAGGTTTGCTGAAACTGAGCAAATGGCGGTCAAACATCTTGCACCTCGCCGTCCTCCGAAATCATCAGCACGCGCCCAGCCCGTGGGGCATCGGCACGGTCATGGGTTACGATCAGGGCCGGAATCCGGCGCTCGGCGATATGGGAGAAAGTATAGTTCCGAACCGAGCCCCGCAGTTTTGCATCAAGCTTGTTGAAGGGTTCGTCGAGCAATATCGCCGCTGGTTTTGCCAGCAAGGTTCGCATCAAGGCCACCCGTGCCCGTTGTCCGCCGGATAGCGTGTGGGGTGGGCGGTTCTCGAAGCTGTCGAGCTCTGCCCGTTTCAAGGCAGTACGCATCATGGCAAGGCGTTCAGGCTGCGGCAGGCGCGGAACGGCAAACAGCAGGTTTTCACCCACAGTCATGTGGGGAAACAAAAGATCATCCTGAAACAGCCGACCCATGCGACGGCGGTTGGGCGGAACATCGTTGAGAGCGGCACCATTCAAGCTGATGTCGCCCGTTGCGTGAAAGACCGGATCAAGATTACCACCGATGAAAGACAGAAGCGACGATTTGCCGGAACCACTCGCACCCATCAAGGTGACGATTTCACCAGCTGCAATTTCAAGTGAAAAAGTTTTGAGTAGCACCTTCACACTGTCATTCCCGCGAAGGCGGGAATCCAGACCTCGCGGGAATGACGGGTTGAGGGAGAGCGATACACCGCGAAGTACAAGCATCACGCAACACTCCAGCGGCTGCGGCTGAAAATGCTGGCGAGCAAGAACACCAGCAGCGGCAACAGCATCAAGGCAAGGGCGTAGGCGGCAAACAGCGGGCGGTTGCTGCCACTGGCCAAAGTCACAGCTTCCATCGGCAAAGTCGAAAAACGCCCGGCCGCAGCAAGCTGAGCCGTGACAAACTGGGCCATGGAAACCGCAAAGCCAACAGCGGCAGCACCCAGTAGAGGAGCTTTGAGGAGCGGTAGTTTGATGCGGAAATAGAAACGCCATGACGAAGCTGCAACGCCATCGCTCACCGA
>JANOVS010000257.1:0-19467 GCA_031417515.1 Hyphomicrobiales bacterium
AAATCTCGCAGGATAACTCGCCGCAGCAGAATGCACGGGACCAAAATGCGGGCTGAAACGTTTCAACGACGACTTTGCGCCAATGCGCCATTCATTCATGTCACCGAGCACGATAACGGGTCGATGCTGACTTGTTTGCGCAGCTTTCAAGATAACTTCAATCTGTCGAGAACGCGATCGCTTCAATAACCCCAGATGTGCCGCGATGATCCGGAGATTTCCATTGCTCAGATCAAGGTCAACAACAATGGCACCGCGAGGTTCCATGCCCGGAAGTTTTATCAGATTGACGGCCTTCACAGAGCCTTCCCGATAAAGCACAACATTGCCATGAAACCCGTGACTGTTTTCCCGAAGAGCGACATCAGTTACAGCTGAATAATTGCCACGAAGATGCAACGCGCCAAGGTCAAGTAACCCGCGGCGGTCCCCGAAGCGCATATCTGCTTCCTGGAGTGCTATGATATCTGCATCAAGTTCCAACAACACTGCCAGAATTCTATCGGGGTCAAAGCGTCCATCCGTGCCGATGCACTTGTGAATGTTGTAGGATGCAACTGAAATTCTCACATTGAAGCTCGTGTGTGGTTGCGCGTGTCAAAACGACCGCAAGTGGGAACTAAATGAGCAGTGCTACGTTTAAGCATTGAGCAGTCAGTTATTCTAATGGGGCTAGTTTCACAAAAGCACTTTGTCATTTCAAAAACCATGAAAGGCTGTCATCGGGATGCCATATTCAACGCCCATCCCTCGCAATTGTTCCCGTGGCCGGTGACGATGGAAATCATTCTCGGATTGCTCGGTGTTGCGTTAATCGGTTTGGCAATTTTCGCTTATTCTTTCGCCAAGCGCCCTCAATGCTTGACGTCATGGCCGTCGCGTGTTCTGCCACTTCAATCAGGTCAAACGAAATTGGATCGTTTGATCGAGCCACTCACATCCACGACACCAAATGCGTCGGGTCTGTTTCTGCTGGCGGAGAACATCAATTCATTCGCGGCCAGGCTCGACAGTGCAAACTACGCCCAACGTAGCTTGGATCTTCAATATTACTACTGGAAGAATGATCTTACCGGCAAACTTCTGTGTCGCGCCATTGTTGAAGCAGCAGAGCGCGGTGTCCGGGTGCGTCTGTTGTTAGACGATATCAATGCGCACGGACTTGACACGACTTACCTTGCACTTGACAGTCACAACAACATTGAGGTGCGCCTCTACAATCCCGCAACCAACCGAGGCCACAGGTTTCGGCGCTCACTTGAATTGATTTTCCGATATGCGTCGATGTCCAGACGCATGCATAACAAGTCTTGGATTGCTGATGGCAGAATGGCCATTGTTGGCGGTCGCAACATTGGCGACGCTTACTTCGACGCCTCAGAAAGCGTCAGTTTTCGTGACATCGACGTCTTGGTGATAGGCAGGGCTGTTTCTGATGCGGAACAGATTTTTGATCGCTATTGGAATAGCAGTTCCAGCCTCTCTATCAGAGCTCTTCATCGCATTCGCAACCCTAAACTCAAAAGACTTATGGCGCGCCTTGAATCGTTTTACAGAAGCTACAACGCCACCAGGTTTATGAATCTGGTCAGGGACTGTGAGAGTTGTAAAACTGTGTTCCAAGTTGCCGACAACTTTCATTGGACAAACGAAGCCAGTATTGTTGCCGATCCACCAAATAAGGTGAAGGGCGACAAGTCTGACATTTTGCTTGCCCACAAAATTCAGTCGCTCATGCAGTCAGCAGCCATCGACATCGAAATTGTTTCGCCGTATTTCATACCGGGTTATCGCGGCGTTGCGCAGCTTCAATCAATAGTTTCGCGCGGCGTGAACGTCAGCGTACTTACAAATTCGCTTGCCGCAACCGACGTTATTGCTGTTCATGGGGCTTATGCCAAATATCGCAAGCCAATTCTTGAAAGCGGCGTTACGCTGTTTGAGTTGAAGCAGCGGGGGATAAAAAAGAAGAGTTCACTTTTCGGATCCAGCTCAGCAAGCTTGCATACCAAGTCATTCGTCATTGATGACTGTGATGGTTTCATCGGTTCGTTTAACCTTGATCCTAGGTCAACTGCAATCAACACTGAAATGGGAGTATTCTTTCGTCATCCAGTGCTTGCGCGGGAACTTAAAGAAATATTCCAACTGCAAACCTCCTCCAAATTCAGCTACAGGATCCAGTTGCACGACGGCGCTTTGCGTTGGGACCATCACAGCAATTCCGACGGCAACGATCTGACCCATGAGCCTGAAACAAGCTTTGCGCGACGGCTGCTGGCGCAACTGGTGGGCATGCTACCCATTGAATCCCAGTTGTAGAATTGACGAGAGGCTGACACGGGTGAAGGCAACATTACCACGACTTTACTGAAGCGCTTTTTCAGTATTTTGATCAGTGCCAACGTTACTGAAACAATGGCCGGACCAAGAATGAGGTCGGCTGCGCCGAACGCAATAATACCGCCAATTGCACCAATGAATGCCGGGACGGTATGAAGTTTCAGGCGATTGCCGACCAACATTGGGTATAAATATTGTCGATGGTCGATACAACACCAATGCCCCATGCAGTCAGGATCAGTGCTTTGCCCCAGTCTCCTTCCAATGTGAGATAAATAATCGCTGGCACCCAGACGACAAATGCCCCAAGCACGGGCAAGATGGACAACATGCCCATCACTGCCCTCCACAATATGGGCAATGGCAAGTCCAGCCACCAGAACATCAAACCACTCAAAGTGCCCTGCGTTGCGGCCACCACAAGTTTGCCAAAGACCGTTGCATGTATGGTGTCGACAAACCTTCGTAAAAAGCGGTTTTGAAACGACGACAACTTTGGCACCCACTTCGACGCGGTCGCAGAGTTCAGAAATATCCGAATTGATCAAACGTAAGCAGCCTGGGGATGTTGCAGTTCCAATTGATTGCGGCTGTGTGGTTCCGTGAATCCGGTAGAGTGTGTCGACGTCACCACGCAAAAGATTGAGCGCCCGCGCTCCAAGAGGATTTTCCAAACCATCTGGCATTCCCTTCGCTCACCCCTTAACGAATGGCGCGATCTCCAGCATGGATGACATACAAATATTTTGAATGGGGATTCACGACAATGCTTCCCAGCGGTTCAAGAGTGTGGACCGATATCTCGGTCTTCTGAATCTCTTATGCGATTTCCAACCTCTCATATTGATTGATATTGGCGTCGCCTCTGTCATCGCGCGGCGCTGCTTCGGCTATGTCCATGTGTTGAACGCCCGTCGGCGCAAGACTTGCAAAAGACAATACATTTGCAATGAGCCTTCGGCGGTCCATGATTTTTCTTGGAAAATTTGTGTGAGCACCGAATCGGCTTCAAGGCCGATACGCATCACATTATGCGCAGCCGCCAAAAAAGTTCCACCAAGCCTGCCAGTGCAGTCTGGCGCCACATATCCGGGAACCATTTCCGCCCAGCGGTGTTGATATGTGGAGTGAAGTGGAGAACCAAAATGAGTGACATTCAGAACGTGAAGATTTTGCAAACCTATGTTGACTCTTTGGGTAAGGGAGACATGGCTACAGTGGGAAAGCTGTTGGCCGATGACGTAATATGGCACCAACCGGGTGCCAGCCACCTCTCAGGCCTGCATAGTGGAAAACAGAAAATTTTTGCGCATCTCGGCAAATTCATGGAACTTAGCGACAATACCTTTCGCGTGACCAAAGTTGGATCAGTCATGGCAAACGGAGACATGGTAGCAGCCACATTGCATTTCATGGCAGAAAGGTCTGGCCGCAAACTCTCGATTGATGGCGTCGATGTGATGCGCATTACGGACGGAAAGATCAAAGAAGTCTGGCTGTTTTCCGGCGACCAAGATGCTGAAGATGCTTTTTGGAAGTGATATCAAACTTCTGAAACAGGCAAGTCGAAAGTCGGCCCATGCACAGTAGGTCAGCATTTTTTCTCTGTTTCCTCCCAACGCCGTTCCAGCTGCGGACCAGAAGAAAACCGCATATCACAACGTAATCTACTCAGGTGAAATGGGAGGGCCTTTCAACAGTTTTACAATCGCCGTCATCACTTCGTCATTGGGACCGACCCAAGTATGGCTACCGGTATCAAAGCCAATGAACTTTGCACCTGTAATTCGACACGCAGTGTATTCCGCACTTGCCTAGGTGCCGTAGCCGTCGTGACGCGAGCTGATAATCAGTGTAGGAGCGCGAATTTTTCCCAATGCTGCAGCAGCAAGATTTTTCCCCACGGAACTGTCACTCCGCAACCCTGCAAAGCGTGCTGGCACGGAGTGGGTTTGCGGGCTTCACATAGGTAGTTTCCGCAACTATCCAGGGGGCACCCTTGGTATTCGGTCCAGTTGTGACGTCGATACGCACCAACCTTGTTCAGACGCTTGTTGCCAGCGGACATATTGAAACCCCATTCCGTAGCTCGACCAGCATTCGCATCGCAGGTGTTGTTTCAGCGCGGCGAATTCGTGGCCTTGATGGGACCTTCCGGTTCCGGAAAAAGCACATTGCTCAACATCATCGGACTGCTGGACCGACCCACTGCAGGTCGCCTTTTCATCGATGGACAAAACACCGCAGACCTCAACGACATTGTGTTGACCAAACAGCGCGGCCATGGCTTTGGCTTCGTATTCCAAAGCCACTTTCTCTTATCTGCATTCACCGCTTTGGAGAATGTGATGATGCCCGTGCTTGTCGATCAGCGCTTTCCCAATGCCGCCATGCTTGAACGCGCGCATAACCTGTTGGCTGAATTGGATATGGATCGATGGGAAGACAACCTCGCCAATAACATGTCTGGCGGACAACAGCAGCGGGTTGCCATCGCGCGTGGACTTGCCACGAACCCCGCCCTCATTCTCACTGATGATCCCACAGGCAATCTCGATACGAAATCGACCGGCGCGGTTTTTTGAAATGACGCGCCGTGAGAACGCGAAAGATAAAACCACTTTCATGATTGTCACCCACAATCTTGGTCTGGCAAGGCGCTATGATCGAGTGATTGAAGTGGTGGACGGACCTATCGTTAAAAAAAACTGATCACGGTGCGTTGACCATAGCCCGCTTCTTGGCTTCTAAAAGATAGCCTTCGCGGAAGGGTTTATCGATGACGATATCGTTTGGCCGATGTTTTTGCGGCCCCGACTTGTCGCCGGTCACAAAAACATGGGGGATGAAGTTTTGGCGCAGAATAGTATTGACCACGGAAATGCCATTGCCATCTTTCAAATGAGCATCAACGATCATGATGTCGTCCTCCACCACGAGGATGTTAAGAACTTATCCGTATACAATATCTTTTCGATTTTTACTTCGGCAGCGGTGAAGTGCGATTGTTGCGGCGGCGAGATGATGCAGGGCGAGGCAGTTTGCGGTTTTCTTTTCATAGCGAACCTTGAGCTTGCGGAACTTGTTGAACCAGCTGTGTGACACTTCGACAATCCAGCGGCGCGGCTTTGGCTGTGTCGGATTGATGCGTGATCTTGCTGTCGAGGACCGCCCCCTACTGGGTGACATCGTGACGGTTGGCACCGTCAATCGCCTGCCAGCGCCAGCCTATACCTTTTTGCTCATCGTAAAGCGCCACGCCGCGCTCCCACAGCGCCGTGAAGAATCCTGCTTCACGCCACTCCTGGAAATACTTGTGCACCGAACTGCTGGCTCCATAGCTCTTCGGCAGCGCCTTCCACTGGATACAGGTGCGCAGCACAAACACGATGCCCTCAAATACACGTCGCGGATCAAGCCGTCGAACTGAAGTTCAGGTGCTTCACTGCGGGTTTGAGTTTGGCAATTGAAATCGACATTCGCCAGGTGCAAGGTATGCTCAAACAATTCTTGCAGAAGTAAAATCATGACCACCACAAACAAAGTCATCATTACATGCGCCGTTACGGGTTCCATCCATACGCCGTCGATGTCACCCTATCTGCCGATATCGCCGCAGGAAATTGCTGATGCCGCTGTTGGTGCCGCCGAAGCGGGGGCCGCGATTGTGCATTTGCATGCGCGCGACCCCAAAGATGGCAGGCCCGATCAATCGCCTGATGCGTTCGCACCCATCCTGAAATCAATCAAGCAGCGCTCGGGCTGCGTTCTCAACATCACCACAGGCGGCGCTGCCACCATGACGATTGGGCAACGCGTGTTGCCAGCCGCAACATTCAAGCCCGAAGTTGCCTCTCTCAATATGGGTACGATGAATTTTGGACTCTATCCCATGCTGGCGCGGTTCAAAGACTTCAAGCATGACTGGGAACGGGAATATCTTGAAGGTTCGCGCAGCCGCATTTTCAAAAACACCTTCGAGGACATTGAATACATCCTGACAACTTGCGCCGAAAATGGCACCCGTTTTGAGATCGAGTGTTACGATATCGGTCATCTCTACACACTGGCACACTTTGCCGAACGAGGAATCGTCAAACCGCCATTCTTTGTCCAAAGCGTTTTCGGCATTCTCGGCGGCATCGGCAATCATCCCGAAGATGTTGCACACATGAAACGCACCGCCGACAGACTGTTCGGCAGCCAATATCGTTGGTCGGTATTGGGTGCCGGGCGAAACCAGATGGCGATTGCTGCAATGTCTGCATCCATGGGCGGCAATGTCCGTGTCGGTCTTGAAGACTCACTTTGGCTTGGCAAAGGAAAACTCGCTGAGTCAAATGCAGCGCAGGTCAGGCAGGTAAAGCAAATCATTGAAGGGTTGGGGCTGGAGGTTGCGACCGCCGACGAAGCGCGCGACATTCTGGAACTCAAAGGTGGTGACAAGGTCAATTTTTGACTCTCGCGCTGGAATTTTCCAGTGATTTTTTGGGATTTGTTGCCGACATGAAGACAAGACACACTTTGATACTGCACACGTGACGCATCGGAAAATTTCTTACCTATTGATCTTGAAGCCATGCCAAAGGCAGTACAGGTTGATTTGAGTTTTGCCGAAGGCCATTTGAATTACCCGCACAATGGCTGTTTTCATAAATCACAAGTAGCCCCCGCCTCCGCCCCGATGAAGGATCGGGGTGGAGGGCACTGATGGGAGGCCGGTATTCAACAAGTGCCCTCCAACCCGATTCTTCATCCTATCGGATTCACACATCTTTTTGGGTAATTTTCCCAAGTTTAGTGTTATCCAGATTTTAACTTAAGTTATTGTTTATATTGTTTATTTCCGTCACCCCGGCGATGGCCGGGGTGACGGAAATAAGTTAACAAAATAATGACTTAAGTTTAGAAATCAAAACCATTCAACATTGGGGGATTAGGCAAATAAAAGTTGTGTGCATCGGATAGGATTCTTCATCGGGGAGGAGGTGGCGCGACGCGCTGGAGGTGGGGGGACTTGCGGCTATTGACCTTGTTCGATTGAAGCAAGCGTATCGCTGCTAAGCACCGCTGGCATCACTTCCTATCGCTGTCGCATTGACCGTCAATTGGCGATTTGGCTTGCCGTCGAGTTCATCCAGAATGTTCTGGGCCGCAGCGATGGACATGCGTTTGGCGCATTCTTCGGTGAGGCCAGCATTGTGGGGGCTGATGGTGATGTAGGGATTGGTCAGCAGGGGATGATCGGGTTTGGGCGGCTCTTCAACAAGCACATCAAGTGCCGCAGCCCGCAGCTTGCGTTCGCGTAGTGCCTTGTCCAATGCAATTTCGTCAACCAGTCCACCACGTGCCGCGTTGACGATGATGGCTGTTGGTTTCATCAGGGCAAGTTCTGCAAGCCCTATCACCGCCCCCTGCCCGCCCGGCAGATGAACGGTGACATAGTCAGCGGAGGCAAGGGCACTTGAAATCTCCGATACTTTATTGACACCCAGCGTCGCCATTTGTGCAGACGTCACAAAGGGATCATAGGCATTGATCTCCATGCCAAAAGCCTTGGCCAGTTCTGCAACCCGCCTGCCGATGCGGCCAAAGCCGAGGACAAGCAAAGTCTTGCCGTCGAGTTCGGTTGAGTCAAAACGGTTGCGTTCGTTCCACTGGCCTGTTGTCGACGCAATATGGTGGGCCACGCTGCGCCGCGCTGCGGCAAGCATCAGCATCAAAGTATGTTCGCCCACCGCCCGCGAGTTGACGTCACCAACGATGGTCAAGGGAATGCGTCTTGCATTCAGGGCCGCCACATCAATGGCATCATAGCCGACACCATGCCGCGAAACGATTTTGAGTTTCGGTGCGTTTGCCACATCAGCCGCGTTCATGATCTGTGTGCGCACGAGGATGGCGTCTGCCGTGGGAAGAAACGGCCGGTAGGCTTCATTGGTCACGGCCTCAACCAGGTCGATTACAATGTCAGGCCTTTGTCGGAGCAATGCCAAGCCAGCGTCGTGAACTTTGCCGGCGACCAATACGCGATAGGTTTGTGTTGTCATGTCGTGCTCTTCAATTTGTCATTTGGGCCAATTTGATATTCATGTAGTCATGAATGCCTTCGCTGCCGCCTTCGCGGCCCATGCCGGAGGCCTTGATGCCACCAAAGGGTGCTTCCGCGGCGGCCAATGCAAAACTGTTGATGCCCACCATACCTGCTTCAAGCCGCGATACGGTTTCGCGCATCCGCTTGGCGTTCTGGGTGAAGGCATAGGCTGCAAGACCAAGTTCCGTGGCATTGGCCCGGTCAAAGACTTCATCATCGCTGCGAAACGAAGTGATGGCTGCGATGGGACCGAAGTTTTCCTCGGCCAACGCCAGCGCTTCATCCGGCAGGTCAGCAATAACTGTTGGCGAAAAATAGAAGCCCTTGTTTTTGTCGGATGGTCGCTCTCCGCCTGTAACCACCCGTCCGCCGCGCTTGCGGGCATCGGCGACAATTGTTTCCATGGCAGCAACACGCTTGGCATTGATCAGCGGTCCCATCTGGGTGGTGTCATCAAGGCCATGGCCAATCTTCAGCGCCTTGGCGCGGGCAGCAAAGCCGTCAACAAATTTGCCGTACAAGGATTCATGCACATAGAAGCGATCTGCCGTGACACAAACCTGCCCCGCATTGGCAAATTTTGTGGGAACGCAAACGTCGAGTGTGGCATCAAGCCGTGCATCATCAAACACAATGACAGGCGCATTGCCGCCGAGTTCCATGCTGGCGCGTTTAAAAGTCTGCGCCGCATCGCGCAACATCTGTTGCCCTACGGACGATGAACCCGTGAGCGAAACTTTTCGCACGGCAGCAGACTTCATCAACACGTCATAGGTCGTCGAAGTCGGGCCGACGACGAGATTGATGACACCTGCCGGAATGCCGGCCTGCATGAGACAATCCATCAACACGGCAGCTGTTCCCGGCGCCTCACGCGAGGGGCGCACAATGATGCTGCACCCAGCCGCAAGGGCTGGCGCAACCTTGCGGGCGATCAGCACAGCCGGGAAGTTCCACGCCGTAAATGCTGCGACAACGCCAATGGGTTCATGATGGACTTCGAGACGTCCACCCGGTGCCCGGCTTTCGATGATGCGGCCGCCGATCCGCCGCGCTTCTTCGGCATACCAGCGGAATTGGTCAACAGAGAGTTGCCACTCGCGCCGCGACAGGGCCAAGGGCTTGCCGGTTTCCAGCGTGATCTGGCGCACGGCCTCTTCCGTTCGCGCCATCAACGTGTCAGCGCATTTGTGCAGAATGTCGGCGCGGATCCAGGAAGATGTGGCACGCCAAATTTTCAGGCCCGCCGTTGCAGATGCAATGGCATCTTCAGTGTCAGCTGATGATGCCGCGTGCGACTGATTGAGAACCTCTTCGGTCGCGGGATCAACAACGGTGAGCAATTCCGGGCTTTGGCCATTTCGCCATGCGCCATTGATCAGTTGTCCCCATGCCATTTCCATCAACTGTCCATCCCTATTTGTTCTGGTTGCTCGTTTCATTCTCGAAGTCTTATTTCGACAGGCAAGTGTTGTGTCAAGCATCGCCAGTGCGGCAACTTGCAAACGGAATTTTTGTGCCAAGCCTCATGACCAGTCACTTAGGAGGCAATGCGGCCGCTTGTTGCAACCACGACCCGAAAGTTGAAGCCGCCAGCCAATACGAACCCTTGTCCACTGTCTGCATTGATCTGGCCAAGGCAGCATTGCAGCCCCGCAGGTTCAGGCAATTGACAAACTGGCTTGAGCGGCCAAAATTGTTTTGCGCAACGATCATGAAAAAACTTGCACCCGGATCGAGCATCGAGCGACTGCTCATGGCAGCAGGGGTCTTGACTGTGCTTTTCACCAACCCGGTTGCAGATGCCGAAGACTTTGGGTTTGCGACGGTTGAAACATTGGGCGAAGCCCTGTTCTTTGATTCCAACCTCTCAGCCAATCGGACCTTGTCCTGCACCTGGTGTCATGCGCCGTCACGGGCCTTCATAGATCAGCTTCAGCCGGCTGAAGGACAAGCTGTTCCACTTGATCCTGATGGAAAACCAATTGGTGTCCGCAATTCCCCGACGGCCATGTATGCGGGTTTTGCGCCAAAATTTGGCAAGACTCCTGACGGCAATTGGGTCGGTGGATTGTTCATGGATGGACGTGCGGCAACTCTTGAAGAACAGGCTGGTGGGCCACTGTTGAACCCGCAGGAAATGGCGATGCCAAGCAAGGCAGCCGTGGTTGACCGCCTGAAAGAAAACCGCGACTATGTCGGCGCTTTTGACAAATTATACGGCAAAGGTACGCTCGACACGCCCGATAGCGGCTTTGAAGCCTTGACCAAAGCCATCGCGGCTTACGAACGCACACCAACATTTGCGCCCTTCGACTCGCGCTATGATCGGTTTCTGCGTGGCGAGGTTACTTTGAGTGAACAGGAAGAACACGGCCGCAGCCTGTTTTTCACAAGCCAATCCACCCATTGCAGCCAATGTCATATGCTGCGCAAGATTTCGGGCGAAGCCAAAGAGATATTCACCAACTTTTCATTCCACAACATTGGTGTTCCACCGAACAAGCAATTGCGGGCATCTGATGGGTCGCCAAGCCCGCCGGACATAGGTCTGCAAGCCAACGACCGGACCCCCAAGGACGCAGAACTGAAAGGCAAGTTCAAGACACCGACCTTGCGCAATGTTGCCGTCACGGCACCTTACATGCACAACGGCGTGTTCAAGAAATTGCGCACTGCCATCCTGTTTCACAACAAATACAACAGCAAGCAGCCAGAGCAGCAAATCAATCCCGAGACGGGTCAGGTCTGGGATACGCCAGAAGCAGAGGGCACGCTATCGCTCAAAGAACTGAAAAGCCGCCCCGCACTTGCGGACCATGAGATTGACGCGCTTGTGGCGTTCCTCATAACCTTGACAGACAGGCGTTATGGGCCGCTGCTCAAATGATCAGGCGGCCATCAACCGGTTTACTTCATCAACCAGATCGCGGAGATGGAAGGGCTTGGACAGCACCTTGGCATCCTTGGGAGCTTTGGAATCAGGGTTCAGCGCAACTGCCGCAAATCCGGTGATGAACATGATCTTGAGCGCGGGATCAAGCTCGGCTGCCCGCCGCGCCAGTTCAATGCCGTCCATTTCAGGCATCACAATATCTGTCAACAGCAGGTCGAAAGTGGCCTGCTTGATTTCTTCGAAGGCACTGGCACCCTCGCCAAACGAGGTTACAGCATGGCCAGCCTTTTCCAGGGCTTTCACCAGAAACCGGCGGAGGTCGTCATCATCTTCAGCGAGTAATATGCGGGCCATGGTCTGTGTCACAATAGTTTCCTGTTCTATATGCGCCAGCCGAGCCAGCCATTCAATCGCAAGCTTGTCAAACCGCCATTCCAAGATGATAGATAGCGGTGAAGGAGTAAACAGGCCATGAACTATGACAAAGTACTTGCGCTACAAGCCATGGACAGGGCCTCACAAAACTGTTGATATCCGTGTTTGGGAAGGTGTCGATTGAACGATTTGGCCAACCAGCATTTTGAAATCCTTGCGCCACGTCAGTGGACAGCCCCTGTCATTGTCAATTCCCCTCACAGTGGCAGCCTGTTGCCGCCCTCATTCCTCACTCTTTCGCAGCTCTCTATCAGCCAATTGCGATCATCCGAAGACAGCCATATCGACGAATTGTTCCTTGGCTGTCTTGATGTGGGAGTCCCCATGGTCCGGGCGTTGGTGTCGCGCAGTTATCTGGATCTCAATCGCGAACCATTTGAGCTGGACGCCCGCATGTTTGACGTGGCGCTTCCTGACCACATGAATACCACATCATCCAGGGTGGCCTGCGGATTGGGCACAATTCCAAAGACGGTGGGTGATGGCTTGAATATTTATGCAGGCCCAATCGCCCTGCAAGACGCATTGAACCGCATTGAAACCATCCACAGGCCCTATCACCGCATGCTGGCTGCCTTGGTGGAAGAAGCCCATTTGGCAACAGGCACGGTGGTTTTGGCGGATTGCCATTCCATGCCATCCTCAGCCGTCAGCAAGGGACATCAAAAGGCAGACTCCGCTGATATCGTTCTGGGCGACCGTTTTGGCCGGGCTTGCGATGGGCTTGTTGTTTCAGAGGTATCAAACCTCCTGAAAGCAGCCGGACTGAATGTGGCCCACAACAAACCTTATGCCGGCGGATTTATCACAGAAACACACGGCAATCCCCGACAAGGCCGACATGCCTTTCAGATTGAAATCAACCGCGCCACTTACATGAATGAAGTGACACGCGAGAAGAATGGCGGCTTCGCCCCGCTCAAGTCCGTGTTGGACATGTTGCTCAAACATTTGGCCACCATTGCTACGGCAATGGCTGACGAAAACCACACACAACTGGCAGCCGAATAAAAAAAGAGCCGGAGCACCAAGGTGTCCGGCCCCAAGTCTAGGGAGGAAACGCCCAAAAGGGCAGTGAGGGAGAACCAAGTCCTCTGCTCACAAAAACAATTTGGCACTGCAACATGGAATTTGCAAGTGTTGATTTTGATCCTCCGATCAAAGATCGCGCATTCTATCAAGTGACTAAGTTTAACTAATTGAATTTAAATAATAAAATTACCATGTATATGTGAATTGCAAAAATTGCATACCCCTCAATACAATGGTGCAATGCACAATATTTCGGGTATTTGACGATAAAACGCCCCGACTTGGCTTTTGCAACAGACCATCCTAAAGCAAAATCATGCAAAACACCGAACCCCAACAGGACCTCTGGCAAGAATTGACCGTTTTCGCCTGCCACCTCGCCGAAGCTGCAGGCGCAGCCATTCTGCCGCATTTTCGCAAAAACACACCCATTGATGTGAAAGCCCACGAAACCTGGGATCCAGTGACAGAGGGAGACCGGGCGGGCGAAAGAGCCATCCGTCAGCTGATTGAACAGCGCTATCCCGATCACGGCATTATCGGTGAGGAGTATGGCAACAAATCTGCCAATTCAGACTTCACTTGGATCCTCGACCCCGTTGACGGCACAAGGGCTTTTGTCATTGGTCTGCCGACCTGGGCTACGTTGATCGGACTTTATGAAAAAGGCGAACCCAAAATTGGCGTCATGAATCAGCCCTTCGTCGGCGACATGTTTTATGGCAGTCCGGCGGGCAGTTGGTTGAACCATCGTGGCCAAATTGAAAAACTGCACGTGCGCCCGACCACCAGCCTGGCCGATGCGGCCTTGGGCACCACATCGCCGCATCTTTACAAAGGCCGGGACGCAAGCAACTTCGAACACTTGCGCAACCAGGCCAAAGTCACGCGCTACGGTGGTGATGCCTATTTTTTCAGTTTGCTGGCCGCAGGTCATCTGGACATTGCCATGGACGCCGGATTGCAGATTTATGATATCGCGGCACTCATCCCGATTATTCGCGGCGCTGGCGGCATTGTTGAAACCTGGGATGATCGCGATGTCAGCCTTGGCGGCAATGTTCTGGCGGCTGCAACCCCCGAACTTTTCGCCGCCGCCAAAGCCGTTATGCAGGGTTAAAGTTTGAACATCTTGATGGCTGTCAAAGACAGTGCCGTCACCCCGGCCGACAAGGCCGACCCCCACAGCATGTCAATCAAGGCAATCTTTGTTGTGAACCCTTTGAGTGTAGCAAGGTTCGTCAAGTCATAGGTCGCATAGGCCACCAGACCAAAAAACCCGCCCATCACCAAGGCTTGTTTCGACAAGCCCGCAAGCACAGCTGGTTCAATGACAAACACCAGCAGGCCCAATGCGAACAAGGCGTAGAAAAGAAACGCCACCAGAAAATTCGGACGCTCGCGCAAAAGACCGCCAATCTCACTCACATAAATTGTCCGCCCCGCCGTCGACAGCCAAGCAAAATCGATGACCAGGAAAATTGCCAACACGACAAGATAGTGGAATATGTAAAGGCGCATTACTTGTTGTCCCTGCAACTTGCTTTCCAGTTTACGCTGCAACGACCACCCGGATCACCGATCAAAAGCAATCTGCTATAATCGCCCAACCAGGTGATGCCGCCGACCGATTGAGCCAACCGCCGAATGAAAGTGGGTCTGAGCACACCCTCCCCACCTCCGGCCTTTTTTAACGCGCCATAGCCTTCGGCGAAGGCGGGCGGCCACCTCCTCCCCGCGAAAAGGCGCGGGTTGGAGGGCAGAAGTTTGAGAGCGGTAATCACCAAGTGCCCTCCAACCCGATTTTTATCGGGGAGGAGGTGGCGCAAAGCGCCGGAGGTGGGGGACTGACAGAAAATTCCGTCAAGCCAGATCAATCATCACGATACACCCGCTCGCGTTTTTCATGGCGCTCCTGGGCTTCGATTGACAGGGTGGCAATCGGCCTTGCATCAAGACGCTTCAGGCTGATCGGATCACCGGTTTCTTCACAATAACCATAACTGCCATCAGCCACGCGCTTCAGGGCAGAATCGATTTTGGATATCAACTTGCGTTGACGGTCGCGGGTTCGCAATTCCAGCGAGCGATCGGTTTCCGAAGACGCGCGGTCTGCAACATCAGGCATGATGTGATTTTCATCCTGCAAATGTCCGAGGGTTTCCTTGCTTTCGCGCAGGATTTCCTCTTTCCAGGACAAAAGTTTCTGGCGGAAATATTCCATCTGGCGATCGTTCATGAACGGCTCGCTATCATTTGGCTTGTAGGTTTCGTCCAACTCAATCGACATTGCCGTTTCTCTCCATTCCGGTCTCCCGGTTTGGCGCGGCTTATAGCGAGGCCGACAACACCGGGCAAGAGACGTTAATCACTTGATTCAATTTGTAGTTTTATTTCTTCACGCAATATATGGCCACAATTTGTGTCGTCCATGCAAAGCCGATGCAGCAATCATGCCACCGTCGGTCACTTGAATGTCTCGTCAAGTTTGTCCCGCATCTGCATTCCCCAATAGGTTGACTGCACGCCCAACCATCCCAAGGGACCAAAAGCATGTCTTGGCGGAAATGCCGCAAAGCGTTTGTAGGTATCGTCGCCTTGCGCGATTGCCCTGGCAATCAAAACTCCAGCCATCGCAGTGGTATTGAGGCCATGGCCACCAAAACCCGTGGCAAACCACTGGCCATCATTGTCGCGTCCAATCAGGGGCATTTTGTGCAACGCATATGCCATGATGCCACTCCAAGCGAAATCAATGGCTGGCTTTTGGAGTTTTGGAAAGCAGCGTTTCATGTCGCGCAACATGACATCGGCAAGCTGCCGGGGCTCAACTTGCTGCGTGGTGATCCGACCGCCCCACAAGATGCGGCCTTCGTCGATCAGGCGAAAATAATTTCCGGCCCGTCTTGTATCGGCGATTGCCGATGGGGTGCGGATCACATCCTGCTGTATCGGCGCTGTAACGGCAATATGGGTTGCAACGGGTAACACGGCCCTGCCCGATGGTTGGTGCAACTGCCTGTCAAGCGCCGATACACAATGCACAATCTCTCCAGCCCGCACCACACCCTGATCCGTTTTGACAAAAAATCCCGCCGACGTTTTTTCAACACGACGCGCCGCCGACAATTCATGAATCGCAACACCTGATTGGCGGCAAAGCTTCGCCAGCAGAAGCGCATAGCGCAGGGGATGGATGTGAAAAGCATCGGGGAAATACAGGCTGTCAAAATAACGATCAGTGTTGAGATGGAGACGGGTTTCGTCGGTCGTCATTGCGGCAACATTTTCCTTGAAATTTTCCCGCAAAAAATCCCCATGCCGCGCAAGCTCGCCCTTGTCTTGATAGCGAACGCAGACCCGCATACCCTTGCCCATGATAACAGACGGCTCGTGGGTGTTGATGAGATGGCGCACATAGCCCGTGCCCAGGCGCGACAAGTTGTAAAGCGCTAGAGCTTCATCAAAACCCACCCGTTCTGCAATGTCTTCAATACCAAGCGCAAAGCCATTTGAGACAAATCCGCCATTGCGGCCTGATGCGCCGAACGCCACGTGTTGTGCTTCCAGCAACACCACGGATTTGCCCAGCCGCGCCAATTCAAGTGCCGTCGTGAGCCCTGCAAGCCCGCCACCAATCACGCAGACATCTGCCTCTACAGGGGCATCAAGCCCGGCATGGCTCTCACGCTCCACTGTGTGTTCATACCAGCTTAATGGAAGGTCAATTGTCTGTTGCAAAATGGAACGAACCTTTTTGATTTTTGCTTAACGTAATATTAGCTGAACTAGTCCATTTTTAGGAAACGAGTTCCTCTTTGGTGGGTTGTCATTATGCGTAACGTTCCCCTGTTTGTCTTGTTGCTTTCATCAGTCAGCCTCGCCGCATGTGGCGGTGGCGGCGGTGGCCTTACGGCTTCTGGTACCTTGTCTGATACAACAGAAGTCTGCGGCGTCAATGACACCGGTGCGGGCTGCAACCCCGGAACGGGTGGTACGGGCGGAACCGGTGGAACACCAACCCCAACGCCCACACCGACGCCAACCCCCGGCGGCGGCACGGGTACTGGTGGCACCAACACAGGCAATGACCAGCGCCTCGCGACGGGCGACGTCACAATCATCTTGGAAAAATCCAAGCTGAAAGCAACAAATGCCAAGCCGGGTCTTTCAAAGTTGACGATCACCGGCACGCCGAGTACGGCAAAAATTCAAATCGATACCAAATTGCCTGACGCTCAAAACAACCTGTGGCCAGTGGCCAAGAATTTGAAAGAGTATGTCTATGGCACAAACCTGGACGACCCCACTATCGCTGTGCGCAACCTCGGTGGAACCTACAAGGAATACCGCGCACTGAGTTATAACACTGATGGTTCGTCAGCAGATGAAGTCTTGCAGGTCTGGAATTGGGGTCACAGCTACGCCACCCAATACAGGGATATCACCGCAGGTGGCGAAGCGGGACACCAGGCCTGGTCATTCGGCGGCAACAAAACACCATTGGCTGACATGCCTACAACTGGCACAGTGGCTTACAACGGTCGCTTTGGCACCACATCAAAGACCTCGAATTGGGAAGACCCCAGCAATGGCCGAACAGTTTCAATCAACAACATCTGGCGCGTCACAGGTGCCGCTACCGGCACCGCTGATTTCGCAACTGGAAACTTCTCGGCCACACTGACACCGGAAAACTGGAATGCTTATGCCACGTTAAATGGTGGCAAGGGCTTCACCAATGTTTCTGCGGGCGGCACGAACGATGTAATCAATGCCGCAGGCGACGTCAACTACAACCACTTCATGAATGACCAAATACTTCTCAAGGGAACTATTTCTGCCAATGGCGCAACAGCTGGAGCGACCGGGAATACAATTACAGGTACTGCAGAAATACAGACTGTTGATAGCTCAATTGGTACCGATAACGCTTGGGTGACCAATGAAAGCAGCAATCCGTTTTACGGTGCCTTCTTTGGTCCAAACGCCGATCAGGTCACTGGCGTGTTCAACCTCGAAGCCGTAGGGCCAGATCCCGCCGGTGGTGACAGCCCCATCAACGACGACCGTCGTGGCTTCATCCAGCACAGCGGCGTGTTTAACGTTCAGTGAGTTGATGACGAAAAAACCCAAACACAAATCAGTCCGGGGGCGCAGGTTCACTTGCGCTTCCGGCGTATTATTGGCAGCTTTGTGCCTGGCTTTTGGCAGCACGGGTGCAGTGGCCAACCAACCCGCTGATGTTTCCCTGACGCAAGATCAAATCACCGCTTTCCAGTCGGTGCCCGAAACCGAGCAAGTGCGCATGCTCATCATGCTGTGCAAATCCGGCAAACATGAGCTTGCTGCTGCGTTGCTGCGGCAGTTTCCCTTGCAAGGCCAACACGCCGCCAATCGCACACTTTACATCGAAGGCCTGATTTTGGATGGCCGCAAGGACTACACAGGTGCTGTCGAAAAATATCGCGCCGCTCTCGCCAGCGATCCAAAACTCACCTTGGTTCGTTCTGACCTCGCAAAAGCCCTTGTCGTTCTTGAACAAGACGAAAGCGCCATCCATCACTTGAAACTGCTGGCCGCCGATGCACCAGATGATCAAGCCGCCAGCGGCATCCGCTCCTTCATCGATCAGGTTGATGAACGCAGCCCCTTCAAAACCAACGCATATATTTCGTTGGCACCATCGAGCAATGTCAACAATGGGTCGAGACATGCAGTTGTATACATGCCGGGTTGGGGTTATGTGCCGCTTGGTCAGCAAAGCCGCGAAAACAGCGGCATTGGCTTTGCAAGCGGATCCAGCTTGGGCTATTCTAAACGCCTCGGAAATGACTTCTCGTTTGTCGGAGCGTTAAATGAAAACGCCACGATTTACGCAAATCACGCATTCAACAGTTACTCTTTCAGCCAATCCGTGGAAATTCGTCGCGTATTCGAAAGGGGATATCTGGGTCTGGGTGCGGTGGCCAATCAAAGCCTAAAAAATGACGAGTGGGGCTTGGCATATCATGCCTATGGTCCCCGCCTTTCAGTCCGGTTCGCCATTACGCCACAGGATACGATATCAGCAAGTGCAGTCTACGAATGGCGCGACGTTGCCGATAGTGTGAACTCAGATGGAACGGCCCTGCTAATGCAAGCATCTTTGACTCATGCTTTTGATTCAAGTTTCACTGGTACAATCAATTTGGGCTTCGACAAAATCAATGTAAAACTAGAAAATACCTCCTACGAGACATTTTCTGGTGGTCTTGGTTTTTACAAGGAATTGCCACTGGGCATAACTGCAAACATCGGCGGACAAATGCGATATTCCAATTTTGACGGGGTATATCCAGACGGCACTTCCCGCGAAGACACCCGCCTCACCGGCACCATTGGCCTGACCAAGCGCGACTTCAATATTTTCGGTTTTGCTCCGGCCATCGAATATTCCTACACGGAAAACATCAGCAACATCGATCTCTTCGATTTCAACTCCCATTCATTTGATGTGCGGCTGACCAAGCAGTTCTAAAGGCAACAGCCTAACTCCGCGCGACCGAATTTTTGCCCCCACCTCCGGCCTTCGGCCACCTCCTCCCCGCCGAAGTGGCGGGTTGGAGGGCGGTTTCTGACACCACCCTCCAACCCGTTTCTTCAACGGGGAGGAGGTGCCCGAAGG
>JANOVS010000258.1:0-2656 GCA_031417515.1 Hyphomicrobiales bacterium
CCTTCGCAGCGTCGCGTGGCAACGACCTTGCGCTCGTCGACGACACGGGCACGCGCACGTGGGCCGAACTCGACGAGCATGTCAACCGCCTGATCAACAGTTTGCGCGCCGCCGGCATCGGCGCCGGCGACACCATCGCGCTCATCAGCGGCAACTGCAACGAATGGTTCGAGGTCGCGTTCGCCTGCGCGAACGGTGGCATCACCTATGTGCCCCTGAACTGGCACCTGGTGGCAGCCGAAATCGCGTACACCCTGCACGACTCGGGCGCGAAGGCCGTCATCTGCGGCCATCATTTCCTGGCCGAGACCAGCAAGGCGCTGAACGACGAGCGCACCCGGGGCGTCGAACTGGCCGTGGTCATCGGCGGCGACGCAACCGACCGGTTCCGTTCGTACGACGAGTTCGTGCGCGATGGCTCGGCCGCCGAACCCGCCGACCAGAGCTTCGGTGGGCCGATGTTCTACACCAGCGGTACCACCGGCAATCCCAAGGGCGTGCGTGGTTCGCTCGCGAGCATGCCAGCTGGCGCCGACCCTGCAATCTGGCAGCTGATCGGTGCTGGCTTCGCCAACCTGGTCGAAGGTACGGGCCGAACGGTTCTCTGCGGCCCGGTGTACCACTCTGCGCAGTGGGCGTACTCATTCCTCCCGATGATTGTCGGGTCTGCCACGGTCATGCAGCACAAGTACGACAGTGCCGGCGTGCTGCAGCTGATCGACCAGTACGTCGCAACCAACGTGCACCTCGTCCCTACGCAGATGAAGCGGCTCGTCGACCTGCCCGACGACGTGAAGCAGAGCTTCGATGGGTCGTCACTGCAGTTGGTGCTGCACGGCGCCGCCCCCTGTTCACCCCGCGTCAAGCAAGCGATGATCGACTGGTGGGGGCCGAAGATCAGCGAGTACTACGGGTCCACCGAGGGCTCGGTCATCACGATGATCGACTCAGAGGAGTGGATGGCCAAGGGTGGCAGCGTGGGCAAGCCACTGCCCAACATGGAGATCATCGTCATCGCCGATGACGGCCACCGCTGCGGGCCGAACGAGTCGGGCACGCTCTACTTCCGCAACGCGATGGGCAGCGACTTCGAGTACCACAACGCACCGGAGAAGACCGCCAGCGTGCACCTCGAGCCGGGCGTGTTCACCACCGGCGACGTCGGCTATCTCGACGACGACGGCTACCTGTGGCTCAGCGACCGCAAGATCGACATGATCATCTCTGGTGGCGTCAACATCTACCCGGCCGAGATCGAGGGCGTGCTCGGCGGGCACACGCTGGTCGCCGATGTTGCCGTGATCGGCGTACCCAACGAGGACTTCGGTGAGGAAGTGAAAGCCATCGTCGTAGCCGCCGAGGGTGTCGAAGCCGACGACGAACTGCGCGCAACGCTCTCCGCGTACTGCCGCGAAAACTTGGCCGGATTCAAAGTGCCCAGGTCGTACGACTTCGTCGTCGAGCTTCCTCGTACCCGTACCGGCAAGATCCAAAAGGCAAAGATACGTCAGCCCTTCTGGGAAGGCCACGACCGCCACATCTAACCCGTCACCCATCGGATGGCGTTGGCGATGATCCTTCGGTAGTTCGGGTCGGCGTAGGTCCGCGCCCCGTCGCCGAACTGCACGTACGCGATGCGTGATGCACCCACGGTCTTGGTCCACGCCACCAGGTTGCTCCCCCTCGGATGGTGCCAGTCGCCGCGCTCGTTGCGGTTGCCGCGAATGGCGAGGTCGGCGGAGTAGAAGTTGCCGTCGACGAAGTCGTACGTGCTGCGCATCAAAGGGTGTACGTCGGCTTCGAGGACGGGGAACAGGTACAGCTCGTCGTTCAGCGTGAATGTAGGCCCGAGCCCTGCGCAGATCGGATGGCTGGAGTCGAGCACCTCGATCGTGTGCGTTACGTCGTGTCGATAACCGGAGTCTGGGTAGTCGACTCCCGCCAGCGTGGCCGGCTGATAGTGAAAGCGACCGCCGATGATCTGTGCGTACTCCTCCCACGCGGGCCAGCCGGCAATGGCATGGTGCAGAAACACCATCCCCTTACCAGCCTCCAGCAGCGCCCGAAACGCATCGACGTAGTCCGGCGGCGGCGGTGAGAACTCGGCCGGCGGGTCGCCTCTGGTGAAAGTGATCCCCGGCATGTCGTACATCACGAAGACGTCGAACTCGGCGGCTCGCTCAGGCTCCACCAACGTCAGCGCCTCGGGGTGCTCGACGTGCGTCAACTGCACGTCAGCCATCGAGTCGAACACATCGAAGAAGGCAGGCGCGTCGAACGGATGGCCCTTCGTCACTACTGCAACACGCATGAGCGGACATTAGTGAACGATGCGTAACAAACCGCCCTCCGAGACATGCGATGATCTCCCCATGCCCGATGATGTGCTGCTCGTCGACGAACCGTTACCGCGTGTTCGGCGCCTCACGCTGAACCGGCCTGAGAAGCGCAACGCCCTGAACGACGCCCTGCGCGGCGCCCTGTTCGACGAGCTGCGTAGGGCCGATCGCGATCGGAACATCTCGGTCATCGTGATCCGTGGCGCGGGGCCATGCTTCTCAGCGGGGTACGACCTCGGCTCGCCGAACAGCGATGTCGAGCGAGCCATTGCGAAGGCCGACGGATGGTGGAGCAGACACGTCGTCAACAACTGGTT
>JANOVS010000259.1:0-25472 GCA_031417515.1 Hyphomicrobiales bacterium
CCCCTGCGGGGTACTCCCCCGGCCAAGCGGCCGAGGGAGAAAAGACTTCCTTTCTCCCTCAGCGAAGCTGGGGGAGTACCCCGCAGGGGGGAGGGGGTGCTTCACCAGTCTCCCTCTTCGCCTATCCCACCACACGCCGCGCCTATGGCCGTCTCTGCCGCCTCCTCACCCTTGGCCAGCGCCGCGCCGACAAGGGCAAATGCATCATCACCCTTGAAGACGTCTGCGACCACGCCGAAGGCTTGATCTTCGCCCTGCCGCAAACCCATGCCGCTGAGTTGCCCGAGATCAAAACCCGCCTCAAAACCCCGCTCTATCTCGCCCTCTCCTGCCGTTATGATGGGCAAGACCGGACCCGGTTGGCCGAGGCCGCAGGCATCGCACGGCAAAACCAAACACCAACCATCGCCACCAACAACGTGCTCTATCACCACAGCGAACGCCGCCCCTTGCAGGATGTGCTGACCTGTATCCGTGAAAAATGCCTGATCAGCGACGCCGGTTTCAAGCTGCAAGCCAATGCCGAGCGCCACCTCAAGACACCCGATGAAATGACAAGGCTGTTTCGGGATTATCCGGAGGCGCTCTCAAACACGCTCAAGATCGTTGAGGCTTGCACCTTTTCATTGGATGAGCTGCGCTATGAATATCCCGAAGAACCCGTGCCACCCGGCATGGACCCGCAAGGCTGGCTCACCCATCTCGCCCATGAAGGGGCGAAGGAGCGTTACCCCGATGGTGTGCCGAAGCGGGTGCAGGATAATATCCGCAAAGAACTCGTCCTCATCGAAAAACTCAACTACGCCCCGTATTTTCTCACCGTCTACGACATCGTGAAATTCGCCCGCTCTCGTGAAAAACCCATCCTCTGCCAGGGCCGTGGCAGTGCGGCCAATTCCACTGTCTGCTATGTGATCGGCATCACCTCGGTTGACCCCAACCAGATTGATCTGCTGTTCGAACGCTTCATTTCCGAAGAACGCAAAGAACCGCCAGACATTGACGTGGACTTCGAGCACGAGCGCCGCGAGGAAGTCATCCAATATCTCTACGCTCGCTATGGCCGTGAGCGCGCCGGCCTTGCCGCCACCGTCGTCACCTATCGTGGCCGTTCGGCCATGCGCGAAGTCGGCAAGGTCATGGGGCTTTCAGAGGATGTGACGGGCGCACTGGCGGGAAGCGTCTGGGGCATGATGCCAGAGGAGATGCAGGAAAAGCGCCTGCGTGAAATCGGCCTTGATCCCGATGACCCCCTGCTCAGCCGCGTGCTGGAATTGACAGGCGAGATTGCAGGCTTCCCCCGCCACCTCTCGCAACATGTCGGCGGCTTTATCTTGACGCGTGAACGCCTCGATGAAACCGTGCCCATCGGCAATGCCGCCATGGAAGACCGCACCTTCATCGAATGGGACAAGGACGATATCGACACACTTGGCATGTTGAAGGTCGATGTCCTCGCACTCGGCATGCTCACCTGCATCCGCAAATCCTTCGAACTCATCGAGCAATGGTACGGCCTGCACTATGTGCTGGCCACCGTGCCACGTGAAGACAAGGCGGTCTATGACATGCTGTGCCGGGCCGATTCAGTGGGCGTGTTTCAGGTCGAGAGTCGCGCCCAGATGAACATGCTGCCCCGCCTGAAGCCTCGTTGCTTCTATGATCTCGTGATCGAAGTGGCGATTGTCCGCCCCGGTCCCATTCAGGGCGACATGGTGCATCCCTATTTGCGCAGGCGTGATGGCCTTGAGCCGGAGCATTATCCAGCACCGCACCCGGATTTCGGACCTCCCGATGAATTGAAAAATGTGCTGGGCCGCACCAAGGGAGTACCGCTGTTTCAGGAACAGGCCATGAAACTCGCCATGGTCGCAGCTGAATTCACCCCCGGCGAACTCAATGAACTCCGCAAAGCCATGGCCACCTTTCGCAAACGCGGCACCATCGGCAGGCTTGAACAAAAAATGGTGAGCCGCATGGTGGAGCGCGGCTATGATCCGGAGTTTGCCCTGCGCTGCTTCAACCAGATCAAGGGCTTTGGCGAATATGGTTTTCCCGAAAGCCACGCCGCAAGTTTCGCCCATCTGGTTTATGTCTCGTCGTGGATCAAATGTCATTACCCCGCAGTTTTTGCCTGTGCCCTGCTGAACTCCCAGCCCATGGGATTTTATGCGCCAGCCCAAATCGTGCGCGATGCGAGGGAACATGGCGTCGAGGTGCTGGCACCGGATGTGAGTTTTTCGGGTTGGGATTCAGGCTTGGAGGAAGAGGGGCGCACCTTGCGGTTGGGCCTTCGTGAAGTGGATGGTTTGCGGGAGGGGGATGTTGCGAACCTCACCCCTCTCCCTTCACGGGAGAGGGTGCCGAGCCCTTGCGAGGCGGGAGAGGGACGTCAAAAAGCACTTCCCCCTCCCGGTCCCTACGGGACCACCCTCCCCCGCGAGGGGGGAGGGCTGGGCAACCTAGGTCTCCCCCTGCCCGCCCTCGAAAAACTCGCCGCCGCTGATTGTTTCCGTTCCTTGGGGCTAGACCGCCGTGCCGCCCTGTGGGAAGTCAAGGCCCTCAGCAAATCCAAACCGCTCCCCCTTTTTGCCTATGCCGATGCAAAAGATCAGGGACCGGAGCAATTTGTCCGACTGCCGGAAATGTCCCTGTCGGAACATGTGGTCAACGACTACCAGACCATCAAATTGTCGCTCAAAGCCCACCCCTTGGAGTTCATGCGCACGCGCCTCGCCGCCGAAGCGGTGACCGACAACAACACTCTCAAAACCATCAAGAACAACCGGAACGTTGTTGTGGCAGGTGTTGTGCTGGTGCGGCAACGACCAGGTTCTGCCAAGGGCGTGGTATTCCTCACGCTGGAAGATGAATTCTCGGTCTGCAATGTGGTGATCTGGCCTGATGTGCTGGAGGCCCACCGGGCCATTGTCATGGGTGCCCGCCTGATGCTGATCCGGGGGCGGGTGCAAAGACAAGGTGAGATCATCCATGTTGTGGCCCAATCAATCGAGGATCGCACACATTGGTTGGCCGAATTGACCGAAGATGGAACACCTTTCAAATCCGGCACAGCCCGCGCCGACGAGGTGCATAGGCCAGGTCCAGACCTGCATCAACAAAGCTCAACCCGTCATCCCCGCAATGTCAGGGTCATGCCGCCATCACGGGATTTTCACTAAAGCCACTCCGAGGCTTGGTGTTGTCGCCGCTTCACCCGGCATCGACACATAAGGTTCGGTCACCTCGGCAATCCTGATCATTCCCACTCGCACAAAACGATCCACGGCAGCCGCAAACCCCTTGTCCCACAGGTTGCATTTCACCGTGAGAACAACCGCACCCCCACCCCGGCAGATGCGCAACAATTCATCCAGCCCCTCAACACCCACATGGCCGGATGTGAAAACCCCGGCCGAAATCACCCCGGCAAAGGCCCCGTCACGAAACGGCAAGGGACCACCCAAGGCCAACTGGTGATAGGCGCTGTAAAGGTTTTTCTGCCGCGCAATCTCCAACATACCCTCGGAAATATCCAACGCCTCAACTTCAGGATAACCCAAAGTCTGCAACCACTGCCCCGTCAATCCCGTGCCGGCTCCGGCATCCAAAATGGGTGCTGCACCCTGCATCACATGCCGCGCAAACAGGGCCACACAAGCTGACGGATGCTGATAGCCCGCTTCCGCCATTTCAGCATCATAGGTAGCCGCCCACTTGTCATATAGAGCTGCCACATCATCAGCACCTTTCGCGCCATAAACCGCACCCAAAAAACCACCATGCTTAAGCTCTGCCATTTCAGCTCTTCCCGTTTGCGCAATTCGTGGTAGCCTAGCTTGAACATGTCGCCAGAGGAAGAGACAGAAATCCGTGGCATCATCGCCACCATCCCGCCGATCAGCACCTACAACGGGCCGATCGCGCGGCTCGGCGGATTGACCAACCGGGTTTACCAGCTCTCCAGCGCTGTGTTGCGCGTGCCGGGCAAGGGCACAGCTGAATATATCAACCGCCGAAATGAAGCGGCGGCCGCATTCGTCGCTGCCGAAGCCCATGTCGCCCCCAATGTGTTTTATGCCGATGCAACATCGGGCCTGATGGTTACCAGCCACATCAGCAATGCCGTCACCATGTCGCCGGAACTCTTCAGGCAGCGCCCCGGTGCCGCCGCAAGGGCCGGAGCCGTGCTGAAAAAACTACACAAATCAGGTGGCGTGTTTCCCTTTCGCTTTGAACTGTTCAGCATGATCGATGATTATCTGAAAATTCTGGCAACCAAGGAGGTGATCCTGCCCGGGGGTTATCATGATGTGGTGAAAGAAGCCGGCATCATCCGGAAACTCTTGGCCAAAAACCCGGCTCCCCTCGCGCCCTGCCACTGCGATCCCCTCTGCGAAAATTTTCTCGATGATGGCAGCCGCATGTGGGTTGTCGATTGGGAATATTCCGGCATGAACGATCCGATGTGGGACTTGGGCGATCTCTCGGTCGAAGGCGGCTTTAACGACGCCCAGGACGCCGAAATGCTGGTGGCCTATTTCGGCGGCATCCCCTCACAACAGGATCATGCCCGCATGGTGATTTACAAGGCGATGTGCGACCTGCTCTGGACATTATGGGGCCTCATCCAACACGCCAACAAAAACCCCGCCGATGATTTTGCGGCTTATGCGATGGAGCGGTTTGCAAGGTGCAAGGCTTTGATGCGGACGAAGGAATTTGCCGGGCACGTGAAGAACATTGACTGATCATCACAATTGAAAATCCACAATAGGAATTTAATGCTTGACACCGCCCGGTTGATCCGCTAGTTTCAGACACACTCCACACCTGCACCCCGACAATAGTCTTGGGACGATCATGAAGATGACGTTGGGAAGGGTGGAGCGGCATTTGTAAACATTGTACCAACGGCCATTTGAAACCACTCTTCTTCTCCCTGCCCACAAAGGCAGGAGAATTTTGAGCCAAACTTATGAGATTCAAAGGGTCATTTTAAACGACGGTTGGCATTACAATTGACTTCTTTGATAGAAGGCTTTGCGATCCAATCGCCCTTTCGTTCTCCACCAAAAGACGGCGAGAAAAAACCTTAGGCCGACCGTAATCTGCAGCACATTCAATTCAGCGATCCACCAAACATATTATGCACGTTCATGTCAGCGCCCTGTACAAACTGCTTTGGACGCTATTTTTCCTGATCCAACACGTCAACAAAAACCCCGCCGATGATTTTAAGGCTTATGCGATGAGGCGGTTTAAGGGGTTGATGGGGACGAAGGAATTTACCAGGCACTTGAAGAGCATTGGCTGATCACTTTGAAATGTCTACGTCAATTTCTCGCAGGGATTTTCGGATTGGCTCTTCCCAACCTTTCCGTCCTTGAGCACAAGCATCTTCATACGCTTGTCGCAAAGCCTCAGGATCGCTCGCGGCCAGCGCCAAAATAACCGACTTCGCTTGCGCCAAATCCTTGTTGCGTTTGAGCCTTTCTGTGGAGCCGCGTTTCTGAGCGACGATCAGCTTGTGCACAGCAAACCGCGCTGGCTGAGGCACCTGGACCAATACGCCCGCCCCCGAAAGCAACACGGCTTCCGCAGGACTTTCAATCAGCCAAGCCAAATGCTGAAGTGGCATTGCGCTGGCTTTGAGCTTCGGCAACGGAATGTTGCTGCTGCTCCTGGAACTGCGCATTTGTGTCAGAATATCCACCCGATAGCCGTTGCTGGCTTTGAACTGGGCCGGAAATCCGGATTTTGACGGGGTTGCAACGCCTTTGAAACTCGCGTCCGCCTTCTGCAAAACAGTCTCGAGGCTTGCGCCGCCTATGTCAGCAGTTGAAGCCAGATTGAGAGTGGCGATGTCAGCGTCCTCCGTGCTGTTCATCGCGTTGTCGAGGTGGTGCCCAAGTAATCCGGCGTAACAGGCATAGGCATTGGTTCCGACCAGCACAGCATCAGCCATTATGCCAGCCCACGCCAAGGCCGCAACAACATCAATCATTGGTGCAAGATGTGAAGGCAAATGCTTTCTGAGCATTTGCACGAGCTGCACACGCTGCCGACGCGACGCATTCTCGCGTTCAATTTCAAGCCGCTTTGACCGTGTTTTATCGTCGTCGGTGCGTCCGAGATAGGCATCAACCCTGGACTTTGCAACTTGCATTTTCAAATATGTGTAAAGCTCCCCTTTGATCTCCCTGTCATAAAGGGAACCATAGGTTTTTCCCGCTGTTCGGCACTGCTCCAGCAATTCCGCGTAAAGGGTCTGAACGGCAAGTGGCAGTGCTTCCATAAGTTACAAACATACTCCACAATATCGTCTGTAACAAGAAATTACAGACGAAACCGTAAATTCCGTCTGTAACTTTGGCACAGTCTCACCCCCACCGCACCGCATAAACCTGCGGCAAGGTAGAACTCACATGCACCCATTCATCGCCGCCATTTTCGCTCACCCTCAAATTGCCTGTCGATGAACCCTATGCGCGGGCTTGGAATGATGGATCATTGGAAATTGGAGAGTAATGAGCTGACATCTGCTGCGGAAACTTTCTTCAGTTGTCATTCAATCCCTCAGGATACTGGCTTTGCAATCGCTTTTTCCAAGACGTTTCAAACGCCTCGACCTCGTCTTTGGGCGTGTCATGGGCAAGAATTTGTAGAATGCTGAAAACAAAATTTTGCGGATTTCTGTTCCGCAGATGTTTGTTTCCACCATGCCCTAATTGCAGATAGTTTTGCCAACGCCCCAAAAGGTTTTCAGCACCTGAGGCAGAACCAACATAGAGTTTGCCGTCTGAACTATCCCTGATCAAATAGACCCCGCGCCACAGGGAAAGCCTTGCTTTCCACGATGTGGGAAGCATTCCAAGATTGGTCCAATCAAGCACCAACTCTTTCCAGTCTGGCATGGACTTATGAAAGCAATTCTCTTGCAGAATTGCCTTCACTGTAAAATCCCTATTGGCTGCCTGCCGCCACCAGGAAATCTCTGGCGGTGGCCAATTCAGCACGAGTCTTCCTGTCCATTTTGAAAACTGGTCAATTTCCTGCAACTCAAACCGCAATTGGGATTCTTGTTGCTTGGCAAACTCCTCGGTAAACCCTTCATAGCCACATTCACGCAATTCCAAATGCGCTGGCACATGCCAGAATTCTTGATGCGACAATGGAGTGGAAGTTCCGATCTTATAGAACTTCACAAAATGCGCTGATCCAGCTTCAAGGCCCACAAATGATACGAAGTATCGCGCCTTTAACATGGCCTTCTCAAGCTTTCGACTTTGGCAGCTTTGGTACGCCGTGAAAAGATCAGGCCGCTCACAAATCATGTTTGGCAGAAGTTTATTGAGTTTTTTCTCAAACGGCCGATTGCGGACAATCAATGTTTCGTTCAAGGCAAATCCATTTTCCAACAACAACTTGGAAAACGAAAAATTGAATTCAACTCCTTGCATCAAATAATCGCCTCAAGACCCTTGCGTTTTACCAGCGACAGTAGCCGCAAGGACGGACCGCTGGGCTTTTTGGTGCCACGTTCCCATTCTGAAACCAGATTTTTCGATACATTGAGATAGCGGGCGAAGACAGGCTGGGATACCATTTCCGCTTCTCGGAGAGCTATTATGTCCTGCGGGTTGAAGGTCGGATTTTGCTCAAGACAACTTTCGTCGAATTCCCGCATGGTGATTTTGTCGATAGCACCGGACTGATGGAAGCCTTCCATCATTTCATGAATGGATCTGCTGGCTTCACTTCTATACTTGCGCTTTTCCATATCTCACCTCCAGCAACCTTCCCGATTTCAGTTCAGACTTGATATCTGCGTCTGAAAATTCAAGTACCAACTTGGCTGACCGTCTAAAGTTTGACAGATCAACATCGTCAAGATTGTCCAAATCGCTTTTTGCATAGCCGAAAACGAAAATGGCAAGTTCGCCTTTTTTGAAGAAGACTACACTCCGGAACCCGCCGGATTTTCCCATATTGTTTCGCGCGATCCTTTGCTTGATAACGCCCGAACCAAGATCAGCATCCACCAAGCCAAGATCCGCTCGCTCTATCGCATCAACCAAAACTTCATTGCTGATTCGATTCTTTCGCGCAAACTTAGCAAACCAAACGTTCTTGAAAATGCGCGTCAACAAGACCTCCAAATATCACACTAAGTATGACACGTCAACCTCACCCCCACCGCACCGCATAGATCTGCGGCAAGGTCGAACTCACTTGCACCCACTCATCGCCACCATTTTCGCTCACCCAGACATTGCCTGTTGATGATCCCATGGCCAGGCGTTCACCGCTGTCATCGATGGCCAGACCGTGGCGGAACACTACGTCGTAGGCGTGTTTTTGCGGCAGGCCTTTTTTCAGGGTCTTGAAGGTTTTGCCGCCGTCCCTGGTGCGTGTCACCACAAATGCGCCATCCACGGGAATGCGTTTTTCATCCTTGATGCCGGGAACGAACCAGGCCGTGTTGGGGTCTTTCGGATGCACCACAACGCCAAAGCCGAAGCTTGAAGGCTTGGCTTTCACCTCCGTCCATGTCACGCCATCATTCACCGATTTGAATATGCTGGCATGGTGCTGCACCCAGAATTTTGCAGGGTCTGCGGGGCATTGCACCATCATGTGTGGGTCTTGGCCATCTGGACTTTCAGCTTCTGATGTCGGGCCATTGTCAAATTTCATGCCATGGCCCGATTGGGCCCAGGTCTTGCCCGCATCCTCGGTGCGCCACACACCACCACAGGAAACCGCCACCCGGACAACATTTGAATCGCGGGGATCAACGCAGATCGAATGAATGCCGGGAATATCGGCCCCACCGCCCAGCCACTTGTTGCGGTCAGGGTGCCGCCACAGGCTTTCCATCAATTCCCAAGTGTCGCCGCGATCATTGGACCGGAACAATCCACCGGGCATGGTGCCGCACCAGATGACGCCTTTTTCTTTCGGACCACCGGGTTCCATGGCCCAGATCATCTGCGTGGACCATTTCACTTCCTTGCCCCAGCCATCCAAGTCAACAAGGCCCTCGGGTTTTTCGGGGTATTTGGGTGTGGTGATTTCAACCCATTTTTTCTTGGCCTTGTCCCGGCGATGCAGTTTCACGCCAAAGTGGCCATGGTTGATGGCTGCGTAGTCAGTGCCGTCGCGGTAATCATGCAAGGCCAGCGTTACATTATCACCCAAAAAATACGCATCGCTGATTTTCCACGTGCCCCTTGATTTGGCAGCTTCAAAAAGTCCTTTGCGTGTCGAGACAATCAGTTTCTTGGCCATGTTATTCTCCCTCAGAAAATCAGTGTCATCCGCCCGACAATGCCTGCATCACCCAAACTTCGCTGCTGGGCTTCACGGCGTCGCTTTGCCTTTCCAAATCCTTGATGGCCAATCCATCCACCAGAATGCGCATGTGTTTGCGAAGCGCCCGCTGGTCATCCAGCACATAGGTTTCAAGCCGGGGATTGGCCTGAAACGCCGCATTCAAAATCTCCCGCACGGTCTGCCCCTCGGCCTCAAGCGACGGGCAATCCACATGACGCCGGAGATTGGATGTGAAGTGAACCTGGGCCATGCGACAAATCTATCACAGCTGAAAGCTTTGACAATGCCCGCCCTTGGGGCAAACGTGGGGCATGAAACGTCGCGCCATTCTGCTTTTGCCATTCATGACAACCACTGCCCAAGCCCATTCGTTGAAATTGGGCGACATCAAAATCGGTCATGCCTGGGCCTTGACGGCAGAAGTGGCGGTTGACGGTCAAGTCTTCATGCCCCTGTTCAATGCCGGCAAAATCCCTGACAGCTTGATCGCCGCCAGAAGTTCCATGGCGGGCACTGTCGAATTGCGCACCAACAACCGCTATGATGATCCGCCCGCCAAAGAATTTGTTCTTGAACCCGCAAAGCCCTTGGCCATGCGGCCCACCGCCCATCACTTGCGTCTGGTTGGTTTGCGAACCCCCTTGAAACTGGATGAAAGGTTTTCCATCGTTCTGGATTTCCTCAATGCAGGCGAAATTGAAGTTGAAGTTTACGTTGAAACCAAACCGGGAATATAAATCATGAAAGCCAAAATCACCTGGATCAATGACCGCGCCTTTTTGGGCGAAAGCGGATCAGGCCACAGTGTCGTCATGGATGGAGCGCCGGAAGCAGGCGGCCGCAACATCGGCTTTCGCCCCATGGAAATGTTGCTGCTGGGACTTGGGGGCTGCACGGCTTTTGACGTTGTCATGATCCTTGAAAAATCCCGGGAAAAAATCACCGGCTGCGAGGTTGAACTGGAAGCGACACGGGCCAGCGAAGACCCCAAGGTCTTTACCAGTGTCAAACTGATCTACACGTTTAAGGGCCACAACCTGAAACCCGCCAGCATCGAGCGGGCGGTCAACCTCTCGGCAGAAAAATATTGCTCTGCCTCAAAAATGTTCGAATTGTCGGCGACGTTGGAACACCAATGGAAAATCATCGACGCCTAATACTGTTCTGCTTGCTGGCCCTTACCCCGACGCAGGCCATGGCTATTGAACCCCTCGCCTTGCAAGGGCCGCAGATCATCGCGATGCTGGAAGGAAAAACCCTGAAAGGCGTTTATGCCGATGGAACGCCGGTGCGCGAGACCTATGCGGTGGGTGGCAAGATTCCTGACTATCTGGATTCCCGCCAATCGGCCACCGGCACCTGGTCCGTCGTCAACAACCAGCTCTGCACCTTCTATGATGGGGAAATGGCTGGCGGCTGTTTCCGTGTTGAAAAAATTGGCGGCAATTGTTTTGACTATTTCGCCGTGGCCTCATCCGTCGAAGAGGCGCTGACACCAACAGAAAAACCGCGCTACACAGCAAGGGCGCATATCGACGGACTGCCTGATACGTGCCCGGATGAATTGTCGGTTTAGATTGTTGCGCACCCTTCGAGGCCGCGGCAACTCAAGCCAGCGCTATCGCATGGGGTAGAGAAACCTCATCAGTCGCTTTGCGACAGCTTCTCCAGAGGAGAAGCAACAATCCCCGCTGTCGTGTCAATGTCCCTTCCCCTCTGGGGAAGGTGGCGCAACGCGCCGGAAGAGGTCCCTTTGGCCAAATGCGATGGGCTTGCCGATGTAATTCCGCACTTTGAAATTTTGACTGCGGTTGTTAAACCCTTCCCATGGACAACCCCGCACAAATCTTTTTCCCTCTCGCTCTCGGCATCGGTCTTGCTGCTGCCACGGGCTTCCGGATTTTTATTCCCCTGCTCATGATGGGCATTGGTGTACGCTTGGGCCATATTCCGGTGTCGGATGGTTTTGTCTGGGTGGCCACCACGCCGGCGCTTTTGATGCTCGCAGTCGCCGCTTTTACGGAGGTTGCAGCCTATTACGTTCCATTGCTCGACAATGCGCTGGACCATGCGGCAGGTCCAGCGGCCATTGCGGCGGGCATTCTGGTTTCAGCCGCCGTATTGGGCAATCTTGATCCCATGCTGAAATGGACCCTCGCCATCATTGCGGGCGGAGGGGCAGCAGCGGCCACGCAAGGCACAACAACGGCCTTGCGCGGCTCTTCAACCCTGTTCACCGGCGGACTTGGCAATCATGCGCTTGCCACGGGCGAAATTGCTGGAGCCGTGGTCACATCCCTGCTGGCCATGCTGTTGCCCTACGTCACAGCGGTGATGGTTCTGTTGTTCATCTGGCTGGGCTGGCGTCTGGTGTTGAAATGGCGGCGCAGGCCAAAACCTGCGACCTGAACCTATTCGGTTACCACCACTTTGGCTTTCATGCTGTTGTGGCGTTTACAGAAATACTCATAGGTGCCAGCCTTGCTGAAGGTCTGCGAATATTTTTCCGCTTTGACAAAATAGCCGCTGTCAAAATCTTTGGAGGGTTTTTCCGGTGTGCCTGAGGTGACGGAATGTTCAATGTCATCACTGTTCAACCATGTGATGGTGGTGCCCACCTTCACGGTGATTTCAGCAGGCATGTATTGGAATAGTTTGATGTCAGCTTTTTGCTCATCGGCAAAACCCGGCGTGACAAAACCCGGCAGCAACATTGCAACGGCAATGACGTGCGCAAATAATTTCATGGCTGTTCTCCTTTCAGAAAGCCGGGCGATGGCAGGTCGGGTTTTGCATCCCGCCCGCCATCGCCCGGTCCATTATTTCGTCATCGGAAATTTGTCGGGGAACTGCGCAATGATCGTGTCGGCCAACGGATCAGCAATCATTTGCATGTGGCGTGCGGCTTCACGAATTTTCGTGTAGGCCAGTTTCTGGTCTTTCTTGGCTTGAGCATCCACCACATCCTTCAGGCTGAGAATATGCATTTTCACCAACTCGGCTACAGCTTCCTTGGGAAGAGCAGGCGAGGCAGAATTCAGGAATGCGCCGAAATCCACGGCATAGCCCAACAGGTCATTGACGGCTTTTTCCTTGCCCTTCTTGGACTTCTTGGCGGTGGCCAAGGTGTAATCAACGAAGAACCCGATGTGCTTGCGCCACAGTGGCAGGAAGGCTTCACCAGCGCCTGCACCATAAACCGAGCCAATGGCCGCAGCGAGGTCTTGTGAGTTGCCATCAAGGGCAGCGGCGGCAGCTTCAAATTCCTTTGTACGGCCACCAAGCGCCGCACCTGTGGCAGAAGCCGCAAGTGTTGCATGCTCGGAAAGCAGCTGGTTGAGTGTCAGGCGCAAGTCACTCTGCGGGCTCATGGCCGCCTGTGCCTGCGATGCCGAGGTGAAGCCTGTGGGATCAATGCCGGTCAAGGCACCAAGGCTCAGGGTGGTTGCGAGTGCCAATGTGGCGGCTGTGAGTTTGAAAAGTTTCATGATCAGTTCCTCCGTTCAACAATGTTTGCTGATGCCACTGCGAATGCAGCGCTGCATCTGTGGAGGACTACGTTCCGGGTGTGGCCTGCGGTTCAAACACGTCTTTTCACAAGATATTCGAAAAAGTGATCGATCCGATATTCAAGTCACGACGTTGCCCCGGACCTTCGCCCACAGCAACGTTAACGCGACAGTGTGCATGCGCCTATTTACAAATCTTTAATGTGAAAGGATTGTATTCTTACGAGAATTTAATGACAATTGTGTAATTCAGGCAGTCGCTGAAATCCCGCCATGCTTCTTGATAAAAAACACATTCTTTGCAACGCCTTTCAGGCGCAAAAGATCAAGGCGCGCAATTGCAAGACTACGCTCGGGCAGGACCGCGCTATTGGTTCTGGCCCAAGGGTTTTCGGCAAGCGCTGATCGACCTCAATCCAGTGAATTCATGGCATCGTGACACCAGTATGATTGATGCAATACATCAGCGGGATTTCTACTTGTAAGAGAAATAATCTGATACTAGCCTCCGTGCCGCAGGACAAATTCCTGGGAGGAAAAAATGAAGAAAATTGTGTTGGCTGCTTCCGCAGCCGTGCTTGCTTTCGCATTTTCCTATGGTGCGAATGCCCAAGACTCCAATCTCGAAAAACTGGGCGGATTCAAAACCACTGGCACACCCATGATGGTGCCAATTCCCCAAACCGGCGAAAACGCCGATGCACTGAAGGCCATTGCGGCCCAGATCAAGGTGCCTGAAGGCTTCAAGGTCAGCCTCTATGCCATCGTGCCTGACGCCCGCCACATGGCTGTCGGTCCGCAAGGTGTCGTGGTATTCGTCGGCACGCGCAAAGAACTCGCCTACTCTGTCACCGATCGCAACAAGGATCGTGTGGCCGACGACGTGAAGGTTTTGGCGCCATCAATCAAGATGGCTGTGCCCAACGGCATGTGCTTCTCAAGGGACGGCCACTTGTTCATCGCCGAACAAAACCGCGTCTTGTGGATGCCTGCAGCCGAGTTCTTCTATGAAGGACCAGACGTTGCGGCATTTGCCATCGTCAAGCAGGGCAAACTCATTCCGCCTGAGGAAGAAAGCTTCAACCATACAGCCCGCACCTGTCGTGTGGGACCAGATGGCCGCATCTACATTACCCTCGGCCAGCCCTTTAACGTGCCAGCCCCTGAAAAAGCCGCCCTTTACAAGGAGTGGGGCCTTGGTGGCGTCATCAGCATCAAGACTGATGGTTCGGACCGTCAAGTCTACGCAGATGGCATGCGCAACCCGCTTGGGCTTGACTTCAACCCGAAGGACAAGACCATGTGGATCAACGACAACCAGGTGGACGGCATGGGAGATACCATTCCCGCTGGCGAAACCAACCGTGTCACGGAAAAAGGCCAACATTTCGGCTTCCCATGGTTTGGCGGCGGCAAGACCCGCACCACCGAATACAAGGACTCTGAACCACCGGTAGGCCATATTTTCCCGCAGATCGAGCATGATGCCCACGCGGCAGACCTTGGCCTGTCGTTCTACACTGGCAAGCAGTTCCCGGAGAAATATCGTGGCGGCATCTTTACCGCGCAACACGGCTCCTGGAACCGCACAGACCCGGTTGGTGCCCGCGTTCTTTTCCACACCCTGAAAGCCGACGGAACGGCCGATAAAACCGAAGTCTTTGCCGATGGCTGGTTGAACGAGAACAAGGAGTATCTGGGCCGCCCCATGGACGTTCAGGTGCTGAACGATGGTTCACTGCTGGTGTCGGATGACTTTGCAGGTGCAATCTGGCGCATTTCCTACGGCAACTGATCAGAACAAATGATCCCGCGTGGCAGGGTATTTGCTGCCGCGCGTGTTTTATTTTCAAACCGGGAGGAATGATGCGTCTGGTGTTTCTTGTTACAGCTGGTCTGCTGGCCATGCATTCGGTTGCGGTTGCTGGTGATCCGGCGGCTGGCAAAGTCAAAGTGTTCAAATGCCAAGTCTGCCATGGCAAGGATGGTCAATCCAAAAATCCCGAGGCGCCCCACATATCGGGGCAGCTCGAACGCTACATCATCAAGGCGCTCAAACGCTACAAAAACGGTGAACGCCAAGACCCGCAGATGTCGATGATCGTCAAGCCGCTCAGCGATGAAGATATCGCCGACCTGGCAGCCTATTACGCTTCGATCAAAGTCACGATTGAAAAACCGCTATAACATAAAGTTGGGCTTGCAACCGTTGCAATTTCGGTTGATCCTCACAACAAGACAGATTGAAAACTGCTACAAGGGAGAAAACAAACAATGACTGACAATGTAAATTCACGTCGGCGCTTTCTCAAAACCGGTGCGGTCGCTGCCGCTGGCAGTGCTGCTGCATTGGCTATGCCAAATGTAGCCCGCGCCCAGGAAGCCACCGTCTTCAAGTTCCAAAGCACCTGGCCCGCCAAGGACATTTTCCATGAATTTGCCAGCGATTTTGTCACCCGCGTCAATGAAATGGGTGGCGGACGCCTGAAGTTTGAACTGCTTGCCGCTGGCGCTGTCGCCAAGGCTCTCGAAGTGCATGATGCTGTGCTCGCCGGAACACTCGATGGTGGCCATGGCGTGACCGCATATTGGTATGGCAAGCACAAATCCTACTCGCTGTTTGGCACACCACCAGCCTGGGGCTGGCGTGCCAACCAGATGATCGGTTGGATGAAATACGGCGGAGGTCAAGCCCTGTATGATGAATTGGTACAAGGCGTTCTCGGCCTCAACCTCGTTGGCTTCCTCACCGGACCAATGCCAACCCAGCCACTCGGCTGGTTCAAGAACGAAATCACCGACCCTGCACAACTCGCTGGCCTGAAGTATCGTACCGTTGGCTTGTCGGCTGACTTGTTCAAGCAAATGGGTGCAGCAGTCACCATCATGGGCGGTGGCGAAATCGTGCCTGCCATGGACCGCGGCCTGCTTGATGCAGCTGAGTTCAACAACCCGACCTCTGACACGCTTCTGGGCTTCCCCGATGTGTCGAAAGACTACATGCTGCAAAGCTATCACCAGTCAGCCGAATGCTTCGAAGTCATTCTCAACAAGACGAAGTTTGATGCCTTGGCACCAGACCTTCAGGCCATCATCAAATATGCCGTTGAGTCGTCGTCGCAAGACATGAGCTGGAAGGCCATGGACCGTTATTCCACCAGCCTGCAAGCGCTTCGGGACAAGGGTGTGAAAATCCATAAAACACCCGACTCCGTGCTGCAGGCCCAACTTGCCGCCTGGGACAAGGTGATCGAAGTCCAGTCAGCTGAGCCGTTCTTCGCCAAGGTCGTTGCAAGCCAGAAGGCCTGGGCCAAGCGCGTTGTCGGCACGCAGTTCGACATGGAAGTCGATCAGCGCATGGCCTACGACCACTTCTTCAAGGCTTAACAATAAACACCAGTACGGAATCGGGAGCGAACAAAGGTTCGCTCCCTGTTTCTCGCCTGAATACGGGGGTGCCGTCTTGGCAGGCGGCTTGGGATAACATGATGAACAATCGGCATTTGCCATTTGTATTGTTTGCAGGCGGCGTGGCCTTGTTGGTGGTTTCCATCTTTTGGTCGCTTTATGCCTTGGGCGAGGTTGGCCAGCTGGTTGGCCCCAAGGGCCTGCGCCCCAACAACAGTTTCCATTGCGCCCTTTGGTATGGCGGCAATTGCGATTTGCTGGCAGCCGCCCATGCGGAAAAAGGCACAACACCCTATTCGCCCCTGACATTCTGGACTGGACTTGCCGCCATCATTGCCAGTTTCTGGCTGAACATCCGCAAGCAATCTCCCGCTGAAGGTTGGGAAACCCGCCTGCAACGCCTGCTCATTCCGGTGGACCGTGTCAGCACCTATGTCGGCCAGTTTTTCGCCTGGTCGATTTTGCTGCTCACTTTTGCGGTCAGTTACGAAGTTTTCTCGCGTTATGTGCTGGGCAAGCCAACAGATTGGGCCTTTGACGCCAGCTATATTCTTTACGGCACGCTTTTCATCATGGCGGGTGCCTATGGGCTGGCCCGCAACGCCCATGTGCGCGGCGATTTTCTCTACCGCGCTTGGTCCACCAGAACCCAGGCGAAAATGGATCTGCTTCTGTATTTCCTGTTCTTCTTTCCCGGTATCATCGCCTTCATTTACGCAGGCTATGGTTTTGCGGCGCAATCCTGGGTGACGCATGAGCATTCGGCCTATAGCCCGGATGGTCCGCCGATCTATCACTACAAAACCCTGATCCCCTTCACCGGCGTGCTGATGCTGCTGCAAGGTATTGTTGAAGTCGTGCGTTGTCTCATCTGCATCCGCACCGGCGAATGGCCCAACCGCCTGCACGACGTTGAAGAACTCGAAAAAATCATCCTCGAACAACACGCCGACAAAGACCACAAAGCCGGAGCCACAGCATGACCGATCCGCAACTCGGCGTGTTCATGCTGGGACTGTTTGTATTCCTGATCATGCTCGGCTACCCCATCGCCTTTACACTGATGGCCATGGGCGTGGGCTTTGCCATTATCGCCTTTGACGGCAACATGGACGCTGTCATGAGCCTGCTGGTGCAACGCTCATGGTCTGTGATGACCAACGACGTGTTGATCTCCGTGCCGCTCTTCGTCTTCATGGGATACATCATCGAGCGCGCCAATATTCTGGATCGGCTGTTCCGCTCCATTCAATTGGCGGCAGGCGGCGTTCCGGGATCGCTTGCTGTCGCCACTCTGTTGACGTGCACCTTGTTTGCCACCGCCACAGGCATCGTCGGTGCCGTCGTGACCTTGATGGGACTTCTGGCGTTTCCCGCCATGTTGAAGGCGGGTTACAATACCAGACTCTCGGCAGGCGTGGTCTGCGCCGGTGGTTGCCTTGGCATTCTCATTCCGCCGTCGATCATGCTCATTCTTTATGGCGCGACAACCGGTGTGTCGCCGGTGAAGCTTTACGCCGGTGCCTTCTTCCCCGGCCTGATGTTGGCTGGCCTCTACATGCTCTATGTGATCGTGCTTTGCTGGTGGAAGCCGGAACTGGCGCCCAAACTGCCGCCGGAAGAACGCAACGTGCCGCTCGGCAAAGTGCTGTGGGAGCTTCTGACTTCTTTCGTACCGCTGGCATTGCTCATCATGAGCGTGCTCGGTGCCATTCTCATGGGCATCGCCACACCATCCGAAGCCGCCGCCATCGGTGCATTGGGCGCACTCATCCTGGCTGCCGCCTATCGCTCGCTCAACTTTACCAAACTGAAAGAGTCCGTCTATCTCACCGCCCGCACTTCGGCGATGGTAGGCTGGCTGTTCGTCGGCTCCTTCACTTTCGCGGCAGTGTTCGCGCTGCTCGGTGGTGATGCCGTGATCAAGGACTTCGTCGTCGGCATGAACCTTACACCCTTCTGGTTCTTGGTGATCGCGCAATTGATCATCTTCGTCCTTGGCTGGCCTTTGGAGTGGACCGAAATCATCGTCATCTTCGTGCCGATCTTCCTGCCGCTGCTTGATCACTTCGGCATTGATCCGCTGTTTTTCGGCCTGCTGATTGCCCTCAACATCCAGACCAGCTTCCTCTCACCCCCCGTCGCCATGGCACCGTTTTACCTGAAAGGCGTGGCCCCCAAACACGTCTCGATCAACGACATCTTCGCCGGCGTCATGCCCTTACTTCATCGTGATCTTTGCCATGATCCTGCTCTACACCTTCCCGGCAATCGGCATGTGGCTGCCCGAGAAGCTGTATGGGAAGTGAGAGAGACCGCAAAATAATAAACCGCCGCGCATGACTGCGGCGGGTTACTTGTCGGGTTTTTCGTCGAGGGATTGTTTCCCCATTGCGTTGCATCTTGGGAGATGTCTGGCACGTGAAGGGAACGCGGGCTATCAACCGACGTCCCCCCTCAAGTCACTTGATCTCGGTGACCGTGATCCGGCCATTTACCCGTGAAGCCAAAAACTTCACCTTTTGTCCGGCTTTCAGCTTGGTAAGGTCTACGGCATCACCAGCCGCAAACACCATTGTCATGGCCGGCATTTCAAGGTCCTTTAGTTCACCATGCTTGATGGTGAGTTTCTTTTGCGCCGCATCGATCTTCTTGATCGTGCCATCGGCCATTTCAACAGCCCAAGCCGGGGTGGCGATTGCAAAAGCAAGAAGCATGGCAGCAGTCATCAGTTTGGTTTTCATGGTAGATCCTTTTGGTTGACGTTGGGAATAGTTGGTGTTGCCTCGAATAACGTGATGATTATTTTGCGGTAACTTTCAAAGGCCCATGCATGCCGCTTTCGTAGTGGCCTGGAATCAGGCAGGCAAAAGTGAAGTCACCGTCCTTTGCAAAGGTCCAGACAATTTGGCCTTTTTCACCGGGAGCAAGGCGCAGCGAATTGTCATCAGCGTGTTCCATGTCCGGATTTTTTTCCATCGCCACCTTGTGCGCAAGTACCTTCTCCACCGTGTCCATCACAAACTCATGGTCCGCCTTGCCCTTGTTGACAAAATAAAGTGTGGCGGTTTCACCTTTGCGAAATTGGAGTTTCGTCGGTTCAAAGACCATTTTTCCTTCGTTGTTTTCGCGCATGGTGATGTAAATTTTGCGCGTTGCCTTCGCCTTTTCGCCTTTCATGCCAATGGCATATTCATCATGCCCGCCGTCATGGGTGCCCGCGGCAAAAGCAGTATGTCCCAGTGCCAAAACGATGGTGATGGATGCAATCGTCAGTAATTTCATCATGTTCTCCTTGGTTGATGAATTTTCTAAAATGTAATTGTGAAGATTCCGAAACTAACCCGCCGTTTTCTTTGCAGGTGGCATGGTCTTGGCGTCGCCAGACTTGGCGGGCTCCGGCACATCGCCAGTCCATTCATAGGCAACCGTGCCTTCGGGATGCTTGTACCAACCCGGATCGGCGTAGTCGGTTGATGACAAGCCTTCACGCACTTTGACGACCGAGAACATGCCACCCATTTCGATGGCGCCGAACTGGCCAAAGCCTGTCATCATGGGCAAGGTGTTGTCAGGCAGCACCATTTCCATTTCGCCCATGTCGGCCATGCCATTCTCGCCCATGGGCATGTATTCTTCCTGAACTTTACGAATTTTTTGGGCTATTTTGGATTTGTCGGTGCCGATGAACGTCGGGATGTCATGCCCCATCGCATTCATGGTGTGGTGTGACTTGTGGCAATGAATGGCCCAGTCGCCTTCATACTTGGCATCAAATTCGAAGGCCCGCATGCCACCTACGGGCAAATCAATCGTCACTTCCGGCCAACGCGCTTCGGGCCGCACCCAGCCGCCATCCGTGCAGGTCACTGAGAAGTCATAACCGTGCATGTGGATGGGATGGTTTGTCATGGTGAGGTTGCCGACGCGCACCCGAACCTTGTCATTCTTGCCAACTACCAAATGGCTGATGCCGGGAAATGCACGGCTGTTCCATGTCCACAAGTTGAAATCCGTCATGGTCATGATTTTCGGCATGTAGGAGCCAGGGTCAATGTCGTAGGCGTTCAGCAAGAATACGAAGTCCCGGTCCACCCGCATGAATTTCGGGTCTTTGGGATGGATGACAAAGGATCCCATCATGCCCATGGCCATCTGGGTCATTTCGTCCGCATGCGGATGATACATGAAGGTGCCGGACTTCACGAGGTCGAACTCGTAGACAAAGGTTTTGCCAGGTGGAATGCCGGGTTGCGTGAGGCCCGTCACGCCATCCATGCCGCTTGGCAGGATCATGCCATGCCAATGCACAGAGGTGTGCTCCTTCAACTTGTTGGTGACGAAGATGCGCACACGGTCACCTTCCACAGCCTCAATCGTGGGGCCGGGTGATTGGCCATTGTAGCCCCACAAATGCGCCACCATGCCGGGTGAGATTTCGCGTTTCACCTGCTGTGCCACAAGGTGAAACTCCTTCACGCCATTGTTCATGCGATGCGGCAAGGTCCAACCATTGAGGGTGACGACGGGTTGATAGTCAGGCCCACTGTTCGGGAACAATGGCGGCTGCATATCAGGCGATTTCATCAGGGCCGCTTCAGGCAGAGACTTCGCCATGGTCTTGGTCCAAACGGCGGCACTTGCGAGAACAGCACCTGCACCAATAATGCTACGACGATTGATCATGATTGTTGCTCCAGAATGTGAATGTGTTTCAATGTCCGCCTCCGCCGCCTTCAGCGAGTGACACGCCACCGCCTTCGCTGGCACCGCCTCCGCCGTAACCACCATGGATGGCCGAGCGCAGATCTACCTCCGCCAGCCAGAAATTTTTCTTTGCGTTAACAGACATCAGCATGGCATTTGTTGCTGCACGCGTATCGGCGAGCAGCTCAAACGTACTTGAAATCATGCCGTTATATTCAAGCAGGACTTCCTGCTTGATGATTTCCCGCAAGGGAACAACCTTGTCGCGATAGTGCCGCGCAAGCTCATAAGTGGATTTGTACTTGTCATAGGCCCCGCGCGCTTCAGAGCGAATGTTCACCGCTTTTTCAGCCAACCTGTTGGCGGCCTGCATGTACATGAATTCGCCCTTGCGCAGCCGCGCATCGCCTGAATCAAAAATCGGAATGGCGAAATCAAATTCAAGCCGCTTCTCGGCAGTCACGGGCTCACCATCTCTTGGATTGGTAAACTCAACCCCTGCAGCGAGACCCAGATCAGTCATGTAACGGGTGGCATTGGTGAGCTTGTAGCTGCGGGCTATGCCTTCAAGTTCCAGTTTGGCGATTTGCAAATCCACCCGTTTGCGCAGTGCTTGTCCCTCCACTGCAGTTTTGGCATCAGTGTTGGGAGGAAGTTTCGGCAACGTGGATGGCAGCTTGTAATTTGTATCCGCGCCCCAGGCACCCATCAGTCGCGTGAGTTCTTCGTGAGAGCCACGTTCCATGATGCGTGCTTCCGCCAGTTGGCCCGTGAGTTCCGCAAACGATGCATGTTCCCGCGCCTGCGCTGCCTTGTTGAACGCACCTGTTCGTCCCAGTTCCTTGGCCAGATCAGAACTTGCATCTGCTGCTGTCTGGGCTTGCAGCAAGTATGTCATAGTCTCCTTGGCTGCAACTGTTCTGATCCAGGCCCGTTCAGTGTCAAAGGCCAGCCGCAGGAGTGAATTTGCGGCGCGGTGCTGCGCGGCACGGAACTGGGCCTCTGCAATATCAACCCGCTTTTCTCTTGTAATAAGAGCTAGAATATTCGCAGCGATAGTGGAACTGAACAAGCGTTCAAATGGATTGACGGCATAGCCAACAGTCAACACCGGATTGATCAGCTTGGTTTCCTGCCACATGTCAGCCGACGAAATGCCGATCTCGGCCAGATCAGCTTGCAAACCCTTGTTGTTGAGGATCGCTACGCGCACGGCCATGTCTTTGGACACAACTTTGCCGCTGAGAATTGCGCGCGTCTGTGCGGCAGCCTGTTGCGCCTCCTCTTGCGATTGAACCCAAACCGGACGCTTGCCAATCGCCGCAACACTATGCGCCGAAGCACCTTGTAAACCATATTTGGAATTTTCCAGCAGCTTCCAGTCGGGATTGGACGCACAGCCAGCGAGCAATGCGGATGCAAGGATTACGAAAACAGATTTATGGAGTGGGGCAATCATCTGACGCTCCTTCCGCTTTTATGCAGTCTTGCTTTTTCTTCGCGGCGTCTGGTGCTGCAGCATCGTCCTCTTCGCCCCATGCTTCTGGAGTCACCGGCTCGCGGTGCGTGTAGCCCGTGAGCGTGGTGTGGTAATGCGTCTTTGGCACCTTCGCACCTGCAGTGACGGGCGATTTATAGGCCGTGACCTCAGGCAGGGGACTTGGCGTTGTACACCCAGCCAGAAGCAAAGGTACGACAACGGCAAATAGCGTTGCTTTCATGATTATTCCGATTACGTGAAGACTGACATGATCGAGTCAGGACAAACCTAACTCAAGGCGGATTCCGGGCGTGGAATCAGGCGCGTGGAGGGCGCATAAGCCCAAAAGTAATGCGGGAGATCAGTTGCTCCGCATCAATTTCAAAGTGTTCGGAGACTTGCAACTGAACAGCAGGCACACCTATTGCTTCAAACGCAGCAAAGTTTGAGCAATTCATGTCACAGCAATCCATCTGCATGTCGGATGATTGTGTGCCGGATTTTTCCGCACATGAGCCAGACGCGTGCCCTTGGCCGTAAGCTGTCGCGACAAGATTGATCTTGTCTTTGACGTGATGGCCAGCCATGGCCTGCTGTGACAGCATGGGCAAGAAGGCAAGCGAAAGTGCAACAAAAATTGCCACCACGAATCGTGCCCATTTGGTTTGCTTCAAACGCATCACGTCTTAATCGCTGAGAATTGTGACGAGGTCAAGACCAAGCTGATCACTTTCCGGTTATGGATTCGCTGCATATTTGGCAAAAACGCTGCGGCTGCCATCTGCTGCAAAGGCCACAACATCATAGGCATCGCGGCTTTCGCCCATTTCCATGCCGGGCGACCCCGTGGGCATGCCGGGGACAGCAATGCCTCTGATTGCTGGTTTTTCAGTTAACAGTCTTTCAATTTCAGCCAGCGGAACATGGCCTTCAATCACATAGTCTCCCATTAAAGCAGTATGACATCCCGCCAAATCTTCCGGCACACCTGCGGCGGCGCGACGCCCAGCGAGGTTGGCATCATCCTGCATGTTCACCTCAAATCCAGCTGCCGTTAACATCTCCGCCCATTTCTCACAGCAGCCACAGCCGGGATTGCGATAGGCAGAGATCACACCCTTGGCCTGTGCAGGACCAGCCACTCCAAACTGGATGAGCGAGGCAAGTGCAAGTTTCAAAAATGAGCGTTTGTGCATGTCAGGTATCCTTGGACTGATGTTCGATTATTTCATTCAAGATGAACGAACCGACCTTGAGATCAAAGTCATATTACCGTTACTATCAGCAATTACTGCGTTCACAGTGGTCAGCAAGATGCATGGTGCCCCCACAACAATAAACCCGCCGACCATTTCTGCTTCGGCGGGTTTGTTTTATTTGATCAATGAATGAGGTTCTGTTTTTCGCAAGGCCTGGCGGCGACCACCTCTTTCGCGTCTTGAAGCACGAAGGTCCATTGGCGCTGAAGCGATTGACGGCGAGTTCGTGACGGGGAGCCGGTATAGAGACCCGGTAATTACACTCCGCCAAGAACTAAACCTTTTCCGCCAACCAAGTCTTGATCAACGATTGATACGGCACATCGCGTTTGTTGGCGGCTATCTTGATGCGTTCAAGCAGCCCATTGGGCAGGCGCAGTGAAATGGACGTTGATGATGGCTTCAAGTTGGGCAAATTGATCTTCTTCGCCTTGGACCAGTCGAGATACTTAGTCGAGTCATGACTTTCCCAGAATTTGCGTTCTTCAGCTTCATTTTGAAATTTAGGAATCGTTTTCATGGTCTTTCTCCAGCATGTCCTGTTCTTTTCGATTCATCGGTCGGGCAGAAATAATTCGGATCATGGTGCCGTTGCTTCGTAACGTGAAAGTCACCAGCAATAATCGACGTGTATCGGTCATGCCAAGAGCATGCATGCGAACTTCCGCCAGACTATGCCGGGGGTCCGGCAGCAGCAGCAATGGAGAATTAAAAAAAACCTGCTCTGCCTCCGCTTGACTGACGTGGTGCTTGTCCGCACTTTTACGGGAATTACCCTCATCCCAATCAAAGCCAACGATCGCCTGCCAATCAATCATTGCTGTATATTACCATAATATACCTTTTTTGCAAGCGCAGCAAAAAACAAAACCCGCCGACCATTTCTGCTTCGGCGGGTTTGTTTTATTTGATCAATGAATGAGGTTCTGTTTTTCGCAAGTCCTAGCGGCGACCAACTCTTCCGCGTCTTGAAGCACGAAGATCCATTGGCGCTGGAGCGATGTGACGCCGAGTTCGTGACGGGGACCCCGTATGGACACTCCGCCAAAGCCACCAGGCCGGCGAAAAGCAGAAGAGAGCGAATAGCGAATAGTGAGTAGCGAATAGGGAAAGTGTTTTTCTTCCCTATTCGCTATTCGCTATTCGCTATTCGCTATTCGCCAACGAGCACATTTTCATATTCAAATTTGATATACGTGTTCATCTACGCATCACACCACTGATGAAAATCAATAATGAGAGCGATTCAAGCCGTTCGAACTATTGGTACCGGTAAGCTGCACGCATTTCGGCACTTCCACACCCGGCCTATCAACGAGCCCATCTATCCCGGAAGAATGGCTTCCTCGGTTCTCAAGGGAATTGTTGTTTTGAGGTGAGTTTCCCGCGTGAGGGCCTTCAGCGGTTATCTCGTCCGGAGGTGTGTTCAACCCGGTCCTCTCGTGACTTCGGTCAAGTCCTCTCAAAATTCCTACAATCACGGCAGATAGGGACAAAACTGTCGTAACGTCTTTTGAACCCAGCTCCCATACTTTCCGTAAACATGGCCACTTTGATCGGCGAACAGGCGAACACGTGATGAGCCGACATCCCATAAGCGTGCAATGCACCGCGCCAACTTAACAGCCGCCAAACGATTCCGTCGATATGGACTCTTGGGAATCATCAGCCTGTTATCCCCGGCGTACCTTTTATCCGTTGAGCGATGGGCCGTCGGGGACCACGCTGAACCGCAGCCGACTCTATCGCTTCGTCGCCCGCACGTCGCTC
>JANOVS010000260.1:0-5335 GCA_031417515.1 Hyphomicrobiales bacterium
GGTGCTCGGTCCCGGACCCCTGTAGTCGCCCCGGCGGAGTACTATGGCTCCGTTCCCTATAGGTGGGCCAATGGTGTGCGCTCGATACCTCCGGGTTATAAAGCGAGACACACCGGCTGACTGAGCGCACAGGGAGAACATTCTGCCGTGTGAGCGCTGTGAAGTGCTATACTCCGCGACGTTAATTCCACGTCGCAAAACCCGCGCTTAGCAGCGCTCACGCTTCCCTCGTCCCGGGCTTCAGGGGCTGCCACCGGCAAGGCCACGGTGAACAAGGGCAGAGACGCGCCTCAACGGAACTGAAGACACTGCAGTGCTTTAGATGTCCAACGTGTTTTCAGTTTCCCAAGTTGAGAAATGCGACGCGTAGCTAACCCATTCCTTGTGTTTGAGTTTCAGGTATGCCGTTGAGAACTCCTCGCCCATCATGGCTTTCAGGGTCTTGTCTTTATCGTATTCGCGAAGCGCATCGAGCAGGTTCAGTGGCAACTTCGGTGCGTCCTTCACCGTATGGCCCATTTGGTACATGTCGATGTCATGGCGCGGACCGGGGTCTGCCTTGGTGCGCACGCCATCAAGGCCCGCAGCGATGATAACGGCTTGCAACAAATAGGGATTGGCCGCGCCATCTGGCAGACGCAATTCAAATCGGCCGGGCCCCGGCACGCGCACCATGTGCGTGCGGTTGTTGCCGGTCCATGTCACCGAGTTCGGCGCCCATGTGGCACCAGAGGATGTGCGCGGCGCGTTAATGCGCTTGTAGCTGTTGACAGTCGGGTTGCAGATGGCGGCAAGGGCTGAGGCATGCTTCATGATACCGCCGAGGAATGTGCGTCCACGGTCTGACAGGCCAAGCTCTTTTTCCTTGTCGGCAAAAGCATTGCTCTTGCCATCCATCGACCAAACAGAAATATGGGCGTGGCAACCGGAACCCGTCAAACCCTTGAAGGGCTTCGGCATGAAGCTGGCGCGGAAGCCGTGCTTTTCCGCAACCGACTTGGTCATGAACTTGAAGAACGAATGTTTATCGGCGGTTTGCAGCGCGTCATCATATTTCCAGTTCATCTCAAACTGGCCGACGGCATCTTCATGGTCGTTCTGGTAGGCCTCCCAGCCCAATTCCAGCATGTAGTCACAAATCTCGGCAATCACGTCATAGCGGCGCATCAAAGCCTGTTGATCATAGCAAGGCTTCTCAGCCGTGTCGTAGGGGTCAGAGATTTGCGTGCCATCGGCAGTGAGAATAAAGAACTCAGGCTCAACACCTGTCTTGACGCGCAAACCATCTTTGGCAGCCTCTTTGACCAGCCGTTCCAGAACATTGCGCGGCGCTTGATCAACAAGTTTGCCTTCCATGGTGGCGCGGGCCGCAACCCAAGCCACATCTTTTTTCCATGGCAGTTGAATGGCTGAATCAGGATCAGGAACAGCCATCAAATCGGGATGCGCGGGGGTGAGATCAAGCCATGTGGCAAAACCGGCAAAACCTGCCCCCTCTTCCGACATTTCAGCAATGGCTTGTGTTGGAACAAGCTTCGCACGCTGCCCACCGAACAGATCGGTGTAGGAGATCATGAAATACTTGACGCCTTTTTCTTTGGCCCATTTTGCAAGTTCTCTTGCCATTGTTGATTTCTCCCTGTCGTCTTTTTGATTTTCAGAAACTGCCTTTGCGGCCCGGTATCCAATCGGTGCCTGCAAGCGGAACACCTGCCATTGCCGCTGCTTCAATTGTCAGCGAGCACAAGTCTTCCGGTTCCAGATTGTGCAGATGGTTCTTGCCACAGGCCCGCGCAATGGTTTGTGCTTCGAGGGTCATCACCTTGAGATAATTCTTCAAGCGACGGCCGCCCAGAATGGGATCGAAACGCCTTGCGAGTTCCGGGTCTTGCGTGGTGATACCAGCAGGATCCCTGCCCTCATGCCAATCATCATAGGCGTCCGCTGTTGATCCAAGTTTCTGATACTCAGATTCCCATTTCGGATCATTGTCGCCCAAGGCAATCAATGCTGCTGTGCCAATTGAAACAGCATCAGCACCGAGTGCCATGGCCTTGGCCACGTCAGCACCGGAACGAATACCGCCCGACACGATGAGCTGCACCTTTCGGTGCATGCCCAAATCCTGCAGGGCTTTCACGGCCTGTGGAATGCAAGCCAGAATGGGCATACCGACATGCTCGATGAACACGTCCTGGGTTGCGGCTGTGCCACCTTGCATGCCGTCGAGCACCACAACATCTGCACCGGATTTTACCGCAAGTGCTGTATCATAATAAGGGCGCGCACCGCCGACTTTCACATAGATAGGTTTTTCCCAATCGGTGATTTCCCTGAGTTCAAGTATTTTGATTTCGAGATCATCAGGCCCTGTCCAATCGGGGTGGCGACAGGCAGAGCGTTGATCAATGCCTTTCGGCAAGTTGCGCATGGTGGCAACGCGATCTGAAATCTTCTGCCCCAACAACATGCCGCCGCCTCCAGGCTTGGCACCCTGCCCCACAACAATTTCAATGGCATCAGCACGACGCAAATCATCGGGGTTCATGCCGTAGCGTGAGGGCAGATATTGATAGACTAGGGTTTTGGAATGTCCGCGCTCTTCTTCAGTCATGCCGCCATCGCCAGTTGTAGTTGATGTACCAGCAGCAGAAGCACCACGGCCCAGGGCTTCTTTTGCCGGGCCTGACAACGCGCCGAATGACATGCCGGCAATTGTAATGGGAATATCCAAATGAATGGGCTTCTTGGCATGGCGCGTGCCCAGCCACACATCGGTGGCGCATTTCTCGCGATAGCCTTCCAGCGGATATCGGCTGATAGAAGCTCCAAGAAACAATAGATCATCAAAATGCGGCAAGTGGCGCTTGGTGCCACCACCGCGAATATCATAAATGCCGGTTGCCGCAGCACGGCGGATTTCGGCATTTACAGCCGGCGTAAAGGTGGCGGAATAGCGAGGCGGCGTGCGGGGGAAATCAGTCATGGGTCTGCTCAATAATCCGACGCGTTGTCGATGTTGAAGGTATAAAGTTTGCGGGCTGAGCCGTAACGGCGGAACTGTTCAGGCTTGGCCTTGCTGCCTGCTTCGCCACGGCGCAGCAGGTCTTCCAGTATTGTGAAATGTTCGGAGCGCATTTCTTTTTCAATGCAGTCGGTGCCCAAGGTTTTGACACTGCCACGCACGAACAGCCGCGCCTCATAAAGGCTGTCGCCCAAAGCTTCCCCGGCATTGCCGAGTACCACAAGATTTCCTGATTGTGCCATGAATGCCGACATATGGCCGATGTTGCCATGTACGACGATATCGATGCCCTTCATTGAAATGCCACAGCGCGATGAGGCATTGCCTTTGATCACCAGTAATCCGCCACGACCAGTGGCACCCGCATATTGGCTGGCATCGCCATCGATGATGACAGTGCCGGACATCATGTTTTCAGCCACACCGGGGCCTGCACTGCCAACAATGCGGATGTTGGCCTGCTTGTTCATGCCGCCGCAATAATAGCCGGTAGAACCGCGCACGGTGATATCAATAGGTGCATCAACGCCAGCGGCGATGGCATGGGAGCCTTTGGGATTGATGATTTCCCAAGCTGTCATGTTAGGCTGGCCCTTCAAGGCATGAAGGGCAGAATTCAAGCCGCGCAAACCTTGTGCGCCCAAGTCATATGTTTGCATTCAATCAACGCTCCCAGAAATACACAGTGGCCGGCTCTGGTTCCCACACGCGGGCCTTGTCGATGCCTGGCAAATTGACGAGGGCACGATATTCCGAGCCAAAGGCCACATATTGATCAGTCTCAGCCATCACGGCGGGTTTGCAGGCAATGGGGTCGCGCACCACGCCAAAGCCATTGTGGGTGCCCACAACAAATGTGAAGAAGCCATCGAGATCAGTGAGTGTTGCTTCCATGGCATCGCCGAGTTTTTCACCTTCTTGCAGTTTGTGACTGATGAAGGCAGCTGCAACTTCAGTGTCATTTTCGGTTTCAAAGCGCATGCCGTGGCGGATCAAGTCGCGCCTTACCGAGTTATGGTTTGAAAGCGAACCATTGTGCACGAGGCATTGATCGGAACCCGTTGAAAAAGGATGGGCTCCCATGGTGGTGACGGCAGATTCGGTGGCCATGCGGGTATGGCCGATGCCGTGGGTGCCTGACATTTTGGGCACGCCAAAGCGTTGGGCGACGTCTTTGGGCAGGCCAACCTCCTTGAAAATCTCGATGCTTTCGCCAGAGCTCATCACCTTGCAACCGGGGCGCAACTGGCTAATAGCTTGGCGGGCGGCATCAAGTTTTTTGGCAGGCACATCGAGCACCACATGGGTGTTCTTGATCACGGCTTTCACTTGGCTGCCAAGAGATTTGCCCAAATCCTTGGCGAGATTCTTGAAATCGACATCGGGTTGACTGGATTGCAACGTCAACTTCGCCCTGCCCTTTGCGGGGCGGCCATAAATGGCAATGCCGGCGGAATCTGGTCCGCGATCGGTCATGGTGATCAACATGTCAGTCAACATGGCACCCAGTTTGGGTTCCAGTTTGGGGTCCTTCAAGAACAATCCGACGATGCCACACATGGTTTTAGCTCCTGCTGCGTTCCGGCTCGACGCTAACACCGATGTTTTGAGGTTTCAACTGTCAAGAAACTTTTTTTACTCGACTGGTGTATTGCGATTGATGCGGTATGCATCAATAATCGACATGCCCCAGATGAAAACACCCCCGATATGACGCCCGACAAAGCTGGCCGATTCAGGCATGATCTTGGTGCTGATCCATCCCAAGATGGTCATGAAGAAAATGAACATCAGCCCGCGCTGCGCCTGACCGAGCCACACATGGCCCGCACCAGGAACGAGTGATGCGACGAGCAGGAGCATTGGTTTCTTACGTTGAGGCATGGTCGTGAATATCATTCCGCAAATTGATCAAAGTGTCCATGATCTGCATTGCAAGATCAACATCCATGCTGGTTCCCGCGAAATTCGCCTCCCGAAAAACCCCGTAACGCGCCCGGTCCGCTTCCGCGAGTTGGACAACGATGCGCAGGCCTTTGGGTGAAATCAAAAACTCCTTGCCCCGGCTCCGGCTGAATAGTTCGAGATGATGCGACATCAAGGCCACGACTGGGCTGCTGGTGGCAGCATCACTGCGGATCGTGGCTTGCTCCGGGAATCCTGCCGGCAAGGCAAGTGTGTGCGGCAAAAAGTCAAAATTGGAAAACGAGGAAATCCCTGCTGCCCGCATCATCAGATCTGTCGTCGCATTTAGAGGCAGAGGCTCGGGCAAAGTCACCATGAGCCAGAGGCTGGGCAACTTGCGCGTGG
>JANOVS010000261.1:0-1790 GCA_031417515.1 Hyphomicrobiales bacterium
CATCGCCGTCTTCAAGATTAGTGAGCAGCGCCGCCAGATCGCCCGATTTGGCAATGACCGGGCCGGACGTGGCCCGAAACCCGACGCCCATTTCCTTGGCGACAATCTGCGCCAGCGTGGTTTTGCCGAGGCCGGGCGGGCCGAAGAACAGCACATGGTCAAGCGGCTGCCCACGACCCTTTGCGGCCTCGATAAACACCCGCAGATTATCCCGCGCCGCCGCCTGCCCGATAAACTCCGCAAGCGTTTTCGGACGAAGCGCCGCATCGACGTCCTCGGGCCGTTTGTCGGGGGTGGTGATGCGGTCGTCTTCAGTCATGCTCAATGCCTTCGCCGACTATCTCTATCCAGCCGTGCTTGCGGTTTTCAAATATCGATACCGAAGGCGCGGGAAATGTTGGATCTGCAAACGCACCGATGGCAACTGCTGTCAAATCGGGAAACGGCCCCGCCTTGTAAAATACCGTGGCACCACAATTAGGGCAGAAATGAAACACGCCGACCGAGCCGCTATCGCCAGCGTGTTCATAGGCTTTTGATTGTCCGTGGACGGTGACCGTTGCATCGGGGAAGCGTGCTTGCGCGCTGAAGGAACTACCTGTGCGCCTTTGGCATTTCAGACAATGGCAGACTGAAACGCGGACCGGCTCGCCTCTGCACGTGACCGAAAGCTGGCCGCATCGGCAAGTGGCAGTGCGAGTCACAGTTATTTCGTCAAGATACAACCCGACAGCCTCAATCAAATTGCTTATTGCTTCGTCTTTCGTTTCGCCTTGGGTCACGGACTTTGTAATGGGGTCAAAAGCGACAAAGCCGCCCTCTTCCGCATGAGTCAAAACGAACCGATTAGATTTTTCTGTCACTTCGATGCCCCCGTCAGCGCACGTTCTGCATCCATTGCATGATGCAATATCCGGACAACGCGAACCGCGTCATCATTTACTAAATAGAAAATACGGTGTCTGCGGTGCATTAAGCAGCGATAGGCTTTGCCATATTCGGGTGTCGCCTGACCCGTGAGAGGATAATCCTGCAAGAGGGCGAATTCCTTGTCGAAGCCGTGCATATAGGCTTCTCCAATTTCCTCACCAAATTGCGCAAGACTATATTCGTCGATTGCCTTCAAATCTGCAACGGCGGCATTCGAAAACGAAACTTCAGCCACGCCTTGCTCGCCGTCTGGCGATGATGTTTTCTATGATCGTCCCTGGCTCCTCGCCAGAAATTCCGGAAGCCTCGCCCTCAGCCAGCATCGCCCTCACCCATTCGATATCATCAGGTTCGGATTCCTGATCGCGACGGACAAGGTCGCGCATATAATCACTCGCGCTGGAATAGCGCCCTTCGGTAACACGGTGATCGATCCAGCTTTTCAGCGCGGGCGGAATGGAGATGTTAAGCTGTGCCATAATATTTCTATACAGATTTGTAGGAATATGTCTACGCGTCACCGCGAAGCCCTCTTCAACGCCAGTCTCACTAGAGCATCCAGCGTCGCATCCGGGCCAAGCTCCTCAACCGCCTGCGCCACCGCGCTTCCCGCCTCGCCGGGTTTGAAGCCCAGATTGGCGAGCGCCGACATTGCGTCGCTGGCATGGCTACCGCTGGCTGCGCCTGCTACAAGCTTCGCGCCGCCGCCGATGCCTGCAAGCGCGCCGACCTTGTCCTTAAGCTCGTTAACGATCCGGCTGGCCAGTTTCGGCCCGACGCCGTTTGCGCGTGCGACCATCGCCGCATCGCCGCTGCCGATGGCGAGCGCCAGATCTGCGGGTTCGATCGCGGACAGGATA
>JANOVS010000262.1:0-1952 GCA_031417515.1 Hyphomicrobiales bacterium
GTAAAGACTTGCTCGAACCCCAGCATAGGCAACTGCGCAAACACAAATCGAAACAGAAGTAACAATCGTCATAGTCAACAACGGGTGATGCTGAACTTTTTTGATCTCAACCGCTGGCAATTCTGCTCTCGATCTAGTTCGCAGTCGTTGTCGGGTTTTTCGGCTCGTCATCTCGCATCCCCACGTACTTTCAAACCGGTGAGTCCGTAGTTGTCCCACAGTCAGGAGCCAAAAGCAACAAAAAACTTTTTGGCAGTCGATAGGACGCAGTTTGTTGACGGGGAAGAATCAAAAATCAGTTTGGCAGAAAAACTGTTTATACTTACGCTACTCGACCGCCAGATCCGTTAGCCAAACCGATGGACCCTAACCGGTGGAAGTGTCGGCGATGAGCCAACCAGTTTTATGTATCATAGATCCAATGACGAGTTTTCAAACAATCAGCATCTTTAATAGGTTTTTTGAGCGGGTCACAATCGACTACTGCCGTTCGCGCCGTATTTGTTTGGATCGAGATGACTCGGGCACGTACAAGCTTTTCGTGACCGAACAAACGAAACCTTTCGTCGTGGATTCGATTCGGCGACTTTTGAAGGATCCACTAAGCTCCGTCGTTGTTGACGACATCGAGCTCGATCGGCGGATCGATCTTGCTTTTGAAGCCAATCGGCTTGCCAATCGAACTCAAGAGCCAAGTGCGAATGCCGAAAATCCAGTAGCCGCCGTACTGATTTCCGCAGATGACACGAACGACCTTCTCCAAGACCAATCGGATACTCCTGTCATTGAGCTGGTCAATCGCATTCTGTTCGACGCAGTGTAACAACAAGCCTCCGATATTCATTTCCAACCCGTCGAAAACGCTATGGTCGTCCGAATGCGGATGGATGGCGTTCTCTTCGATACCCGCGAAATACCAAAGTCGCTTCAGGAAGAGGTCCTTACTCGCATCAAAGTTGCAGGTCGCATGGATATCGCGGAAAAGAGACTTCCACAGGATGGGCGTGCGACTGTCCATGTTGGACAAAGAGTAATCGACTTGCGAATTGCTTCGATGCCATCTAGCCACGGGGAACGAATCGTAGTTCGGCTTCTGGACAAAAGTGCCAGACTTTACCGCTTGCCCGAACTCGGAATGGATCCGCTATCGCTCCAACGATTCCGAAACGCCATTTCCGTAGAGCATGGTTTGATCCTAGTGACGGGGCCAACTGGCAGTGGAAAGAGCACCACGCTTTATTCAGCATTACAAGAACTCGATACACGGGAACGGAACGCCGTGACGTTGGAGGATCCAATTGAGTATCAACTTGAGGGCATTTCCCAGACACAGATCAATCTCAAAAAGGGGATGACATTCGCAAGTGGGCTCAGAAGCGTTTTGCGGCAGGATCCAGACATAATCATGCTAGGCGAAATCCGAGACGCCGAGACGGCCATGATGGCCGTCCAAGCCGCTCTCACCGGCCATTTGGTATTCAGTACGTTACATACCAATGACGCGGCTAGTGCTGTTACCCGTATGATGGACTTAGGGATCGAACCCTATTTGCTTGCAAGTAGTCTCGTTTCTGTGTTGGCACAGCGATTGGTACGCCGCAGCTGTCCAGATTGTAAAGTGAAGAATGAGTCATCAGTTGAAGGCGCTACGGAGTTCACGGCCAAAGGATGTTCGCAATGCCGAAACACTGGTTATCGCGGTCGCCTCGGAATCTACGAGTTGATGATCGTTGACGAATCAATGCGAGGACTTATTACTCGTCGTTCCCACTCAACACTTTTGAGAGACGACGCGGTTGCAAAAGGGATGCAGCTGTTGAGCAAGGCAGGTGAAATCAAAATTAGGGAAGGGGTCACGACACGGGAAGAAGTCGAACGAGTCACCATGCGAGCCTCCATGTAAAGCTCGCTGCCGCAATGCTCTGGCGTGCGGATTCCAATATACTACCGAG
>JANOVS010000263.1:0-3440 GCA_031417515.1 Hyphomicrobiales bacterium
GTTTCTCTCGCCTCAAGCGTCGGAGCGACCCCCACTCCGGCCCTCCCCACAAGGGGGAGGGCCGGGGTGGTTTCAAATGACGGTTGGTATAATGGGATGAAGCTCTTTGGTGATTAGGCGGCAGCATTCGCCTTGCGGGCATCTGTGCCAAGGTCGTGAAGAAAGGACTCTTCATCATTGGGAATTCGGATGCGATTGGCCGCGGTGAATGCCTCATAGTAAGATATCTCGAGAAGCCCTTGCAGCGTGTTGAATTCTGACGCCTTGGCGAGATTTCGTAATTCCAGGATCATGTCGGCGATGTATTGCGCCGATTCAACTTTGAAATTCTGCTCGCCGTGAGCGGATAGTTTTATTTTACTATCGTTAAAATTGTATCGCGATGCATGATTTTGCATTGGTTTTGCCCTCCTTGCGGCGTTACAATGAGTCACCGCTGGAACACACGATAAACGAGTTTTATGCTCAATAAAGGCATCTAGAGTTGTATTGCATAGCAATCACAATTTTAATTCTTTAATGTGAGCGAAGATCGACTTTGGCCTGTTTTTCCCTCATCGCTTGCCTTCCAAGATTTATCCTACTAAGAGCGGGCGCCTTTGGCAAAGACCCATCGGGACCATAACCAAACTTACAGGCACGAAATTTTTGCCTCTGCTCACATGCCAGAGGCCTTTTCAGGATGCAGGAATGACTGTTGTCGTTGTAGAATCGGCTGCCAAAGCCAAAACCATCAACAAGTATCTGGGCAAGGATTTCACCGTGCTGGCCTCTTATGGTCATGTGCGGGATTTACCGGCTAAAGATGGCTCGGTGAAGCCTGACGATGATTTTTCCATGGAATGGGAAATTGATGGCAAGGCCGCCAAACGGGTGAATGATATCGCTGCGGCCCTGAAGGGCGCAGATCGTCTCGTTCTTGCAACCGACCCTGACCGGGAAGGCGAAGCAATCTCCTGGCATTTGATGGATGTGTTGGGAAAAAAGGGCTTGTTGAAGGGCAAAAAGGTCCAGCGCGTGGCCTTCAATGCAATCACCAAGCAATCGATTCTTGATGCCATGGCCAACCCGCGCGATGTTGATGGGGCATTGGTCGATGCTTACATGGCGCGCCGGGCCTTGGATTATCTTGTCGGCTTTACGCTGTCGCCAGTATTGTGGCGGAAGTTGCCGGGTGCGCGATCGGCGGGTCGGGTGCAATCGGTGGCATTGCGATTGGTGTGTGATCGTGAGCTGGAGATTGAAGCATTTCGCAGCCAGGAATACTGGTCGATTGACGGCAAATTTACAACGCCTAAGGGTGCTGCATTCGAAGCCAGCCTCGCGCATGTGGATGGCAAGCGGCTTGAAAAACTGACTTTGGGCGATGCAGAATCTGCCCATGCGATTTTCAACGCGTTGAAAAACTGCACTTACAAAGTTGGCAGCCTTGAAAGCAAACCGGCCAAACGGCACCCCTTCCCACCGTTCCGAACCTCGACCTTGCAGCAAGAAGCCTCACGCAAACTTGGCTTCTCGGCTTCGCGCACCATGCAAATTGCCCAGCGGCTTTATGAAGGCGTGGATGTGGGCGGCGAAACTGTTGGTCTCATTACATACATGCGTACTGACGGTGCCGACATGGCTCCGGAAGCTGTTGCTGCGGCCCGCAATGTCATCTTGAAAACTTTTGGCGAACCCTATGTGCCGTCAGCACCGCGCCGTTACACGAGCAAGGCTAAAAACGCCCAGGAAGCCCATGAAGCCATCAGGCCGACTGAACTTTCGCGCCGTCCCGACCAGGTGCGCAAGGAACTCGATGTTGACCAATTGGCGCTCTACGATCTGATCTGGAAGCGCACCATTGCAAGCCAAATGGAAAGTGCCGAGATGGAACGCACGACTGCTGACATTGAATCGAGTGGCATTGACGGCAAGCTTTATTCGTTCCGGGCCAACGGTTCGGTGGTGAAATTTGATGGATTTCTCAAGGTTTACAACGAAGACCTGGATGATGGTGAAGACGAAGATACGCGCCGCCTGCCTGCCATGGCGCGGGGCGATTCGATTGGCGTCACAGAAATAAAGCCGAACCAGCATTTCACCGAACCACCGCCACGCTACTCTGAAGCCTCGTTGACCAAGAAGCTGGAAGAATTGGGGATTGGTCGCCCCTCGACCTATGTCAGCATCATGACCACGCTGAAAGACCGGGGTTACACCCGGATGGACAAGAAACGTCTGATTCCCGAAGACAAGGGCCGGATTGTGACGGCGTTTCTTGAAAGTTTCTTTGGCCGCTATGTTGAATATGATTTCACGGCAGATCTGGAAGAGCAGCTTGACCGGATTTCAAACGGTGAAATTGCCTGGAAAGATGTTTTGCGGGATTTCTGGAAAAACTTTACGGTTGCCATTGGCGATGTGAAGGATTTGCGGGTGACGCAAGTTATAGATGCGCTGAATGAGTTGCTGGCTCCCCATATATTCCCGGCCAGGGCTGATGGGGGCGATGCGCGAGCCTGCCCTTCCTGTGCTGATGGAAAACTTTCGCTGAAACTCAGCAAGTTCGGTTCGTTCATTGGCTGCACCAACTACCCCAATTGCAAATTTACCAAACAAATGTCGACCCCCCTGGACGGTGCTGAAGCCATGGTGCCGGCTGAAGGTATATTGATTGGAACTGATCCAGAAACCGGAGCCAATGTAACGCGCCGCTTAGGCCGCTTTGGTCCCTATCTGCAATTGGGCGAACCGCCGGAAGGTGAAAAGCCACGCCGGGCCTCAATTCCCAAAGGCACTGATCCCACAACGATCAGTTTTGAACATGCCATGAAGCTCTTGTCATTGCCGCGCGAAGTTGGGGTTCATCCGGAAACCCAGACTCCGATTGTTGCAAATTTTGGCCGCTTCGGGCCGTTTTTGCTGCATGATGGCGTCTATGCGAATTTAAAGGATCCGGAAGAAGTTTACACCATTGGCATCAACCGGGCCGTGGATTTGCTGGCCGAAAAACGGGCGCGAGGTCCATCGACCCGTGGCAAGCCCGGTGCTTTGCGCGAACTTGGTGCACATCCCAATGGTGGGCCGATCCAGGTCATGGGCGGCAAATATGGTGCCTATGTCAAATACGGCAAAGTCAATGCGACGATCCCCAAAGAAATGACACCGGAGGGAATTACGCTTGAAGAAGCCGTGGCGCTGATTGGCGACCGGGCTGAAAAGGCTGGCGTGAAAAAAGCGCCTGCGAAGAAGGTTGCCAAAAAGGCGGTCAAGAAAACGGCCAAAAAGGCTGTAAAGAAAGTTGCGAAAAAGGTGAAAGATGCGGCTTAAAGTGTTCCCCCACCTCCGGCCTTCGGCCACTTCCTCCCCAATAAAGAATTGGGTTTGAGGGCATTTGATGAAGACCGCTTCCCAACTTCGCCCTCCAACCCGCCACTTCGGCGGGGAGGAGGTGGCCG
>JANOVS010000264.1:0-14915 GCA_031417515.1 Hyphomicrobiales bacterium
ACTGGTCTTTAGCTTTAAAAAAATTGACGAGAATATATGATTTCGACAATCCAACTTGCGTTGGTATCGAAGTCTGTCTTCTTGTATATTTGAAACGCTATCGACGTTTGTTTCTTCGTCTCCGGTCACCCGGAAACCGCAAGGACACACGCCGTCTGCGTTTCTCTTTCTTTCTTCAACAATGTCAATCAGCGGGGAACCGAAGTTCCAGACCCCAGAGGAGCCAAATTGCACAAAAGACAAATCCTTTCACCGGATTCCCTTCTCAGGGAGACCAGCGGGTTTCGCCGTTTGCGTCTTGATTTCGCACAGAGGCATCGTCGCCGAAGCGCCGGTGTCCCTCAGTGATGCGGTGTATAGATAAACCCTGGTCGAAGTGTCAAGCAGAGTCCTGAGGTTTTTTCATTATTTTTATAAGTAACTGAAATAAAACAGTTTATTTGATCAGATGGCGGAGGGAAACGGCTGTCGCCAAGGACCGGACAACCGAATTTGATCAAAAAATCTAAAATTTGACCCCGTGGAACCCGTGGTTTGCGCTTATCCAGTCGCTAACTCCGTTTGGAATCATCTTGTTATGGTTAACCAGATGGAAATGAACTGTTGCAATGCTGCATATAAGGCGTTTCGGAGTTGTTTTCGGCTCTCATCTGCTCCAGTGGCTGACGTTTTTTGCGTTTTGGCTGCTTTCTGGCCAGATGAAATCCGCAAAGGCTGTGTGAAAGCCACACATGGGTTGACATGCAAGGGCCACGGGAGGCATTGTCATAAATGCAAATCAGGACTTTGGGTCATGGTTTTGGACCTGGGAAGATTCAGGGCGAAGCTAGCGGTGTCAGTCTAAAAATAGTTCGGTTTGGGTGAGTAGTTTAAACGGGGAGCATGGGTCGCTTGAAGGCAAAGCCGCACAATGATGTGCCGTCGCGGATGACCCGTATGAGCGTGGGTCACGGCAGGACCGTGACCATGGCGCAATCCCGCCGCAGCGTTGTGCCGATTTCCCATGACCTGAAACCCATTGCCTTGGAAACTGCGTTCCTGGAGCCCCCTATCCATCACCGTTGGTTGTTGACGACATGTATTGCCGGTATTGCGGCCACGTTGATTGTTGGTGGTGTGACGCTTGGTTTGTTTGGTCACAATGCAGCACCACCCGTTGCCCAGGCCGCGATCAGCCAGGATGATGCAGTTGTGACACTTTCCAAACCCAGGCAGTCCGAAACGAGTACCGACAGCTTGGCCACAGCAGCTCCCGGCAAACAGGCCGAAGCAACCGAAGTTTTGCCCGAGCGCGATATGCAAGACGGTTGGGCCTACCCTGAAATCACCGAAAATGAATTGCCCTATGGTGATGCAACGTCGGTGCTGGATTCTGAAATTGCTGCCGTTGAAAGTGAAAACCAGAATTTCACGGAAATCTCCAAGACAGCGCCACCCGAACCTGTCGACGAAACCTTCCGTTTGGCAAAGGGCAGTTCCCTGATCCGGGAATTGACCAACCGCGGTGTATCCACCGCCGCTGCCGAACAATTGGTGGCAGCGCTCAATCCCGTCATGCCCGTCAAACTGATCAAACCCGGCACGGAATTTGAAGTTACCTTTGACCGTCAAATCGATTTTTATGGCCGCGAAGCAATTTTCCCGGTGGAACTTTCGTTCAAGCCCGGTCCCAAGGAAACCGTTCTGGTTTCTGCTGATGAAGACGGCAATTTCGATGCGCGGATTTCGGGCAAGCTTGAAGGCACCAAGTCGCAATATGCGGAAAAACCCAAAGTCCTGCACTTCCGCGCCACCGACAAAGTAGGCTCAAGTCTTTACGCCACGGCAAAAGACAACAAAATTCCTGAATACATTGTCGCTGAATATACCCGTGTCTTGTCCTACGACGTAGACTTCCAGAACCAGATCGATTCATCCGACAGTTTCAAGATGTTTTTCGGACAGCCCCTGTCAGGCACCTCCAGCAAGCGCAGCGTTTTGCACTATGCCGAGCTGAACTATGGCGGCAAAGTCAAACGTTACTATCGCTTCACCGATGCCGATGGCCGCACTGACTACTTCGACGAGTTTGGCCGCAGCGCTGCCCGCGCCCTGTTGAAAACCCCGGTGTCTGGTGTAAAGATCACCTCAGGCTTTGGCATGCGCCGCCACCCCTTGTTGCGATATTCGAAGATGCACACCGGCGTTGACTTCGGCGCACCTACCGGAACACCAATTCGCGCTGCCGGCGCAGGGGTTGTCGATCTCGCGGGCCGCCATGGTGCCTATGGCAACACCATCGTTTTGAAACACGGCGTCAAGTACAAGACGCTCTATGCCCATATGAGCAGGCTCGCAGCAGGCATCCGGTCGGGCGTGTCGGTCAACCAGGGCCAGATCATTGGCTATGTCGGCACCTCAGGCCGTTCAACCGGGCCCCATCTGCATTTCGAAGTCCGTGTCAAAGACCGCCCCGTCAATCCCACCGGCATCAACGCCAAGGGCGGAAAGCAGTTGGCCGGCAAAGACCTCACAAATTTCCGCCTGCAAAAAGCCAAAGTCATGGCCCTCATGGAAAAAGCCCCATCAGCCGTGCAGGTGGCGCAAGCTGGGCAATAGATCAAGCTAACAAATATACCAGTTACAAAAAACCCAATTCCATCTGTCTCCTTTTTGGCAATGCCAATGCGCATAGCCTCCAACTTTCCTTCAAGTAATCCCTCAGCGCCCCATCATCCATCGTCGCATCAGTCGTCCGTTGTATCCACGTCATGCCCCGTGATGCGAGATAGGGTGCGGGCCGCAAGCCTTCCCGGTCTTTCAGAAGGTCATAACTCATCGGCGAGACTTTGAAGGTGATGTGAACGCCCTCTTCACCCCGGTCCCAGGCGATGGCAAACATCTTGCCCGCAGAACCCCCGACTTTCCAGACATGGGCACCACCCCATTGCACTACGTGAAATGAGTGAGGCAGGGATTCGCAATATTTGTTGAAGGCCACAAGTTTCATTCAGATCTCAATCCCCGGCGGGGTTTTTTCCAGTGACGTCATTTCCTCTTCCGACGGCGGTTGCAGCCATTTACGCTGGCGAAACAACACCGACATGATGAAAAGATCCATCCAGTCCGGCAGTTTCCCCGCCGATGCCATGGCAAGCCAGGTCAACAATCCCGGTGCCACGGAACGACGGCGATTTTCTGCCGTCTGCAATACCACTTGTGCCACGTGGGCTGCCGATAAACTGGGCAAGGCATAAAGGGCAAGGGTTGCCGTCAGATCAGCCTTTTGCCGGTTGACCATGCGGCGGGTGCGGACTTCAGGCGGATGCACCACCGCGACATGCACACCATAGGGCTTTCCCTCCACATGCAAAGCCTGTGAAAGACTGTTGATAAACGCCTTGCTGGCTGAGTAGGCGGCAAACCATGGTGCGGGACGTGTGGCAATGGCCGAGGACATGTTGATGATCGAACCGCTGCCCCGGATCTTCATCCGGTTGAACATCCAATGGGTGAGATGGGCCGTGGCAATCATGTTGAGGTTAAACAGGTTTTCCAGTTTTTCCCATGGCACATCGGCAAAATCACCGGCAAATCCAATGCCCGCGTTATTCACCAGGATGTCGGGAATATAGTCAGCCTCCTCCATGCCAATCATGTAGTTGCGGCGCTGGCGCTCATCCGTCAGATCGATCGCGGCAAAGCGCGGTTTTATTCCCCAATTCAGGGTGTCTGCAGCAAACCTGAGGCGGGTTTCATCCCGCGCCAGCATGGTCACCGTATAGCCCTCGGCGATGGCCAGTCTGGCGATTTCAAAACCGATACCATCACTGGCACCCGTGATCAGGACCGTCTTCGACAATGCTGGAATCTCCGCTGCACTTCAGCCCCGGCGATGACGCTAAATCAATTTGCGAGAAAGGAGAAGTCATTCCTGATTGCCCTGAAAGAGCAATCCAAAGCTTTCGAATTGCTGGCATAAACTGATTTTGAAATCGGATTATTTTACTAAGGTAATTTTTGGAGGCACGATCCATCGTGGATTGGGAGCGTGTTCAAACATAGTCTTGTACAAGAGGTACAGCGCATAGATGCCCATGTGATTGTCGTGCATGATGCGAACAATGTCATGTAGCAACAGGGCATCCGGTTCAAACAGCCGGGTTAGGCCAAAATGATCAGATTGTGCCTCAACATATGTGCGAAAACTTGGATTTTTCGCAGCCAGTTTTTGAAGGTGATGCGAGTTGCAGATATGAAAACCAAAGAAGAATGCAATGAGTTCGTCATGAAAACTATCGAACTCGCCCCAGAGGCGCTGTCGTTGCACCAGAGAAATATCTTCGCTCTCATCATACCTCTTGATCGTGGCGTGAGAAACCTCGTGCACCGGCTTGTGTTTACACAACCAATATGAAAGAATCGCGGCATGCTTAAAATGGTCAAGCTCCTTGGTACCCAGGTCGCTGTCCAACATGATTTTTTGCAAGTCTTCGAGATAGCCTGCACGCACAGGAATAAGTTTTCGGTGGGCGAGGGTGATGCGACAGAAATACCGATCTGCCACCTGATCTGCAGTACATTTTATGATGTTGAGAAGATTGTCAGAGCTATCTGTCATTTCGGAAAGTGCGGTTTCCCGATACAGGCTGAACCTGTTTAACGTCTTCAGGTCCTCAGGATGCAAAGTTGGTCCCCGTCTTGCCGCGCAGCAGCAGTTACTTTTTCTTGCTCGTTGCTGATGCCTTAGCCGTATCATCCACGCGGTATTTGAAAACCCATTTGCCAATACCATTGGGAGCCAGCTTGCGCCTGCTTTGGTGTTTTTGGATTTTTGCCAGCCCGATCGAGGAATCATCTTTGACGATGCCGTCAATTAGTTTTTGCTTTCCAGCCATTTCCATCTCCGTTCTTCCTGCACCCCAAAGTGGGCAAACTTGGCGAACACACGAATCAAGATAGCCCAAAAATCCTAGGCCAATCATTCAGGTAGTCGAAATGGTTAAACAAAGCGGTTAATGTTTTCAAGCCCAAATCCTGGGTGCTGCCCTGTTTTTGCTTTATGCCGTAAGCCGACAGCGATGTTCAGCACACGGACATTGCGGATGCGAAACATGCCCGCCTCCTATTGCCAGGTGTTGAAATGGCCTCAAAAGTTCAGCGATTACATAGAGTTGTCAGTGACGCGTCACCGATTCTAATGGTTCCACGGGTCTCAACCTGCGGGCAACTGTTCCATTGAAAGCTAGTTCGCCATTTTTTTCACTAACCTCTACAGCATCACCATCCTTGATCCGCCCTGACAGGATTTCCTCTGCCAGTGGGTCTTGAATGGATTTTTGAATGACCCGCTTTAAGGGTCTTGCCCCATAGGCCGGATCATAGCCCCGTTCAGCCAACAGGGTGTTGGCTTCCGGCGACAGGGCAACAGAAATATTCCGTTCACGGAGCAATTTGTCCAGCCGTGCCATTTGAATGTCAACAATCGCCCCCATGTGCTGCCGTTTCAGGCGGTGGAACAGGATGATGTCGTCAACCCGGTTGATGAACTCCGGTCGGAACTGCCGCCGCACTACGTCCATTACTTGCTCCTTCACTTCGTCTGAATCCTGACCTTCACCCAGGTTGACCAGAAACTCCGACCCCAAATTCGATGTCATGATGATCAGCGTGTTTTTGAAATCAACCGTGCGCCCCTGGCCATCGGTCAGCCGACCATCATCGAGCACTTGCAAGAGCACGTTGAACACATCGGGATGGGCCTTTTCGATTTCATCGAACAGCACGACCTGATAAGGGCGGCGGCGCACCGCTTCCGTCAGGGCACCGCCCTCGTCATAGCCCACATAGCCCGGAGGTGCGCCAATCAGACGCGACACTGCATGCTTCTCCATGTATTCCGACATGTCAACGCGCACCATGGCGTGTTCATCGTCAAACAGATAGGCCGCCAATGCCTTGGTCAATTCGGTTTTGCCAACACCCGTAGGTCCCAGAAACATGAATGAACCAATGGGCCGATTGGGATCCTGCAAGCCCGCCCGGGCCCGCCGCACGGCTGTCGAAACAGCGGCAACCGCTTCTTCCTGCCCGACCACGCGGGTCTGCAAGGCAGCCTCCATGGCAAGCAGTTTCTCCCGTTCGCCTTCCAGCATCTTGTCAATCGGTATGCCGGTCCAGCGTGAGACAATCTGCGCCACGTGGGAAGCTGTCACGGCTTCCTCCAAAATCTTCGAATTGCCCGCAGCCTCGGCAACCTGCATTTTCTTTTCAAGTTCAGGGATACGGCCATAGGTCAACTCGCCGGCCAAGGCAAAATCGCCTTTGCGTTGCGCCAGTTCCAGATCACGCCGCGCTGCTTCCAGTTCTTCCTTGAGCCTGGAAGCTGAAGCCAGCTTTTCCTTTTCGGCCTGCCAGTTGCGCGTCATCACGGCGGATTTTTCTTCAGTCTCCGCCAGTTCTTTTTCCAACCGTGACAAACGTTCTTTCGAGGCCGCGTCAATTTCTTTTTTCAGGGCCTCGCGCTCGATCTGCAACTGCATGATCCGGCGGTCCAACTCGTCAAGTTCCTCTGGCTTTGAATCAACCTGCATGCGTAGCCGCGATGCCGCCTCATCCATCAAGTCGATGGCCTTGTCGGGCAGGAAGCGGTCCGAGATATAGCGGCTCGACAATGTAGCAGCCGCCACGATGGCCGCATCGGTAATCCGCACCCCATGATGCAACTCATATTTTTCCTTGATGCCGCGCAGGATCGAAATCGAATCCTCCACCGTTGGCTCATTGACAAATATCGGTTGGAAGCGCCGGGCCAAAGCCGCGTCCTTTTCCACATGTTTGCGATACTCATCCAAGGTCGTGGCCCCCACGCAATGCAATTCACCCCGCGCCAAGGCCGGTTTCAAAAGATTGGAGGCATCCATGGCACCTTCGGCCTTGCCAGCACCCACAAGCGTGTGCATTTCATCAATGAACAGGATGATGCCGCCTTCTGCCGCCGTGACTTCCGACAACACGGCTTTCAAGCGTTCCTCAAACTCGCCGCGGAATTTTGCGCCAGCGATCAAGGCTCCCATGTCGAGTGACAGGAGTTTTTTGTCTTTGAGGGATTCCGGCACATCGCCCTTGACGATACGAAGTGCGAGGCCTTCGGCAATCGCCGTCTTGCCAACACCCGGTTCGCCAATCAGCACGGGATTGTTCTTGGTTCGCCGCGACAGGACCTGCATGGTTCGGCGGATTTCTTCATCGCGCCCAATCACCGGATCAAGCTTGCCTTCCCGCGCCACTTCCGTCAGGTCACGGGCATATTTTTTCAAGGCGTCATAGGATTGTTCGGCAGAGGTGGAATCAGCCGTGCGGCCCTTGCGGATAGCGTTGATCGCACCATTCAACCCCTGCGGGGTAACATCAGCTGCCTTGAGTGCCGCAGCAGCGTCACTTTTTTCCATGGCCAAGGCCTGCAACAGGCGCTCTGCCGTAACGAAACTATCACCGGATTTGGTTGCCAATTTTTGCGCCGCATCAAACACCCGGGCCAACTCCGGTGCCAGATAAACCTGCCCTGCACCACCACCTGAAACTTTTGGCATTTTGGCCAGCGATGCTTCGACATGGGCCAAAGCCAAACGCGGATCGCCGCCACTGGCCTTGATCAGCCCGGAAGCCAAACCCTCTTCATCATCCAGCAAAACCTTGAGCACATGCTCTGGTGTAAAACGCTGGTGCCCCTCACGCAGGGCCAGTGATTGAGCCGCCTGCAAGAAACCCCGCGAACGTTCTGTGTATTTCTCGAAATCCATAACCCATCCCTTCCGTCTCGGCACGATTGCAGCACCCATAGGCATGCCAAAATCGCCGTCATGAACAGTTGCCAGGAAAAAACCAAATTGCCCCCTTGCAGGCAGCACGTGATGTTTCCCTCCCTGTTCATATGGGATTGATTTTCAGGCCAACAAGGTGGCCTCAAGCGACGATGATTGATTATTCGCCCTGTGGTGTGGTGTCAGGAACCTCGACCACAACTGCGGCCTTTGGACGGCGGCCACGGGGCGCACGTACAACGGGGGCTGCAGCTTCCGCCATATCTGGTTCAGCGCTGACAATCGGCGTCGGACGAGTCAAGAACGATGGTGCTTCCCAGTTACTGGTATCCTGCGCTGGCATATCCTGCACCACAAGCCGCTCTGGGCGCTCCTGCCGTTCTGGGCGCTCCTGCCGTTCTGGGACCCCCTCAAATCGTTCGCTGCTATCATTGTTTTCAACTGCACCCTCAGGCGCTGCACCAGCATTTGGATTGGCTGGCTGCCCATTGCTGCTGCCGTCGGCATTGAAGCGATCATTGCGGCGGGGCCAACGCTGGCGGAAGTTGCGGTTGTTGCCGCCTTCGCGGTTCTGGTTGGTGTTGCGATTGTTGTTGGCTTGACGGGGCTGATAGCCATCGCCTTCCGGCTGGGCCTCGCCTGTTTCAGCAACAGATGAAGTCTCTACATTTTCCGGACCTTCAGCGCTTTCGTTCTCGGCACCTTCGGCTTCAGGAATAATCTCATTGCCGTCTTCATCAAATTCATCTTCAGCATTGCGACGGGCAAACTGAATGGGTTGTCCCACGGGCTGGGCGGCCAGCCATACGCGGTAGTAATGGTCGCCGAACTGGTAATAACTCTCAGCCGCAACCCGGTCGCCAGAACTGTTGGCGTCCCGCGCCAGCTGCATGTATTTTTCGGCAATGGTTTGCGCCGTGCCGCGCAATTTCACATCCGGTCCATTGCTGTCGTAAACCCGGTTTGCACCGCTGCCGCCCTGCTGACCACCGCCAGTGTTACTGTTGCGGCGGTTGTTGTTATTGTTGCTGCGGTTGCGATTGCGGTTCTTGTTGTTGTTGGTGTTGTGTTGTCCAGGTCTCATGAAAATCCATTACCACTGTAAAATTGAAAGCGCTGCTCCCGCACGATCACTGGACTGCTGACATGAGCAGATCCGCCATTCGCGGTGCACAATTGAAGCCAAGCGAGCTTGATCAGTTCACACAAATCCTGATTGCCTGTTTGCCCTGCGAGACAGTTTGCGCCACCAGCGGCGCTGCCATCTCAAGTTTTGTGCCCGGATACAATACGAATAACCTTCGTAGAGCAGCTCAAAAATCACAAATTGCAGGAATACAAATTTCTTTTAGCCTATCCGTAGCGTGATTCCAACGGAAATTTTCAATCTGAAACCGCCACGCCAAAAATCAAGGCGCGCACATGGCCACCCAGGTCTTGGCGGGCTTCAAGGCAGGAAAACCCATGGCGTTCAAAGAGTGATGTGACATCGGCCCGTTGGCCCGCCCCAATCTCGACGGCAACTTTGCCCTCGCCTGAGAGGTAAGACGAACCTTCCCGCGCAATGACACGGTAAGCCGCCAAGCCATCGCCACCACCATCTAACGCCAGCAGCGGATCAAAATTCCGTACATCAGGCGGAAGGCCGGCAACCGCTGCTGTTTCAATATAGGGGGGATTTGAGACGACGAGATCATAGGTCCCGGTGCAACCTGAAAACCAGTTTCCCCGTTGCAGGCTGCACCGCCCGGAAACACCTAAGGCTTCGGCATTGATGTGGGCCACTTTCAATGCGGCATCAGAAATGTCCACCGCTTCAACTGTTGCCAAAGCCAGTTCAGCTGCCAGCGAAACCGCCAGAATTCCGCTTCCCGTGCCAAGATCGAGAATGCGCAACGCCTGATCCTTGGCCACATGGTCCAAACAGAGTTCCAGGAGTGCTTCCGTATCGGCCCGCGGATCAAGCACATCCAGCGTGACAACAAATTCCCGGCCATAAAATTCGCGTTTTCCCAAGATGCGCGAAACTGGTTCGGAACTTGTGCGACGATCTATAAGGGCTTCAAATTTTGCTGCGTCGTCGGCGGTAACTTCAAACTCTGGACTTGCAACAATATCGGCATGTGTCAGACCCGTCACCTCTTGCAACAGCAACCGCGCATCCAGCGCTGCATTATCGATGTCAGCCCTGATCAGCCGCTGCCGCGCCCCGGCCAGCAGCGCCTTAACCGTTGTCATCCTGCTCCGCCATCAAAGTGGCCTGATGATCCGTCACCAGCGCTTGCACAACATCTTCAAGGGCAGGCCCTTCAATGATTTCAGGCAATTTATAGAGCGTCAGATTGATCCGGTGATCTGTCAGGCGGCCTTGCGGGAAATTATAGGTGCGGATGCGCTCCGACCGGTCGCCTGATCCCACTTGCCCCTTGCGGGCTGCCGAGCGTTCCTTGTCCAAGCGCTCGCGCTCCATGTCATAGAGTTTGGCCCGCAACAATTTCATCGCCGTGTTCTTGTTCTTGAGTTGGGACTTTTCAGTTTGCTGGGCCACCGCAATGCCGGTTGGAATGTGCGTCACCCGCACGGCTGAATCCGTTGTATTGACCGATTGTCCGCCAGGCCCCGAAGACCGATAGACATCAATCCGCAAATCCTTGTCCTCTATCTTGATATCAACTTCCTCGGCTTCCGGCAGCACGGCAACCGTGGCAGCCGATGTATGGATGCGCCCTTGGGTTTCTGTCGCGGGAACGCGCTGCACCCGGTGCACACCTGATTCGAATTTCAAACGGGCATAGGCCCCAGAGCCAAAAATATTGGCAATGACTTCCTTGTAGCCGCCATGCTCGCCATCACTGGTGGAGATTACTTCAACCCGCCAGTTCTTCGAAGCCGCATAGCGCTGGTACATGCGAAACAAATCACCAGCAAAAATTGCCGCTTCATCGCCACCGGTTCCTGCCCGCACCTCCAGAATGACATTTCGTTCGTCCGCTGCATCCTTTGGCAGCAACAGAATGCGCAAATGCTTTTCAAGCTGTTCGATTTTCTCGACAAGCACCGGTTTTTCAGCTTCGGCCATGTCAGCCATCTCGCCGCCCGCCGCCAGCAACTCAGAAAGGCCGGCCAATTCTTCATAACAGGCCTTGAGCACAATTGCGGCTTTGGCCGTCGGCTCAAGTTCGGCATAGTCTTTCGACAACCGCACAAAGGTTTCGCCGCCAGCGCCACTGGCAAGCGCGTGCTCCACACTGGCAAAGCGTTCGATGATGCGGGCTAATTTTTCGGGAGATACTGCGGCCATGACGGCTGGCTTCTAAACCAGCCCGTTCAGGAAGGCAAAGAACTATAAGTTCGATTATCAGCTACGAGCCTCGAGCTTGTTTACATCAAGTGGTTCAGCCGCCAACACGGAGCCGGGTTGACCCAACACACCTTTTTCCTGGCCATCAATGATATACTTGATCGCACCACCATCTTGCACCGTTGCCACCAGACCCGGACGATCCGGCACCCGGTACATATCGCCCGCATTCAATAATTGAGTTGCCACCCGGTTGTTCTTGCCATCTTCGATCAGCAACCAAATGGGACGAATGGCTTTCAGCACAACCCGCACCTTGGCATCGCTTGAACCAAATACCCTGCCCTCAGCCGCAGCAACCGGAATTTCAGCGGCAATCGCAGGTTCATTGGGCGCACCCGTGACATTCTGTTGAATGAAGGCACCCAGGATATCGGGATCAAGTGCAGGCGCGTCGACGATGATATCTGGTTGCGCTCCGCCAACTTCTCCATCCACCGTTGCCAAAGCCTCACCATCCATCGGTGTTTCAGTAACTTTGACTTCAACCTCGTCGGTGCCCGTTGAAGCCGTTGGCATGGGATCACTGGGTTCCTGCAAGGCAATTTGCTCGCTTGTCTGCTGCGGTGCAGCGCCCGGCATCATTGTCCATACCAGCCCGGAGAACAGCAGAAAGGCAGCAGCCACTGAAGCCACGATATTTCCGTTATTCCCACCTGGCATTTTCGGCAGATGAGACAGGTTGGGCAATTTGATATTGATGGCTGGAAGTTTGACAAACCTGCCGAAGTTGAGAATTTTTGCACTCGACAGCGGCGCCGGTTGCGCCGGATGATGGCGCGGCGCCACTTGTGGCACCGGCAGGAACGACAGGTAGTGCTCCAACAGGGGTTCCGGCTCAAAGCCCAGGAAACTGGCATAGGCCGCGATCATTTCAAGCGCTTCTGCCCTTGAGGGCATATGGGTCATATCGCCATATTCTATGGCCTCAAGGTGATAGGGATGTACGCCAACCATCTCGCCAGCTTGCTCCAGCGTCAAATCCCGCGATTCACGTTCACGTTGCAAAAACCAGCCCGCCTCGGCGGCAGGTTCAACCATACCGTCTGGCTTTTCCCGCCCTGTGCTTAAATCAACTGGAATATCCAAAGTAGGTTCACGGGGCGGACGGTTGGACAGATTCATGACTCTTGACCTTCGAGCGGTCAAAACCACTCAAGCTTGTTGACGAACAAACCGTCAAGATGAACAAAAATGGTGAAAGATGTGCTAACGCGGGGGGCTGGGAAATTCTTTGCAATGTCCTACATTGTTTCCAGCGGCCCTTCGAGGCTCGCAAGAACTCGCACCTCAGAGTGAGGGCCAGCAATAATTTTCCTCACCCTGAGGTGCCCGTTCTTCACGGGCCTCGAAGGGCCGCCGGACCCAAAACATTGCATGTGGCAAGTAATCTCTTACAACACAACACCATTGCGTTGGGCAAATTCCAGCAAGTCTCCCCGCAGCGAATGGGCTGCACTGGAAAGCTTGGGCTGCATGAAGGCCCAGAGTTTGGCCTGGTCCAAAGTACGAATCATCGCCTTCACCGGGCCGATGCCGGCTGGCACCATGCTCATGGAGGTTATGCCAATGCCCACCAGCCCCATGGCTTCCAGTGGCCTGCCGCCAAGTTCGCCGCAAAGGGTTACCGTCTTGCTGTGTGCCCGGGCTTTTTCAACAATCTGCCGCATGGCCCCAAGGGCTGCTGGACTTAAGGGATCATAGCGCCCTGCAAGTTTGGGATTGCCACGATCCGAGGCAAACAGGAATTGCACCAGATCATTCGAACCGATGGAGGCAAAATCCACCAACGGCAGCAACTGGTCGAGTTGCCACAGCAGCGACGGGATTTCGATCATCACGCCAATCTTCAGGTTGTTGGGTGGCTTGTGGCCATGCCGTTTCAAAAAGGCCTGCTCTTTTTCCACAACCGCTTTGGCCTGCAAATACTCCGCCACATCAGCAATCATCGGGAACATGATTTTCATGTCATGGCCAGCCCCCGCAATCAACATGGCGCGCACCTGCAAGCGCAACAATGCCGGACGCTCCAGGGCCATGCGGATGGAGCGCCAGCCCAGCGCCGGATTTTCCTCTTTCGGTTGCCTGAGATAAGGCAAGGTCTTATCCGCACCAATATCCAGCGTCCGGAATACCACGGGCTTGCCCTTGGCTTGCTCAATGATCTGCGCATAATGCTTGATTTGTGCCGACAACCGGGGAAACCGTTGCGCCATCATGAACTGTAATTCTGTACGATAAAGCCCCACGCCCTCTGCGCCGGCATCATGCAAGTGTGGAATGTCCACAATCAATCCGGCATTGATATTCAAGCTGATGGATTGGCCGTCCTTGGTGACCGATGGTACATCGCGAAGGGCCGCATATTGCGCCTGCTTGCGGGCATAGAACCGGACTTTCTCTCCATAGGCCTTTTGCAGTTCGGGACTGGGCCGCACCAGAATTTCACCCGATGAGCCATCAACGATGATTTCATCATCAGGATCAACCAGATCAACAATGCCAGCAGCCTGCCCGATGGCAGGAATGCCCAGTGCCCGTGCCACGATGGCCACATGACTGGTCTTGCCACCTTCCTCCAAAATCACGCCGCGCAACTTGCTGCGGTCATAGTCCAGCAGTTCAGCAGGCCCCATGGATCTTGCCACCACAATGGCGTTCTGCGGCAAATCCGTGCGCGATGCCGTGGCCTTGGCCCCCGTGAGTATGCGGAGCAACCGGTTCGACAGGTCATCCAGGTCATGCATGCGGTCGCGCAGGTAGGGATCCTGCATGCGGGTCATCCGTGCCCGGTTATCATTCTGCACGCGCTCAACCGCCGCTTCAGCCGTCAAGCCCGTAAAGACGGCTTCTTGCAACCGATTCACCCAGCCCTTGTCATGGGCAAACATCCGGATAGTCTCCAGCACATCGGAATAATCCGTGGCCCGCAGGGCATCCGATCCCTCCAGCAATTCATCAACCTGTGCCCGCAGCTGCTCCACCGCTGCAAGCAGCCGCTTTTCTTCCAGCGGAATATTTTCCGCAATGAGATTGTGAATCTCGACGCGCGGCTCGTGCAACACCACATAGCCCAGTGCAATGCCTTCGGCGATGGCCTCGGCATTGATGTGATGGCTGCGCATGTGGGCAACGTCGATCGCCACTTCCCGCGCCACTTCCTTGAGGCCACCTGAGGCAATGATTTCGGCTAATACCATGGCCGTGGTTTGAAGCGCCTCTTCTTCCTCGTCGGAATAATGGCGCTGGGTGCGGTTCTGCACGACCAGAACACCAATCACCGAACCGCCGCGCATCACAGGCACGCCAAGGAAAGACTGGTAAATCTCTTCACCAGTTTCCGGCAGGTACTTGAAAGACGGGTGATGCTGGGCATCCGACAAATTCAGCCCGATGGCCTGATCGGCAATCAGGCCCACCAGACCTTCACCACTTTTCAGGGTGGATTTATGCACGGCTTCTGCCTTTAAACCTTCTGATGCATAAAGCTCCAGAATATTGCCAGGACGCATGACATAGATCGAGCACACCTCCGCGACCATGTTATTGGCGATCAGGCCTACAATTTTATTCAGGCGGGCTTGCGCTGTCTCCGGCTCCGCCATCACTTCCCGGAGGCGTCGGAGAAGGACACGCGGGCCAAGTGCGGGGCTGGGCATGGGCGCGCTTCCTTACGGGGTCAGTCGCTTGGAAAGATTAAAATGTGCAGCCCCAAACACCGTCATCCCGGCGAAGGCCGGGACCAGGCTTTG
>JANOVS010000265.1:0-2306 GCA_031417515.1 Hyphomicrobiales bacterium
GAAACGGGGTGGAGGGCATTGATTGAATAGCGGTCTAAAAAAAGTGCCCTCCACCCCGCGCCTTTCGAGGGGCGGAGGTGTCGCGAAGCGACGGTGGCGGGGACTTTACCTCACACTGCTGCCCGCGTTTTTCCCCGCATCGCTGAGAAAATATACCCCGCGTGATTCTTTTTTGAACCAGCCATAAACATCGCTGCGCAGGATCGTCGCTGCCCGGTCCACACCTGTTGCTTGCTTGATTGATTTGGGACTGGCGGGGCCTGCACAATGCAAATGCGTGGCGCATTTAATGGCGTCCTGCCGATAGGCCGTCATGATTGGTTTTCGGGTTGAGCCACCAATGTTGGGATCACCTTTGCGAGCGGTAAATTCCTTCAACAACAGTCCGCGTCGTTTGGTGTTGAGGCGCGGCTGATAGGGCAAGGGATCGGCGGCGGCTTCAATACTGCCGGATTTTGATATGATCAACAAGCCGATGCCAAGGCGACGACACAGCCGCAAGGCGTTCACGGCAATGCTGCGTTTTGGCCTTGCGATGGCAATGTAAACCGTTTCAGTCAGCATCAGCCGGTCCATGGCCTGATAAATCAATTGCAATGTCAGCGCTGATTTCAATTCGACAATCACAGGCGGTTCATCGCCGCGCACTGCCACAACATCGCAGGATTTCACTTCCGCCTTGACGGTGTAGCCCTGCTTTTCGAGGAAAAGCTTCACGGGAGCATAGAGATCAGTTTCAGCCATTCTGCAAGTCTAAATTGATTCGGCACCGAAAAAGTTAACGTGCGGAATCCAATCAATTGCCTTTGACTTTTGCGGGCTTCCCGTCGCGGGAAAGAACGATCACCCGTGTGCCCACTTCAACCCGGTCAAAGAGGTCAATGACATCCTTGTTCAGCATGCGGAAGCAACCGGATGTGCCCATTTGGCCAACGGTTTCAGGCAGGGGTGTGCCATGAATACGGTAGTGGTTGTCCTTGCTGTCATTGAGCAAATACAAGGCGCGCGCCCCCAGTGGATTGTCGGGACCGCCGGGCATGCCGGCCTGCCACTTCTTGAAGCGTCCGCTGCGTTCAAACATTTCTGCGGTTGGCGTCCAGGTCGGCCATTTTGCCTTGCGTGAGATGGTGGCTGTTCCCGACCACAGACTGAAACTATTGCCAATGCCAATGCCATAACGAATGGCCTTGCCGCCGGGCAGAACAAAAAACAGCCAGCGCTTGCGCGTATCGACGATGATTGTGCCCGGCGGTTCGGCGGTCTGGAACTTTACTTCACGACGGTGGAACTTGTACTCAATCCTGCCCTCATCATAGATCGAAATCGGGAAGGGTTCCTTGGCATGGGCAACCAACGGCAAAGCGAAAGGTGCAAGGCCGAGCCATTTCAATATGTCGCGGCGGTTTCGATCCATCATTCACCTCACCTGTCTGGCCATGTTGGGTTGAGCTTATGAATTATGCATGTGGAGATGCAATGCCAAACTATTCAAACAGTTCGCTGTGGGTGCCCACCCGGACGAAAACCAGGGAAGATGCTTCAATTTTGTAGATCAGCAGGAAATCGCCGCCAATATGGCATTCACGGTGGTCCGACCATTCACCTTTGAGGGGATGATCCGCCCATTCCGGGCCAAGTGGCGCGTCCCCGGCAATCAGCAGCAGCATTGCTTGCTTTAATTGTCGCATGTTGAACCTTCCACTGCGGGTCAAGCGTTCCCAGTCTTTCAGAAATGACTTTGCATAGTGGAAAAGACGCGGAGGTGAAGCGCGTTTGTTCATTTCAAATTCGTGTCGAGAGTCTCAAAGAGAGCGTCGGCAGAATTGAAAGCATTTTTGTTTGATTGAACAAGCGTCCGGGATTCTTCCATTGCGGCACGGGTTTCGGCATTTGGAACTTTGAGATCGAGCGGCAATGCCTTGTCTTTCGCCACGCGGGTGAGGGTCATGCGCACAACGTCTGAAACTGTCAGTCCCAGATCGGCAAGTACCATTGCCGCTTCGTCGCGGATTTTTTCATCGATGCGGGCACGAACGAATGCTGTTGCAGCCATTGGATCAATTCCTCTAATCCTGTGGTTTGTAGCTCAATTGAGCAACAAAATCAACTGCGCACCAGATTGCTGTAAGCATCCATCATGGTGCGCGAGATATTACCGGGTTTGAAGCTGTAGGGTCCGATTTCGGCCACGGGTGTGACTTCGGCGGCGGAACCTACGATGAAGCATTCATTATAGCTCGACAAGTCCTCGGGCATGATGCGGCTTTCGATCACTTCGAGACCCTGTTCCTTGGCCAGTGCGATGA
>JANOVS010000266.1:0-2072 GCA_031417515.1 Hyphomicrobiales bacterium
CACACATCATCCTAGGAAAGGGATACGACCATGAAACTGTTGAACCTGTTCAAAGCCTTCAAAAAAGACGAATCCGGCGCCGTGACCGTTGACTGGGTCGTGCTGACCGCAGCCATCGTCGGCCTCGGCATGGTGGTCATGACCACCGTTGGCGGCGGCATCACCGGTCTGGGCGACGCAATCGTCACCGACCTGGGCTCGCGTTCGTCGGGCTACGAGAACCAGTAATCGCCTGACCCTCACGGGCCAAGCATTCGGGCCGTGTCCAGCAGGACGCGGCCCTTTTCTTTGCCCTCTCGAACCGCCTGCCGCAAAGAAGCCACGAAAATTGGCTGAAAACTCCCCATTCACGACCAACCCGCGCCACAGATCCCGCGCCATATGGGGACATACCGAAGGACAGGCAGCGGATCCTAGGCCCGCACCACCCCCCTGCGGTCGTGCCGATAGCAACCCATCAAAGGACCAAAGCCATGAAACTGCTGAACCTGTTCAAAACCTTCAAGAAAGACGAATCCGGCGCTGTGACCGTTGATTGGGTCGTGCTGACCGCAGCCATCGTCGGCCTCGGCATGGTCGTAATGACCACCGTCGGCGGCGGCGTTACCGGTCTGGGCGACGCGATCGTCACCGACCTGGGCTCGCGCTCCTCGGGCTACGAGAACCAGTAATTCCTGTCAGCTTCGGCTGATCAGCTCAGGGCCGCGCAGAACCTGCGCGGCCCTTTGCCATTGGCCAGGCCCGGTTTGGCCATGAAACGACGCCGAAAAGACCTTGGTCTTGCCCCAATCCCGCCACGATGCGCTGGCTTATTTGGCTCACACCGAACGGCAACGTGGAACCAGAGGCCCGTTGAAACCCCGGCTCGGTTATGAAGACCGAGCCACATCAACCTAGCAAAGGGACATCCCATGAAACTGCTTAACCTGTTCAAAGCCTTCAAGAAAGACGAATCTGGCGCCGTGACCGTTGACTGGGTCGTGCTGACCGCAGCCATCGTCGGCCTCGGCATGGTCGTGATGACCACCGTTGGCGGCGGCATCACCGGTCTGGGCGACGCAATCGTCACCGACCTGGGCTCGCGCTCCTCGGGCTACGAGAACCAGTAATCGCTACCCCGCGAGGGACAAGCGACAGGGCTGCGCCCATCAGGGCGCGGCCTTTCCCATTGAAAACCAATTAGTTAACCAATCCCCGCGCCAGCGAAACCCAACTTCGGTCACGCCATCGCCCAACTTTGGTCGCGATAGGGCGTCAGGGTGCAAGACGATACTGGTTACGAGTGGCCGCCGGGGAACCTGGCGACGGAGCAAAGGACAGCCAATGACACGGACATTGAAAACCTTCGGCAAGGACGAAACCGGCGCCATCACGGTGGACTGGGTGGTTCTTTCCGCGGCGGTCATCGGCCTCGGCATGGTCGTCCTGATCCCGATCGCCTTCACCACCGACAGCTCGTCACAAGGAATCGCCGACTACATCGGCAACATCAACGTCGGCTTCGACAATCAGTAGCCAAGATCGGCAGTAAACGAAATCGGCACCAGCCGAAATGGGATGGCCGTAAGCGGCCTTGGGTAAAGGGGTAGCTATCATGAGAATGGTTTTTGGGCTTGTGCTGGTCCTCGGCCTCGCGCTTGCGGGGTTCGCGGTCTACATGGCCAACGATTACTTCAGCGACACGCAGGCGGCACTGGACCATGAACGCGAATTGCGCGCCAGAACCGGCCCGCTGATCGAGGTTTATGTCGTCAACAAGATCAAGAAATATGGCGAGCCGCTGACCAAGGACGATGTCCAGCTTGTCTACTGGCAGGAAAGCGCGCTGCCCGAGCATATCTTCAAGGAAGCGTCCGCCATGGGCGAGGACGACCTGCCCCTGTTTCCCGAAGGCAGCAACGAGCCGCGCTTCGTGCTGCGCCAGATGGAAAAGTTCGAACCGATCCTGGTCGAAAAGGTCACCGAGCCGGGCCAGACCGCCGGTCTCGCCGGTCAGCTTGCCAAGGGTCAGGGCGCGTTTGCCATCAAGGTTGACGTGGCCTCGGGCGTGTCGGGCTTTTTGCAGCCCGGCG
>JANOVS010000267.1:0-2069 GCA_031417515.1 Hyphomicrobiales bacterium
TGGGAATTTGCGATTTGTCGAAAGATGCTGATAAGTATGTTTTTGAACAATTAAAAGCAGCATTCGATAAAGCGAAAGGTATCAAATCGCAGGTTGTGTCCTAAAGTAGCAGCTAACGTTCGAGCTTGGCGAAGTACGGGTAATAGAATTACGTCCGCCCCGGCAAACCGCTGCTGGGTTTTGTTTTATTGTTGATGTTAAGAACTAAAGCCGAATGTTATTCGTCAAGCTGGATATGCAGCCCAACAGAATTACCAAAAGTTGAAACACGGCTTACGTCTGCCCGTATTTTGCCAAACCTTTTGTTGCACGCCGTTTTATTTTTTCGGAGCTATGGTCGCTGAATTAAAGCGTACAAGTTTGTCCCAATCTATTGAACCGTTGTCCATGCAAAAAGTGTCTGCAAATTCTTTTGTGAATTTGTTTATCATTTGCGAATAAGATTGAATGAAATCGTCATTGCGTTCTTTAGCTTGATGTCCTAAAGGTTCTATGATTTTTGTGTAGAGGTCTGTGTCACCCGAAACAAACTCCCAAAACTTTTGACCACAATATTTGAAGTAATCGCCTTTGTCTGAATTGTTATCCCTGCCGTAGCAGCAACCGTTTACGGCTGTTATGTTGAGTTGTGAATTGCTTGTACGAAGTGTCTTTTGTGCAGTTTTGAAATCTGCTCTCATTTTACCAATTTGTGAACTGTTGCCCCAATTAGGTCCAGATTTTATTGTTACAATATAGCGAACACCGTCTTTGTCAAACTCTAAGTCAATGCCGGGAATGCCTGACTTACGACCGTCATATACTTTGCCGTTAATAAAAATTGCAAGTCCTTCAAGCCAGTCACCGAAAATTGTTTCTTCCTGTGATGAAATAAACGCATCGGTCAAACTCTTTATAATATCCTGTGCTGTCAGAATATATTTTGCCTTGAAGAGGTAAGGATTTTTCTTTCCCAAAACTTTTCGAAGCTTCAAATCATTCAGTCCGGCAATTCTCTTTTGGTGAAAGGTTCCGATGTTTTCTTCAACGTACTGCGTAACGTCTTTTAGATTTAGCTGTTTCATATTTTACTGTCGGCTCTAATAAATATAATTCGACTGGTTTAACTTGTTCTTTAACCATGTCATAGTATTCAGGAACTATGTCAATACCAATTGAGTGTCGTTTCATTCTGTTGGCAACTAAAATTGTTGTTCCTGAACCCATGAAAGGGTCAAGTACCGTGTCCTTTTCTTTTGTAAACAGCTTCATAAACCATTCAGGAAGTTCTTCAGGAAAAGCAGCACTATGATTTTTGTTACTGCACTCTGTTGCTAAATGGAGAACATTAGTAGGAAAAGCTTTATCTCTTGTCAACCAGTTTGAAATGTTTTTTCCGAAACCGCTACCTACTTTTGAGTTGTCTCTTATTTTATCTGTTTCGCTAAGGTTTTTAAGCCTTGACTTTGCCCAATCACCCATAGGAACCATTACTTCCTCTTGATACATGTTAAACTTCTTATCCTTATTGAATTGCAAAAGCCTTTCCCATGCGTCACGAAAACGATTTGGCCATTTGCCAGGGTAACAATTTTTTTTATGCCAAATAAATTCCTCTGTCCATAGCCAACCTTGTTTACGCATTTCAAGAATTAATTCCATTACATAAACGCTTCGTTCGCCTTCAACAACTTTTTCTTTTATGTTAAGGATAAATGTTCCGGTCGGTTTTAAAACCCTAAGAAGTTCCTTTGTTATTGGAAGAAACCATTCAACGTATTTGTCAGGGTGAATGCCGCCATACGTTCCTTTACGCTGGTCTGCGTATGGGGGAGATGTCACAATGAGGTCAACAGAGTTGTCAGGAAGTTTTTTGAGCATCGTTTTGCTGTCGCCTAAAAATAAATCTGTTCTTATCTCCATAATAGTGTCCAGTTTGTACAAATATAAAGCCTTTGTCCCCGAATGCCAAAAATCTTAGTAATTTTAGGGTGTCACCAAAAATGGCGTGCAACGGGCAGGGCTTGCTGCAGGGCTGGAATTCATTGCTCGTCCTGCCCGGAACCGCTGCTGATTAAAGATATAAAAGT
>JANOVS010000268.1:0-2256 GCA_031417515.1 Hyphomicrobiales bacterium
AGAATTCACCGACGCGCATCAGCAGCAGTCCGCTGGTGATGATATTAACGAGAGCAGCACCGAGGAATGTACCGAACACCGCCACGCGTCCGCCTGAAAGAAGGGTGCCGCCCAGCACGGGTGCCAGGAACGCCGGCAGCAGCCAGTCTTGTCCAAGGTGTCCTGCCATGGAGGGGACTGCTGCACCTGTGCGCGCCGTAATCATCAAGCCTGCGGTGGCAGCCAATGCGCCCGTCAGCATGTGACAGGCAATGAATATGCGCCCGGTCCGCACGCCGGAGATTTCGGCTGCACGCGGGTTGGCCCCTGCGGCCAACATCTGACGGCCAAGGCTGGTAAAACGATAGAATGCCGACAACACTGCACAAACGACAAGCGAAAAAACCAGCAACGCCGAAAGCAGACCACCAAAGCGCAACTTGCCGAAGCCCAGAACCTCAGGGGGCATTGTTCGGAAAGCCTGTGCCTGACTGAGAAAAATCATGACGCCAAAAAAGATGCTCATGCTTGCGAGGGTGATGATGAAACTGTGTACGCCGGAGCGCACGACGACGGCTCCATTGATGAAGCCAAGTCCGGCACCAAACAGCACGGCCAAGGGAACGCCCAAATACAGTGGAACTCCTGCGCGTTCCATCAGCCAACCAAAAGCCATGGCCGAACAAACGCCAATGGCACCCACGGATAAATCAAGCCCGCCTGAAACAATCACGGCCATCATGGCAAGTCCGATCATGGTGTCGATGCCGATTTGGCGGCCAATGGTGAATAGGCTGAAGGGCGATGTGAAACCGGGCAGCGTGCTGGCAAAAATGACAACAGCAAGTGCGATCAGCAACACCAAGCCGAACTCGCTGCTGAAGGCTAGGCGCTGCACGAGCGATTGGCGAGTAGCCGCAACCGGCATCGTGTCGCTGGTGTTGATTGTATCAGTTGAGATCATGACGTACCAACGGCTTTGTGATTTAACTTTTTCTTCTGCCTCCCCACAAGGGGGAGGGCAATCGCATATGGCAAAGAAAGTCCCTCATCTGCCCTTCGGGCGTCTTCTCCCGCAAGCGGGAGAAGTGAAGTTGTTTCACCTCTCCCGCTTGCGGGAGAGGACGGCGCAAAGCGCCAGGTGAGGGATGTTTCAGTCATGTGCGATAACCCTCCCCACAAGGGGGAGGGGATTTCTGAGCGAAATCGGGTGATTGAAGTGGGTCATTTCAAATGACCATTGGTGCCAAGTGTTCGCAACGTTGGACCAACAGCTATCATTGCCAGAGAAGGCTTATTTGCAGGCGAGGAAATCCTTGTCCATGCTGGCCAGAAGGGTTTTTGAAATGCCACGCATGGCGTCAACATAGGTATCGGCTTGCGTTGCATCCACATAGACCGTGCCTGAGTCGACGAACTTGGCGGTGAGCGCATTTGACTTCCATGGCGCATCGGCCTTGATCGTGCAGCCCGAGCGCAACTTGTCCAGCACGTAGGAACCGATATAACCTTGGCCATAGGGGTTTTGCAGCATTGTGCCATTCACAAAACCGTCCTTGATCGCCTTGATGACAACCTCGTCGTGATCAATGCCAACCATCTTGATGCGTTTGTCACCGATCTTGCGCAGTGAATTGGCTGCTGTAACGGCAGGCACCCATGCTGTGGTCACGATGCCATCCACGCCTGCCGCGTTGGCGGCAAGAAAGGCATTGATTTTTTCTTCAGCCGGCTGCGGCGCGTCGATGTCGGCAATGACTTGCATGACTGTCACAGCACCATTGGTTTCATCGGCAGCTTTCTGCACCGCATCAATGCGAAGCTGGGTGTTGGGATCAACCAGGAAGCCCGTAAAGTGGGCAATCTTGCCTTTGCCACCCATGGCCTTGATCAATTCCTTGGTGCCAAGATAAGCGGAATTACCCGTGTCGGTGCCCATGCAAAAGAGTGCTGGGGTCGGGTCTTTCAAACAACCCGCCAGAGCCAATGCTTGCCCACCATTGTCAACAAGTTCTTGCACCACCGGGCTTGTGCCCACTGCATCACCGGGGAAGATCAGGAAGGAATTATAGCCTTGTGTTAACAAGCTTTCGAGCAATTGGCTTTGCTGCGACAATTCCCATTTTTGTGGCACGCGATAGTCGCCAGCACCAATGTAAAAATCCTTCTCTGAGTCTGCATCATCATGTTCCAAAGATGCGAAGTTAGGGTTTGGGACACCGTGCTAGTGTGCGTCCTTGGTTTCGGATCCTGCGAATGTCAGCCCCTCCTTATACG
>JANOVS010000269.1:0-8406 GCA_031417515.1 Hyphomicrobiales bacterium
AAACGGGGTGGAGGGCACTTGTTTATGACCGCTATGCAATCAATGCCCTCCAACCCGATTCTTCATCGGGGAGGAGGTGCCCGACAGCGTCCGCCGAAGCTACTTAGCGAAGGTGGAAGGGCGGAGGTGGGGCAAGTTGAGTGCTGTCAGTTCTGGACCTCAAAAATACTTGCTCCGGCGTCGGCGCGGCCCGCCAGTTTGCGGAAAGTTGAAAAAAGTTCGCGACCCGTGCCGAATGTGTTCTTGCTGAGATCCGCAGTGGCAGGCAAGCGTGCCGCAAATGCAGCCGAATCCACCAGCACTTCCAAAGTACCGGCATCAGCATCGATCCTGATCATGTCGCCATCGCGAATGCGGGCGATGCGCCCTCCGTCAGCAGCTTCGGGTGTCACATGAATGGCCGCTGGCACTTTGCCAGAAGCGCCGGACATGCGTCCGTCGGTGACCAACGCCACTTTCAAACCGCGGTTCTGCAAAACAGCCAGGGGCGGCGTGAGGCGATGCAGTTCCGGCATGCCGTTGGCCTTGGGGCCCTGGAAGCGCACCACAGCAACGTGATCCATATTGAGTTCGCCCGCCTTGAAGGCCGCATGCAGTTCTTCTTGCGAGTGAAACACTTTGGCGGGGGCCTCGATGATGTGTCGGTCGGTGGGGATTGATGATGACTTGATCACCGCCGTTCCAATGTTGCCTTTCAGCACATTCAGTCCACCGGTTTTTTGAAACGGGTCCGAAACGGTTTGCAAAACCTTGGAGTCGGCGGTTTTACTGGCGGCGGGTTTCCAGGTGAGTTGGCTTGTGGCATCGAGTTTCGGTTCAACCAGATAATGATCAAGCCCCTGTCCCATGATGGTTGTGACGTCATTGTGCAAAAGACCAGCACCGAGAAGCTCACGGATCAGAAAGCCCATGCCGCCTGCCGCATGGAAGTGGTTCACATCGGCCAAGCCATTTGGATAAATTCGGGTGAGCAGTGGTGTGACGTGGGAGAGTGCGGCCAGATCATCCCAGGTGAGAACAATGCCCGCTGCTGCTGCCATGGCGATGAGATGCATGGTGTGGTTGGTCGACCCGCCCGTGGCGAGCAAGCCAACGACGCCATTGACCACGGATTTTTCGTCATAGATCTGCGAGAGCGGTGTGTAGCGATTACCCAGTGCGGTGATTGCCATGGCCTGCCTGGCTGAGGCCTTGGTGATTTCATCGCGCAAGGTGGTGCCGGGATTGATGAAGGTGGTGCCTGGCAAGTGCAGGCCCATGATTTCCATCAGCATCTGGTTTGAATTGGCCGTGCCATAAAATGTGCAGGTGCCGGGGCCATGATAGGATTGGGCCTCGGCCTCCAAAAGTGCGGCGCGATCCACCTTGCCTTCGGCATAGAGCTGGCGGATTTTTGCTTTGTCTTCATTGCCCATACCAGAGGTCATGGGGCCTGCGGGAATGAACACGGCGGGCAAGTGGCCGAAGTTGAGGGCTCCCATGATGAGGCCCGGCACGATCTTGTCACAAACGCCGAGATAGACTGCGGCATCAAACATCTGGTGCGACAATGCGACGGCAGTAGAAAGGGCAATTACGTCGCGCGAAAACAGCGACAGCTCCATGCCGGTTTCGCCTTGGGTGACGCCATCGCACATGGCGGGAACGCCACCTGCCACTTGCGCCGTGCCACCTGCATCACGGGCCGCCTGCTTGATGATGTCTGGGTATTTTTCAAAAGGCTGATGGGCCGACAGCATGTCGTTGAAAGACGTGACGATGGCAAGGTTCGGCCCTGAACCATTGCGCAATTCATTCTTGTCATGGGGGCCACAAGCGGCAAAGCCATGGGCGATATTGGCGCAACCCAACGACTTGCGCTTGGGCTGGCTGGACGCCTGTGCTGCCATGCGGGCGAGATAAAGGCTTCGAGATTTCTTGCTGCGGGCAATCAGCTTTTCAGTGACGGCAGAAATCGATTCGGATACGGAACGATGATTGGCCATGGGATATCTCCTTCACGGACACCAATAGATTTGCAGTGGTTTGGCACTTTGCAAAACCGCGCGGATGGGCATGGCCATCACATCGGGTCCGGCATTTGCCTTTGCCAACACATCACGTTTTTCCTGGCCTTCAATGTGCAGGAACAACGATTGTGCGGCCAAGAGTTTATTCAAGGAAAATGTCAATCGTGGTTCGCCCGCTGCGGGTGCTTGCATTTCAATGACTGATGTCTTGCTGTGTGGTGAAAGCGCCTCAGCAAGATTGTCACCATCCGGAAAAAACGAAGCCGTGTGGCCATCATTGCCCATGCCCAGAACTATGACATCAAGATTTAACTGGCCGGCCTTTGGATTTTGACAGAGGGGCACAAACCGCGCGACCTTTGCCTGATTGCATAGCAGGTTTTTTTTCACCAGTCCGGCGTTGGAGCGGGAGTGTTCTTCGGGCACTTGCCGTTCATCAACCAGTGTCAGCGAAACCTTGTTCCAGCTTATTTGTTGCAAGGACAAATGTTCAAAAAACAGTTGCGGCGTGGAGCCACCTGATACAGCCAGCGTAGCCGCGCCATGCAAAGTGATACATCGGGAGAGACAGGCTGCAACACGCACCGCCAGGGCTTTGGCAAGACTCTCGCGGTTTTCAAAATCAAGTTGTGATTGAATCATTCAACTGATTCCTGCCAGGTGTTGTTGTCCCGTGCAATCAAGGCCACGGACGCAGCAGGCCCCCAGGTGCCTGACGTATAGGACTTCGGTGCTTCGCCAGAGGCTTTCCAGTTTTCAAGAATGGGATCGATCCAGGCCCATGCGGCGGCCACCTCATCGCGGCGCATGAACAGGGTTTGGTTGCCGCGCACCACATCCATCAAAAGCCGTTCATATGCTTCAGGATGGCGGACGCTGAAAGCTTCGGCAAATGTCATGTCGAGTGGCACGTGGTCGAGGCGCATGCCACCTGGCCCGGGATGCTTGATCATCAGCCACAGCTTGACACCCTCATCAGGTTGCAAGCGGATGACCAACCGGTTGGCTGAAATGGGTCCGGCGCTGTCGCGGAAGATGGAATGAGGAACGGGTTTGAACTCGACGACGATTTCTGAAAGCCGTGTTGGCAGGCGTTTGCCGGTGCGGAGATAAAATGGCACACCATTCCAGCGCCAAGAGCCGATTTCGGCCTTGAGGGCCACGAAGGTTTCAGTTGTTGATGTGGAATCGCCCAATTCTTCGAGATAGCCTGTAACCTTGCCTTCAGATGATGCGCCTGCCCGGTATTGGCCCCTGACGATGAATTGATCCATCTTGTCCTGGGGGATTGGTTTGAGGGCTTTCAAAACTTTCAGTTTTTCGTCGCGCACGGCATCGGCGTCCATGGAGGTGGGTGGTTCCATGGCGACGAGGCAGAGGAGTTGCAGGATATGGTTTTGCACCATGTCGCGCAGGGCACCCGAAGTATTATAGTAACCTGCCCTGCCCTCGACGCCCAAGGTTTCCGAGACGGTGATCTGCACGTGATCTATATGGGCCGAATTCCATACCGGCTCAAACAACAGATTGGCAAAGCGCAGGGCCATGAGGTTCTGTACGGTTTCCTTGCCGAGATAATGATCGATCCGGTAAATTGCAGGCTCGGGAAAAACCTTGCCGATGGCGGTGTTGATGGCATCGGCCGAAGCACCATCCTTGCCCAGCGGTTTCTCGACAACCACGCGAGATTTTGGCGTGACCAATTTGTGATGATCCAGGCGCTCGCAAATCGTGCCAAACAAATCCGGCCCCACGGCCAGATAAAACACCCGCACCACATCCTTGCGGTCAGATAATTCCTTTTCAATGGCTTTCCAGCCCGTATCCTTGCCAGCTTCAGCAGAATAATAGTTGAGGCGTTTCAGAAATTTTTCGACGATTTCCGGCGCAGCATTTGTCGCCTTGGCGTGGCTTTCGATGGCCTTGGCGGCAAATTCGCGAAACTGTTTGTGGGTGAGTTCCTTGCGGGATGTGCCGATGATGCAGGCACCATCGGGCAATTGGCCCTGCTCTTCACGGTGGAAAAGCGCCGGCAATAATTTTCGCTGGGAAAGATCGCCCGTTGCACCAAATATCACCAGATCAAAATCATCGACGGGAACAATGCGGGTGTTCATGACAGGCTCACGCTTCTGCTGTGGGGGCGAAGTCTGAGGTGCGCCCCTCAATTTCAAAAACTGCCGTCTACAGCTTAACGTCAGCAAAGGCAAACTGTGCATTTTCACAGACCTTTTCACTGTGAGCAATTGCCATTGTCCTGATGCATGTTTATGGTTTTCAAAAAATGGGGCAAGGATACACAATGATTTTATGTTGCGGTGAAGCGCTGATTGACATGCTGCCACGCAAAACGGCGGATGGTGCGGATGCCTATCAACCTTTCAATGGCGGATCGGTCTACAACACGGCCATCGCCATCGGCAGGCTGGGCACGGATGTGGGATTGTTTGCCGGACTTTCCACGGATTTTTTTGGCGACGGTCTGGCTGATGGCCTGAAAGCCGCCGGGGTTTCGGCAAAATATCTGCGGCGCAAAAATTTGCACACGACTTTGGCGCTGGTGAAACTGACCGATGGCCACGCCCGCTATTCCTTTATTGATGAAGGTTCGGCAGGCCGCATGCTGGTGAAAGCTGATTTGCCTAAATTGCCGAAAACGGTTGCGGCGCTGCATTTTGGTTCGATCAGCCTGATCCCGGAACCTTGTGCCACAACCTATGAAACGCTGATGAAACGCTCGGCCAAGTCTTGTGTCATCTCGCTCGATCCGAATATTCGTCCCACCCTTATCAAGGACAAGCGCAAACATCTGACGCGGCTGAACCGCCTGATCGCCATGGCCGACATCGTGAAAATTTCTGATGAAGACGTGAAATGGATGACGGGAAAAGCCGAGTTTGCCAAGACCGCAAAAGGTTGGCTGCGCAAAGGAGCCAAGGTGGTGGCCATTACCAAGGGTGGTGAGGGTGTTGAAGTGTTCAGCAAGTCTGTTGCATTTACCCTTGCAGCACCGAAAGTGAGCGTTGCGGATACAGTGGGTGCTGGTGATACGTTCACGGCGGGGTTTCTGACGCATCTTTCACGTGGTGGTTTGCTGACCAAAAAATCAATCGCCGGATTGGATGAAGCACAACTCCGCGCCGCCGCAAGCTTTGCCATGAAATGCGCCGCCATCACCGTGTCCCGCCCGGGTGCAGATCCGCCCTGGGTACATGAGGTTTGAGTGGACGGCGAAGGGACCTCATGCGAACCCTCTGGAACTTTAACCACCATATGAACTTCCCCGTCGACATCATCATCCCCAACCTGAAAGCTGCCCTCGCGGCTTCGCCCTGTGCTGTGTTGGTGGCTGAACCCGGGGCTGGCAAAACAACGCGGGTGCCTTTGGCTTTGATGGATGAGGCGTGGCTCAACGGGCGCAAGATTGTCATGCTGGAGCCCCGACGTTTGGCAGCACGGGCGGCGGCAAAGCGCATGGCGGACACGTTGGGTGAGGCTTTGGGCGAAAGGGTGGGTTACACGGTACGGCTCGAACGCAAAGTGTCGGCGCGCACCCGCGTTGAGGTGGTGACGGAAGCCATTCTCACGCGGCGTTTGCAGAGCGATCCGGAACTCGCCGACGTAGGCCTGCTGATCTTTGATGAATTTCATGAACGCTCCCTTGATGGTGACTTGGGGCTGGCGCTCTCGCTCGATATACAGCGGGGATTGCGGGATGATCTTCGCATTCTCGTGATGTCGGCGACGTTGGACAGCGACCGGCTTTCCCAACACCTCAAAAATGCGCCAGTGATTGCAACCAAAGGCCGGATGTTTCCAGTTGGTGTGACGCATCTTGAGCGGCCGACAAAATTTTCGCTGATTGATGACGTGGTGAAGGCAGTGGCGCGGGCCTTGCGCGATGTGAAGGGCAGTCTGCTGGTATTCCTGCCGGGGGAAAGCGAAATCCGCCGCGCCGAAGAAAAACTTCTGGACATCGTTGCCGCAGATGTGGATGTGCGACCGCTTTATGGGGCCATGACCTTGCAGGCGCAAGACGAGGCCATCGCCGCGTCGCCAGCGGGACGGCGAAAAATTGTCTTGGCCACGACCATTGCCGAAACATCGTTGACCATCGAAGGCATCGAGGCGGTGATTGATGGCGGGCTGAAACGCCAGCCGCGGTTTGATCCGGCCTCCGGCATGACGGAACTTGCAACCGTGCGGGTATCGCAAGCGTCGGCGGAACAACGCAAAGGCCGGGCTGGCCGTTTGGGTCCGGGCCATTGTTATCGCCTGTGGCCTGAAGCCGAACACAAGGCGCTGGCCGCCCATGATGAACCGGAAATCCGCAATGCTGATCTTTCAGGTCTGGTGTTGGAAATGGCCCGCTGGGGTGTTGTCACCGCTGAGGGATTGCCATGGTTTGAAGTGCCGCCACTTGCCGCGTTTCAGCAAGCGCAGGATTTGTTGAAGCGGCTTTCAGCACTCAGCGCCGATAATACCATCACTACCCATGGCCGCGCCATGGCAGAATTGCCGTTGCATCCCCGATTGGCCCATATGGTGATTGCAGGTCGCGACATGGGGGCAGGACATTCGGCGGCGGAGATCTCAGCATTGCTTTCGGAGCGCGATGGCGCGGCCCGCGATGCTTCGATTGATGTGGAGCAGCGCTTGCTGATGCTGCGGGGAGCGGCACGGGAGCGCTGGAAGCAGACGGTGAAGCAGATTCGCGATCAGGCCTCACTCAAAGATGATCGTGCCGAGGTCTCCCACGGCGTGTTGGTTGCCCTCGCCTATCCGGATCGTATCGGGCGGAAGCGAGGATCGCGTTTTCAACTTTCGGGCGGTGGTGGCGCGGTGTTGCCGGAGCATGACAATTTGAACAAATCTGATTGGTTGGCGTTTGCTACGCTTGATGGCGCGTTGGGAGATGGCAAAGCCAGACTGGCCGCTGAATTATCTGAGCGCGATATCAATACGCATTTTGCCGATCTGATCGAAGAGACTGAAGGCGTGTTCTGGGATGGCAAGGCCAATGCCGTGAAAGCCGGTTTGACGCGCAAACTGGGTGCCATTGTGTTGCAGGAAAAACCTGCCTTGAAGATTGATCCCTCGCAAACAGCGGCAGCGATGCTGGAAGGGGTTCGCCTGATGGGGCTGTCATCCCTGCCATGGACAGAAGCAGCAAGGGGATTTCAGGCGCGAGTCAGGTTTTTGGCGCGAATGATGCCTGATGCCGGCTTTCCTCAGATGGAGGATGAAGTGCTTCAAGCTACATCAGAAGCATGGCTGTTGCCCTATCTTGAAGGCATGATGCGGAGAAGCGACCTGCAACGTCTTGATATGTTACATATTTTTCAAAGCCTCGTGCCCGGTGATTTATTGCGGCGCATGGACAAGCTGGCCCCCACCCGCATGGTCGTGCCGGGCGGCGGGTCTTACCGGATTGATTATGATGTGGAGGGTGATCCGGTTTTGAGCGTCAGGTTACAAGAAATGTTCGGCCTGCAATCTGCCCCGCAAATCGCCGATGGCCGGGTGAAGCTGAAAATCATCATGCTGTCGCCCGGTATGAAGCCTGTGGCGGTGACGCAGTCGTTGGAGACGTTCTGGCTGAGTGGCTATGCCGATGTGCGGAAGGATATGCGGGGAAGATATCCCAAACACAGTTGGCCAGAAGATCCGTTGACGGCGACGGCGGTGGCACCGCGAAGATTACGGTAGCAAATCGGTCGCTCTTCCCCGCCCATAAAGCGCAGGGCTATCGCGTTTGGCCAAGTGACCTCATCAGCCCTTCGGGCAGCTTCTCCAGGGGAGAAGCGACTTGTTGGTGGACCTCCATCAATGTTGATAATTTGGGGAGGTGCTGCAACCTGTCGCTTCTCCCTTGGAGAAGCTGTCGCAACGCGACTGATGAGGTCCCTTTTTTACCGACGGAAACCAGCGCTCAATTCGTCTATGTTTCATGGAACCTTCAGCACCCCTCACCTATGCCCGCGCCAAACGCATGCGGCGTGAACCCACCGAAACAGAACGGATACTTTGGGGTGCCTTGCGAGACAGGCGACTAGGCGATCTGAAGTTTTATCGCCAGAAACCAATCGGGCCATACATCGTAGATTTCATCAATCAAGAATATGGCGTGGTGATCGAGATTGACGGTGTGACACACGGGGAACCAACAGCGTTGGAACACGACAAGAAGCGTACGGCTTACCTTGCTGCACAGGGTCTGATTGTGCACCGTGTCGACAATCTTGCGATTTATCACAACTTGGGGGCCGTATTAGACGGAATTTACGCCGTCGTTTCGGAGCGCGCGGCCAAGGGACCTCATCAGTCGCGTTGCGACAGCTTCTCCAAAGGAGAAGCGACAAACTCAAGCAGTTGAAATTGTCGCTTCTCCTTTGGA
>JANOVS010000270.1:0-1696 GCA_031417515.1 Hyphomicrobiales bacterium
CGGTTCGGGCCAATGCCAGCCGACCATGCAGATTCTTGCCGACTGGACGGGCCTCAACGCCCGGACGATTCAGCGCCACCTGAAGACCCTGAAGGCGCTGGGGCTGATCGATCATAAGGTCGGCGGGGGCGCACGGGCCAGCACCTATGAACTGATCGACCCCGGCCCTGCACGTTCGCCGGACGCCGGGAAGGCGGTGCGCCATGCGTAGCAAATGGATGGCTTGGGCATGGTCGAACGAAACGATTTCCAACCCGACCGCGAAGGCGGTTCTTCTTGCCGTTGCTGATCACGCGGACGAAGCCGGATTCTGTCGCCCAAGCGTTGAACGACTTGGAAAGCTGACCTGTCTGGACCCCCGCACCGTTCAGCGGCAACTGAAGGCGCTTGAAGCCTTGGGACTGATCAGGCGCGAAATCGGCGGCGGGTGGATTCCGAAGTCCGGCGACAAAAATCAGGGGCGCGCCAGTAGCTATCAGCTTATCGGCGAACCCGGTTTGACCGTCACAGACGGCGGAATCCACCCCGGCGCAATGCCGCCCAAGATCGAAACTACCCCGGCACAGAGTCACCGTGGAAACCGTGATGAAACAACGCTACCCCGGCACAGTGTCACCCCAACTGAAGTAAGAGAAACAGAAGGTGGTGGTGGTAGCGCGCGAGCGCCCATGCACGAGCGCGAGCCTGCGCGAGGGGCGACCCCGATCACGGTTCGAAGACCTGATCCGGTCGACCGCCGCGACGATCAGCGGGTCGACCGAACCGATTCCCAAGACCTGACCGAACGCGAAGAATTGCTGGAAGCGATGGGCCACCATCCGACCGGGATGACCGTTCGGGGCAAGATCGCCGGGAACGCGGTCGACATGGCCGAGGTCCGGCGATGGTCGAGCGACCTTGGGATTTCCCATGCCGATCAGCTTGCCGTGATCCGCGACGCGATGGCGAGCAAGCGCGAACCGGGTCCGCCAACGTCCTTCACCTACTTTACGAAACCGATGGCGCGCTTTGCTGGCGAGCAAGCGCGACCGCCACTGAAACCAATCTATCCGACTGAAAACTATGGAGAACGGGCAAATGGAACTTCAAACAAACATCATCGCCTTTTGCGAATTATCGACGCAGCATCAGAAGGAACATCGGGCCAAGATTGGGGTTAGGGTCGAGTCGATCCTTGCGACCTTCTGGCGCGACGATACCGCCGATGTGGTCAGGGCTTGCGAGATTCAAGGCTGGATCGACGTTCTGGAAACGTGTTCGCATGGCGAGGTCCGGGCGGCTTGGGCCGATTACCAGCGGTCTGGGCCACGAAGCGGAAACGGGCGGCTTCTGAAGCCGGATGCAGGGGCGCTATGGCGCATCATCATCGCCGCGCGACCGAAGCCCAAGCCTGCCCCGATGATCGTTCGCCAAGAGCCTGAAAGACCGCGTATCAGCCCCGACCGGGCGCGGGCAATCATGGCCGAAGTGTTCGGGCATGACGACGGCCAAGACGGGCCACAGAGCGGCGCGCAGGGCGCTTTGGCGCGGTCCTTGGCCGCTGGCGATGGCGGCGACGACGAGGCGCGCCAGTGAGCCGCCTGCAAGGGCTTCAGGGCCGGGCGGGACTTGGGGTGACGCCTTCGCTTTCATCGCGCCAGCAAGCCGCTTTCCGGGCCGCTAGGCTGGTCGATCAGCCTGTCGGGCGTTCGACGGT